>QHUJ01000250.1 GCA_003221895.1 Gemmatimonadota bacterium | reverse complement strand
GCACGCCGACGAGTTTGAGGGATCGGGTGGCGCCGAGCTCGCCGCCCAGCTTGGCGCCCTGTCAGCCGATCATCTCGCGGCGATTTCGGATGCAGGGATCCGGGCTTTGGGCGCGAGCGACACCGTGGCCGTGCTGCTTCCGGCGACCATGATCTTTCTCGGGAAGCGGTCGCAGGCGCCGGCGCGGCGCTTGATCGAAGCCGGTGCGGCGGTCGCCCTGGCGACCGACTTCAACCCTGGAACGTCTCCGACGATGAGTCTGCCTCTGATCATGGCGCTCGGGGTTTCACAACTGGGGCTACGTCACGCGGAAGTTGTGACGGCGGTGACCATCAATGCCGCCGCCGCGCTCGGTCTGGCCGGAGAGCGGGGGCAAATCGCTGCCGGCTACGTTGCCGACCTCGCTTTGGCGCCGGTCGATGACTGGCGCGAGGTCGCCTACTGGATGGGGACAGACCTCGTAAGCGCCGTCTGGACAGCGGGTTCGGCTTGTCCAGCCTAGACGGGTCCGATATCTTTGTGCTCCCATGTCTAAGCTCGAGCAGCTCAAAGAGAAGGCAAAAGGTCTCGAGGCCAAGGATCCGAAGAGGGCCGCAGAGGTCTGGCTCGACGCTCTCAATAATCAGGACGAAACGAATCCTGACCTGTCCATCTACAACCGCATCGGTGATCTCTACATAAAGCTGAGGGATCCGGGCTCCGCAGCCGATTACTACGACCAGGCTGTGGATAAATACGCCGAGCTCGGGTTTCACAACAACGCCATCGCCATGTGTAACAAGGTGCTGCGCAACGCTCCGGCGCGGCAGTCGACGTATTTGAAGCTGGCCAAGTTGTATGCGGCCAAGGGGTTCATCGCCGAGGCGAAGCAGAACTTTGTCGAATACGCCGAGCGGATGCAGAAGGCGGGCAAGATCGACCACGCGTTCGCCGCACTGAAGGAATTCACCGACATCTCGTCCGAGAGCGCCAACCTGCGCGAGATGCTCTCCGAGCATCTCAAGATGTACGGCGCCGATCCGGGCAAGCGCGGCTCTGCGGCCCGTGTAACCCCGCCCCCGTCCGCGACGCCGAAGCCCCCTCCCTCCTCCGCCGCCCGCTGCCGAGAAGCTCATCGAAGAAGTCGTGCCCGAGCCGGATGAGTCGTTGGAGATCGAGACCACCAGTCTCGTCGATGAGGCTCCGGGCGCGGGGGCCGGGCGGACCGCAGGGCCCGCCGGGGGAGGGGGGGCGAACAGCGGTCCGGGCAGCGGGATGTTGGAGGGCTTCGAGACGACAGTCGCGGACTTCGGGCAGGTGCGCGCGGAGAGCCCGCCCCCGCCATCCATCCGCGAGGAGTTGAACCCGGCCGATCTCGACCTCGAGCCCGTGGCCGAGCTCGAACCCACGGTTCCCGAACCGAAGCCGGATGAGGGGATCGAGCTCGACCATGCCGACCTGGTACTCGAAGGCAACATCGTCGACTCGCCGCCACCGCCGAAGGCGCCGAAGGCCCCGCTCAAGATTCCGTTTTTTAGGAAGCCGGCTGCGGCGGCTGCGGAACCGCCGCGCGTGAAGCCCGTCACGCCCAAGCGCCCGCCAACCGCGGCGCCTGGGAAGCCCGGCGCGGGCGGTGGTGCGGCCCCCCTCCCCCCCCCCGGGAGCCGCAAGAACGTCGTCGAAGTGCCACCGCTCGAGCTCGAGCCGGATTTCCAGACGGCGACGACCGATATGGGTCACGACGTGGACGATGAGCCGCTGACGCTCGAGGAGATGCCTCCCTCGCCGCCGCGGCATCCGAGCTTCATTCAGACTGAAGACGACACGTCCATCTCCACGGGCGGACGCAAGTCAGGCTTCATCGATCTTGGCATCGACGAGATCAGCTCGGGCGGCGACCAGGCGAGCTCGCTCGTGTTCTCCAACATCGAAGAGACACCGGCGGCGCCCGAGATCGAGGAGCTGGAGAGCCGCGTCGCCGACAATCCCGATGATCCCGAGGCGCATCAGGCGCTCGGCGAGGCGCTGATCGAGCAGGGCGAGCGCGAGCGCGGCATCGAGGAGCTCGATCTCGCGACGGCCGGGTATGAGAACGCGGGCCACTTACCCCACGCGCGCGATCTGGTGGACGAGGTGCTGCGGCTCGATCCCAACAGCGTGCGCCACCGTCAGAAACAGGTGGAGCTCGCCTTCAAGGCCGGGGACAAGCCGCGGCTGATCGACTGCTACCTCGAGTTGGCGGACGCGCTGTTGCGTACCGACCTAGGGGACAAGGCGCGAGCGGTCTATCAGCGCGTGGTCGAGCACGATCCGAAGAACGAGCGCGCCAAGGCGGCCCTTGCGATGCTGATGCCGGTGGAGGCGGTCTCCGAGAAGGGCAAGCTCGTGCAGCCCAAGGACGCGAAGATGAAGGTGCGCGACGAGGCCGGAGCGGGACGGGATTTCGTCGATCTCGGGGCGATGATCCTCGACGAGTACGTCGAGGAGCAGCGCGACACCCGCATGAAGGTCGCCGACGAG
>QHUJ01000249.1 GCA_003221895.1 Gemmatimonadota bacterium | reverse complement strand
CGCAGTACGCGAACACCCTCGCCGCGCTGATGGTGACCTACCCGTCCACGCACGGCGTGTTCGAGGCGTCGATCAAGGAGGTCTGTCGCCTCGTGCACGCGCGCGGCGGCCAGGTCTACATGGACGGCGCCAACATGAACGCGCAGGTCGGCCTGTGTCGGCCGGGTGACATCGGCGCGGACGTATGCCATCTCAACCTGCACAAGACGTTCTGCATCCCCCACGGCGGCGGCGGGCCCGGCATGGGACCGATCGGCGTGGCGGCGCACCTCGTGCCGTTCCTCCCCAGCCACCCGGTCGTGGACCTCGGCATCCCGCAGAGCTGTGGCACGGTGTCGTCGGCGCCGTGGGGCAGCCCCTCCATCCTGCCGATCTCCTGGGCCTACATCGCGATGATGGGTCGCGAGCACCTCGCCGCAGCGACCACGATCGCGATCCTCAACGCGAACTACGTCGCCAAGCGGCTCGAGGACCACATCGGCCTGCTGTACGCGGGCCAGCACGGCCTCATCGCGCACGAGTGCATCCTCGACACGCGACCCTTCAAAGCATCGGCGGGCGTCGAGGTCGAGGACATCGCCAAGCGGCTGATCGACTACGGCTTCCACCCGCCGACGCTGAGCTTCCCGGTCGCGGGCACGTTGATGGTCGAGCCGACGGAGAGCGAGCCGAAGGTGGAGCTCGATCGTTTCATCGACGCGCTGATCGCCATTCGTGGTGAGATCCGCGAGATCGAGAACGGTGAGGCCGATCGCGAGAACAACCTCCTGAAGAACGCGCCGCATCCGCTGGCCGACCTGCTGGTCGACACCTGGGATCGGCCGTACGCGCGCGCGCGCGCCGGGTTCCCGACCGCCGCGACGCGCGAGCACAAGGTCTGGCCGCCGGTCAGCCGCATCGATGCGGCGTTCGGCGATCGCAACCTGGTGTGCACCTGCCCGCCGCTCGAGGCATATGCAACCGTCTGAATGGGTCCTGCTCGTCGACCCGGTCGGACGCCCGGGCGAGTACAACATGGCCACGGACGACGCCCTGCTGGACGAAGTCACGCGCTCCGGCCGCTCGTACCTCCGGCTCTATCGCTGGGATCCCCCGGCACTGTCGGTGGGACGTAATGTTCGGCTCGCTTCGAAACGCCTACTGCGAGATTCACAAACGATTGGCCGTAGCGCTGCGCTCGCTGGGCGTCGACGCCGTCCTGGCAGGCCGTCAGGCCATGCGGCCGTCGGGCCGTCCCCCATCCTGCTTCGCCGTGGCCGTCGGCGGCGAGATCCTCGTCGCCGGCAAGAAGCTCGTCGGGTCAGCGCAGGTGCGGCGCGGAGAGGCGTTTCTGCAGCATGGGTCGATCCTGCTCGCCGGGGCGCAGAAGTACGTGGACGGAGGCTCGGCAGCGACGACGCTCGCCGCAGTGCTGGGGCGGATCCCAACATTCCAGGAAATCACGACAGCGATTGTCGTGAATTGGGGAGAACCGCTCCAGCGAACGGGGGGGGGGCGGCGGGGGCGGCGCGAGGCCATTCTGCCCCCTGCCGTTGCATCTGCAGGGACACAGTGAAATCTTAAGCGCCATGCTACGGCGCTTTCTACTCCACTCCTTCGTCGGTTTCGTTGTCATCGCAGTTGCCGGATGTGAGCGCCGCGGCGGTTGCACCGGCGCCTGGTGCGGCACACTCATCAACGCCGCGGTCGCCGAGCCGGGGACACTGCTGCCCCCGTCGAGCGAAGACATCGTCGCGAATGACATCGACGAGCAGCTGTTTCTGAAGCTGGCCGACGTCGGCCCGTCCGAGAACACCATCGGCGATGAAGACTTTCAACCGCTGCTCGCGCAAAAGTGGGAATGGGACGGGCCGCTTACGCTCGTGTTCCACATCGACCCCCGCGCGCGCTGGCAGGACGGGCCGCGGGTCACGGCGGCGGATGTCGAATTCACGTTCAACGCCTACACCGACTCGGCGGTGGAGTCGCCGTTCCGTCCCAAGCTCCTGCGCATCGCGAGCGTCACTCAGCGGGACTCGCTCACCACAGTGTTTCGGTTCAAAGAGCGCTACCCGGAGATGTTCTACGACGCGGTGTACCACATGCGGATCCTGCCGGCGCATCTGTTGCGGCCGGTGCCGCGTGATCAGTGGCGAACCGCGCCGTTCGGTCGCCAGCCGGTGGGCTCCGGTCCCTACCGGTTCGTCCAGTGGCTGCCGGCCCAATCG
>QHUJ01000248.1 GCA_003221895.1 Gemmatimonadota bacterium | reverse complement strand
TTCCGGCAGTGCGCAAAGTGGATGCGGGGGCCGAGCTGGCGCACCATCGCGGGAAGATCGTTTTCGGGGAGGGCGCCGAGCGAGCCCGTGCAGAAAGTGACGCCGTTCGCGGGGCGGTCCACGAGCTTCGCGAGTCGTTCGAGATCGACGCCGCGGCAGATGATGCGCGGCAGCCCGAAGATGGGCCAGGGTGGATCGTCGGGGTGGATCGCCATCCGGACGCCCGCTTGCTCGGCGACGGGGACCACGCGCTCGAGGAAGTAGGCGAGATGATCCCACAGCCGTTCCGCGTGCACCTTGCGGTACGCCTCGAGCAGCCCGCGGAGCTCGCTGGAATCATAGGTCGCCGCCCACCCGGGTAGATCTCCCGTCCCACGCCCCAGATCGATCTTCGCGAGCGCTCCATCGTCGTAGGCCAGCGCGGTCGATCCGTCGGGTAGCGGCAGCGCGAGATTGGTGCGCATCCAGTCGAACACCGGCATGAAGTTGTAGCACAAGACCGAAATCCCCAGCTCGCCCATGGCGCGCACACTCTCGCAGTAGTTCTCGATCCGTTGGTCCCTGCTCGGGCGGCCAAGCTTGATGTCCTCATGCACGGGGATGCTTTCGACGACGGCGAGCTTGAGACCAGCCGCATCGATCTCGGCGGCGAGACGCTCGAGCCGCTCGCGCGGCCATACGTCCCCGACCGGCACGTCGTACAGCGCGCTGACCACGCCCTGCACACCCGGGATCTGCCGGATATGCGTGAGCGGTATCGGATCGGTGGGACCGAACCACCGAAATGTCATGTACATTGGCGAGCCAATCGTTCCACCTCGTCCGCGGTAGCGCGGCCGAAATCCCCCGGCACCGCAAGCTTCAGCGCGCCGGCCGCGGCCGCGAACTCCACGGCGTCCTGCGGCGCCTGATCGGCGAGCAGCGCCGCGATCAGGCCGGCAGCGAAGCTGTCGCCCCCGCCCACGCGGTCCACGACTTGCACGACATGCCTGTGGGAACGGACGACTGCGCGCGCCCTGCCGTCATACAGCATGGCGCTCCACGCGTGCTCGCGCGGCCCGAGAATCTCTCGCTCGGTGATGGCCGCGCCACAGCGCTTCGCGGTAGTTGAGATCGAGGCTGACCGTCACGCCCTGTGTGCGCGCAGCGGTGAACGCGGCGGTCAGAGCTGCCACCGGCCCGTCCCCCAGCGCAGGCGTGATCCCGGTTGCATGGAACCAGCGCGCGCCCTTCAAGACTTGGGGCCAGTCGACGTCGGCGGGATCGATTTGAGCCAGCGCCGAACCAGCGCGATCGTATATCACGCGCATCGTGCGCAGATCGGAGCCTGGCTCGACAAAGTACAGCCCCAGCCTCGAGCCACCGCGCGCGATCCAATCCGTCCCCACGCCCTCTCGCTGCAGCGCTTCGAGCGCCGCATCGCCGAGCGCGCCTACGGGGAGGCGCGTGACGTAGTGGGCCCGCACGCCGAGGTGGCAGAGCGCGACGGCGACGTTGGCCTCCGCGCCGCCGAAGAATGTCTGCAGCGCCGGCGACTCGAACAGCCGCTCCTCGCCCGGCGGACTGAGCCGGAGCAGCATCTCGCCGAACGTGACCACCCGCTTCAATCGCGGGCTCCCGCGACAGCCTGAACGAGCGCCCGTGCCCGTGTGGTTATTTCGGCCCACGACTGGTCGCGGACCAGCGCGTCACTGACGAGCGCGCCGCCCACGCTCACCGCCACGGCGCCGGCGCGGATCCACTCACCCGCGTTCTCGAGGGAGACGCCGCCCGACGGCACCACGCGCAGGAAGGGGAGCGGGGCCAGGACTTCGCGCAGGTAGCGCGGTCCGACGGCAGAGGCGGGGAACAGCTTCACGAGCTCAGCGCCGGCGCGCCATGCCTCGAGCAGCTCCGTGGGCGTCAGTGCACCGGGCATGCACGGGACGTTCTGGTCACGGCAGCAGCGGATGACCGCCGGTTCCAGTGTCGGGCTCACGACAAACCGGGCCCCACGGGCGATCACATCGCGAGCTGCCTTCTCGTCGAGCACCGTGCCAGCCCCGATCACGCAGTTCGTGACGCCGCTGTCGGAGGCCAGCTCCTCGATGGCCGCGAGCGCACCGGGTGTTGTGAGCGTGATCTCGACGGCACCGACTCCGCCGGCCGCCAGGGCCGCGGCAGCGGCCCGTAGGGGCGCGGCATGCTGCGCCCCTACATTTTCCGCGAGTCGCACGACGGCAATGACTCCACCCGACAGAAATCCGCCAGTCATGGGCGAGCAACCCCTCCACGTCCTGCGTCGGCAGGCGAATCGGTCGCTGGGATGATCTCGTCGAACAAGAATCGCCGCAAG
>QHUJ01000158.1 GCA_003221895.1 Gemmatimonadota bacterium | reverse complement strand
GCAGGAAGGGCTGCGAGGCGAGATCTTCGGTGCGGAAGGATGCAATCAGCAGCACGTGGGGCGGATCGGGAGGACGCAGCACGTCCTCGAGCAACACCATGCTGTCGTGGTCCGCCCACTGCAGGTCGTCGATGAACACGAGAACGGGTCGCTGCGCCGAGAGTCGCCCGAGCAACTGCCGGAGGCACGCGAATCCGCGCTGCCGCAACGCCAACGGATCGGCCGGCTCACGCTCACCAATGCGGGCGTCTGCCACGGCGTCGATCCTGAGCAGGACCGGGAACAGCCGGGCAAGCGCGGATACTCCCTCGGGTAGCAGCGCCTTTACCTGCGGAGCCGTCAGCGTCTTGAGGTAGCGACTCAAGCTGTCGATGACGCCGTCCACTGCCTTGTACGGCACCGACTCGCGCTCATAACAGCGACCCCTCAGCACCAGGGCCGCGGCTTCTCGCTCGACGGCGTCGGCGAAATGACCGATCAGCGCACTCTTGCCGATTCCGGAGACGCCATGCACGTAGAAGGTGACTGCCTGACCGAACCCCACGGTGCCGAAGGCGTCGCGGAGCTGAGCGAGCTCCGCGTCGCGCCCGATGAGGGACGGCGGTCGCCCGGGTTCGTGGACCTCCGCTCCCGACGTCGTGTGCTCTAACACGCCGGTGCGGCGCAGGATTTCCCCGTCCTCCGGACGAGCGGCCGGGTCGCGAGCCATGAGATCACCGCACAACGTGACGAGATCCTGGGGAAGCTCCGGCACGAGCTCGATCAAGCTCGGCGGATCCTGCCGGCCTTTATCGGCGAGGACTCTCAACGCGCTGCCCTGAAACGGGAGCCGCCCGGTCAGCGCTTCGTACAGCATCACGCCCACCGCGTACCAGTCGCTCGCTGGGCTGCGCTGTCCTTCAACTTGTTCCGGCGACATGTAGGCCACCGTACCCCACAGGCCTTCTTCACGAGTCTGTAGTGGCGACGGGGGCGCGACGACATCAGCCAAGCCGAAGTCCAGAATGACCACCCGCCCAGCGGGCGTCACCAGAACGTTGGACGGTTTGAGATCGCGGTGCACGATGCCCGCGCGATGCAACGCCACCACCCCTGTGATCAGCTGCGCCAGCGCGGCGCGGAGCCGGGGAACATCCGGAGGCGCTCGCGTTTCGGACTGGCTGGGACGTTCGGGGCGAACGTAGGCGAAGAACTCGACGCCGTCGACCAGTTCCATCGTGTAGAACCAGTCGTCCCCGTCCGCCACGAGCTCGTACAGCGACGCGAGATTGGCGTGGGCGATGTCGCTGAGCACACGGAACTCTTTTTTCAGGCGGTAGATGGCGGAGGGGTCCTGCCACCGCAGGGTCTTCAGCGCGACGGTTTCGTGGCGCTCCTGATCGTACGCCTCGTATACCGCGCCCATGCCGCCGGTGCCAAGCCGCCGGCGGATAACAAACCGATCCGTGCCGGGAAAATCGTCGCCCTGTGCCTTCAACTGAGCCACCTGGCCTAGGCAGGAGAACAACTTAACGGACGTGGGGCTTCACGCGAGCCCTGCAACCCTCGGGGCGCGCTTCCCATCCAACTCCCTAGATCCCACTCCCGGAGTCCTTATGCGGTTCGCCGTCCTTCTGCTGGCCAGCTTCCTGGCAGCTCCCGTACTCTCGGCTCAGCACGCCGTCCCTTCCGGCGGGCAGTGGCTGATCGAACCGGGCGAGCATTCAGCCACCGTCCGACTCACCATCCGGTACGGTGAGCGCCGGTACCACGATAGTTGGAACAACCAGGACGACGTGCCCATGAGCCAGCTGGTAGGCCTCTCCGCGGCCGACATGGGCGGATCCGGCGTGACGGTGCACTTCAAGATCGTGAGGTCCGCCGGCACTCTCACTTGTGAGGGCTGGTTCGAGAGCGCCAAGGGCTCGGGCCATTTCACCTATCAGCCGAATCCGGAGTTCGTCGCCGAGTTGGCCAAGCGCGGCATCGACGCCCCCACGGCGTGGGAGCAATTCGCGATGACGATGGCGGACGTGGGACTGGAATTCGTGGACGAGCTGAAGCGCCAGGGATATGACCGCCCGACCGCCGGGCTACTCGCGCGGATGGCGACGCACGGTGTGGACCTGGAGTACGCCAAAGCACTTGGCGCGCGGGGATACCGCTTCAAGGACCCGGAGCGGCTGGTCCGGATGCGGGATCACGGTGTGGACGAGGAATTCATCGCGTCACTGGACAGCGCGGGCTACAAGAACCTGAGCGCGGAGGACCTCGTGCGAGTGCGGGATCACGGCGTGGACGGGGAGTACATCGCGGGGATGAAGGCACGGGGATACGCGTTCAAGGATCTGGAGAGCCTGGTCCAGATGCGGGATCACGGTGTGGATCCGGAGTTCATCGAGTCGCTGAATAGCGCGGGCTACAAGAACCTGGGCGCGCAGGACCTCGTGCGCCTGCGGGATCACGGGGTCGATGGGGACTACATCGCCGACATGAAGGAGATGGGTTACGCGCCCTCGAACCTCGACGAGCTGGTGGAGGCGCGCGACCACGGGGTCGATGGGTCCTACATCGCGTCGCTCAAGGACGCGGGGTACGAGAAGCTGTCACTGTCGGAGCTGCGCCGAGCCCGCGACCACGGCGTGACGAGGGGGTTCATTCAGCGCGTGAAGAGCCGCGGCTACAGCAACCCCTCGCTCGACGAGGTGATCCGACTGCGCGACCGGGGGCTCGACTAAGGCGCGTAGCCGCTCGCGCGCAGAATCGCTTCCGGATCGTGCAGCTCGAGCAGCTCACGGACCGCAGCGCGTTTGTCCTTGGCGCGCGCGTAGTAGGCGCCGGCGATCCGGTAGCCCACCCAGTAGCCGATGTCCACGGCCCCGTGGTTCTGTCCCTCCGGCACCATGCCGTTGTACATCCAGGTGCGGATCGTCGAGTCGCCGCCCTGCATCTCGTCCTGGAAGTCCACCCAGATGTCGTGCTCGTGCGCGGGGCCGTAGATCTCGCGCGGTTGTTTAGTGGCCGATGGTCCCACGGCGAGCTCGGCGAGGAAATCGGCGATGCCTTCGCCGAGCGCGTGGCGCAGCAGGTTGTCGCACTGACCCGCGGGCATTGGCTTCTGCTGGGTGTGCACCGCCTCGTGCACGACGAGGACAACGAGATGTTCGAACCTATGGTTGGGCATATTCTTGCGCGCCCAGTCGGGCAGCTCGTCGAGCGGCGTAGTGGGATCGCCGGCGCTCTGCTCCGTGCCTATCAGCATGCCGCTCTGAGCGGTGGTGCCGCCGGTCGAGAGCGTGCCGATGAGGAAGTAGATGGTAGGGAAGCGGGCTTCGGGATAGAGCGCCGCGAGCTTCTGCAGGCCACGCCGAATCCCCTGCGTTATGCGCGAATTGGTGTCGACCGAAAGCGTCGTGGGACGCACGGCGGCGTAGTAACGCGGGTATTTGCTGACCGCGCCCAGCAGCTGCTCGGCAGCGGATCGCTCGTAGAACGGCGCGATGACTTTTTTCACACTATCCAGGGGCAGCGAGTCGAGCCGCGCTTTGGGCCAACCGGCAGCAACCAGCCGCGCGCGGACGGTGTCGGGATTCATGAGCCGCACGCGTATCCAGTCGCGCAGGCCCGGCGAGCCGGGCTGCAAATACACCGTCTCGACGATGCGCACGCGCTCGGCCGAGTCTTTGCCGGCGGCGAGGTCGTAGGCGCGCCAGAAGTTCGGGATGTCGGAAGTGACGATCCGGGTCGAGTCGACCTGCTGCGTGAGGCTCGCGAGGGCGAGAACAAGCGAGAGCACGTCGTATGATACCCGCGCGGTGAACTGCTGGTTGCTCGCGTGCCTTAGAGGTCATATGAATCTGGACCCCCTCTTTCCCATCACTCTCACGAAACGAGCGTAGGCTGTCATCCCGAGCGCAGCGAGGGATCTGCTTTCCTTCGGCATCCACCGGAGTTCCAAAAGCAGATCCCTCGCTGCGCTCGGGAGATCCCTCGCGCCTGCGGCGCACCCAAAAGCAGATCCCTCGCGCCTACGGCGCTCGGGATGACAGGCTCGCTCGGCGCTTGAGGCAAAAAAAGAAGGTTAGATGCGGACAGTGTGCATGATTGTGCCCCGCCCTGAAGAAGAAAGATGACTGCCGCGATGCTCACGTCCACGATCTTCGTTGGCCATGCGCGTGTACTGCGTCTATATCATGGCGAGTCGCTCACGCGTGCTGTACACGGGCGTCACGAATGACCTCGCACGGCGTGTGAACGAGCACAAACGAGGCCTCACCCCCGGTTTCACCAGCCGGTATCGCATCACTCGCCTTGTGTACTTCGAGGAGTTTGCTGACGTGCGTGACGCAATTGCGCGCGAGAAACAGATCAAGGCCTGGACGCGCGCGCGACGAATAAACTTGGTCGAGGGACGCAACCCTTCCTGGCAGGACTTGGCGGAGGGTTGGTTCCCAATGCGAAGCCCACCAGGCTGATTCTTCTTATTCTCTCATTATCAAGCACACAGCGGCGTTGTCATCCCGAGCGGAGCGCGCGATAGCGCGCGCAGCGAGGGATCTGCTTTCCTTCGGCATCCCCCGGACTCCCAAAAGCAGATCCCTCGCTGCGCTCGGGAGATGCCTCGCGCCTACGGCGCACCCAAAAGCAGATCCCTCGCTGCGCTCGGGAGATGCCTCGCGCCTACGGCGCACCCAAAAGCAGATCCCTCGCGCCTACGGCGCGCCCAAAAGCAGATCCCTCGCGCCTGCGGCGCTCGGGATGACAGGCTTCGTCCGGCTTATGAGAAAGAAAGAAGGATAAAAGGGACACCCTCGGACGTCTCCCTCGATAGTGAAGCTGCTGGTACCTTTCCCACCATGAATAGACGCGACTTTCTGCAGCGGGCCGGCGCGGCATCCGCGAGCCTGGTGTTCGCGCCGCGTGTGGCGGGGGCCCCGGGGGCTCTCCCCGACGACTGGCGGCGGTTCGAGGTGATGACGCGCGTCGAGGTAGTGAAGCCCATAGGTGCGACACGTGTGTGGGTGCCAGGGGCGCTGGTGCAGGAGACTCCGTACCAGCAGACGATCGCCAACACGTTCAACGCCCCGGGCGGGAAAGCGCGTTTCGTAGAGCGCAAAGACGACGCGCTCGGCATCGTCGTCGCGGAGTTTCCAGCCGGTGTGGCGCCTGTGGTGACGGTGACGAGCCGGATCGGGACGCGGAACGTCGGGGTCGACCTCGGTCCTCACCCCCTGACCCCCTCTCCCAAGGGAGAGGGGGAACAGAACCTGAAGCATTTCCTGCGCCCGACTCGGCTCCTGCCCACCGATGGCATCGTCAAGGAGAAGGCCGACGAAATCACGCGCGGCGCGAAGAGCGATGTGGACAAGGCCCGCGCAATCTACGACTGGAT
>QHUJ01000157.1 GCA_003221895.1 Gemmatimonadota bacterium | reverse complement strand
GTGTGCGACGGATTCCGGGCTGGTGACGTGCCACCATCCCCGAACGTCCAGCTGTAGCTCGCGACGGTGCCGTCTGGATCGCTGCTAGTGCTCGTGAAATCGCACCCGAGGCCGTTGCAACTGAACGTGAAACTCGCGACCGGCGGCTGGTTGGGCGGCGGCGGCGGCGGCGGTGGTGGCGGCACTGCCGAGACGGTCACCGTCTGCGACGTGGGGGTGCTCTGCGCACCCTGGTTGTCCGTGACCGTGAGCCTGACCGGATAGCTGCCGTCCGCCGAGTACGTGTGCGACGGGTTCCGGGCTGGTGACGTGCCACCATCCCCGAACGTCCAGCTGTAGCCCGCGACGGTGCCGTCTGGATCGCTGCTAGTGCTCGTGAAATCGCACCCGAGGCCGTTGCAACTGAACGTGAAACTCGCGACCGGCGGCTGGTTGGGCGGCGGCGGCGGCGGTGGCGGCGGTGCCGACGCGAGGATGTGGAGTTCGACCGGCACGCGCACGGTTGCGATTCCCGGATCGGACGGGTCGATCGCGATCGTGTCGCGGTAGATGCCCGGCGTCAGGTCTTTGGGGTCGAGGGTGAGTCTCAGCGTGTCCGGCGCAGTGCCGCCCGTGGCGGCGAGCGTCAGCCACGCGGCGTCAGGGTTGTGCTGCGCGGTCCACTGCGGCGCCGCATTCCGACTCGCGCTCAAGATTGCGAGCGCGGATGATCGCATCGTGTCGCCGACTGGGGCCGTCTCGACGACCCGCGGAGGTGTGACGGCGATCACTTTTGATGGAGGGGCGTCGAAGAGTGACGCGACACTGCAACTGGTTAGAAGCGCGAGGGCGGCGAAGGAAGCGAGAGCTGGCCGTGTAGTCACCATCGTAGCCGGTCCCGAATGCACCTTCTGTACCTGACGCTGCACCGCGAACATCAGTGATTTCGTTGCGTGATATCGTCCGACGTGTGGCGGGCGCGCCACAGGTGGGCGTTGGGTGTGGCGCGGCTGCGAATTCTTCTTTTAGATGCCGAACACGAGTCTATCCAGCGCGTATTTCCCGCCGCCGAGTATCGCGAGTGAGATCGCGATGACGAGCAGCATGAACTCGAATTCCCAGCCGGGCGCCTGCGCTTCCTTGAATTTCCGGTGGACCTTGGTGATGAGAAACTGCAGCGCACCGAGCATGGAGACGCACAGGCCGAGGGCCGCGAGCTGGGTGAGGAAGCCAAAGATCAGACCGAGCGCACCGGCGGGCTCGGCGATGGAGAGGATGCGGAGATTGCGGAGCATCCCCGCGGGCATCTGCGGGGACGGTTGCGCCTTCCAGAGATGGCGTTTCGGCAGGCCGTGCACGAGGAAGACGGTGCCGAGGGCGAGGCGGAGCAGCAGGAGCGCGACGTCGGAGAACCGGTGGAGTGAAGCGAAGAAGGTCATGGCTCCTCCGTAGTAAAGGGGGTTCCCTTAAGGGACACTATCTCGCCAGCGCAGAATGGTGTGAAGCTCGCCAGATGAACGCAATCGGATACCTCCCAGCGCCTCCGCGCTGCGTCCTCATCGTCCTGGCGATGCTCGGGGGCGTGGCGGGAGAGGCCGCGCCGCAGCGCCGGCAGCAACAGCTCCCATGTCCCGACTGCCATCCCCCCAAGCACTTCTGGGCGGGAGCCGGTGAGCTGATGATCGTGCAGCTCATTCCCTGGACGGTCAACTCCCAACTGCGCGACGCGGAGTGGGCCAAGATCGGCCCGGCGGTGTGGGCCAGGAACATCGAGAATCCCTGGGTCTGGGACAACAACAAGTTCCTCAACAACCAGTTCTCGCATCCGTATCACGGGAGTCTGTACTTCAACGCCGGCCGCACCAACGGCTACAACTTCTGGCAGTCGGCGCCCTGGGCGATCGGCGGGAGCTTGATGTGGGAATGGTTCTTTGAAGGATGGGCGCCGGCACCGAACGACTGGTTCAACACCAGCCTGGGCGGGATCACGCTCGGCGAGATGCTCTTCAGAACGTCATCGCTCACGCTCGACAACCGCGCCACCGGATCGGAGCGGATGTGGCGCGAGATCGGCGCCACCGTGCTGAACCCGGTGCGCGGGTTCAATCGCCTGGTGCGCGGTCAGATGAACGACGTCGCCGCCAACCCTTCCGATTGGCGCCCCAGCCGGATCTTCGCGTCGTTCGACGCGGGATATCGCTCCGCAACCGGCGGCGACAACCGCGGCAATGCCGGCACCACCCAGGTCGGTTTTCTCCAGACCACGCTGTTCTACGGCGATCAGGTGGATGACCTCGGCAAAACGCCCTTCTCGGCGTTCCAGCTTGGGTTCGAAGTCGCCACCGAAAAGCAGGGCGAGCGCGGCCGCTTCGCCAAGCTGACCGCCCGCGGCAATCTCGCGGCACACCAACTGAGCCGGAGCGAGCACTCCTCGCATCAGCTGGCGGCGTTCATGATCTACGAGTTCCTCAGCTCCGAGGCGGTCGAGTTTGGCGGCCAGGGATTTCTCGGCGGGCTCGTATCGCGCTGGGGCGATCCGCATGGCTTCCGCATCCAGAGTGAAGTGCTGGGCGCCGCTTACCCGATCGCTGCGACGCAGTCGGATTATTTCGTCTCGGCCGAGGGCCGAGACTACGACTACGGCCTCGGGTTCGGCGGCAATCTCAGGCTGGCGGCGATCTGGGAGGGTTTGGCGGCCATCGACGCCCGAGCTCGGATGCTGTGGGAGCCCGTCCTGAGCGGATTCAACGGCGATCATTACCAATACTCGGCGTCGCTCGAGGGCCGGCTCTACGCGCGGGGGCGCCTCGGCGTCGGCGCGTCGGTCACCGCCTATCACCGCCACAGTATCTACGACGACTTCCCGGACGTGTCGGTGGACGGAACTCAAATCCGCGCATACGGCACCTACGCGGTGCCGAGGTGGCAGCCATGAACCCGCGCCATGGAGCGGCTCGCGCGCTGGCGCTCATGGTGGCCACGGTGGCCGTCATTTCGAGCTGCCAGGATTCGATCGTCAAGTATTTGGGTCCGGCGAACCGGGAGATCTCGACGGTCGTGACGGACAGTCTCCGGTACCAAGCCTGGGACCTCGACAACGTCACCGACACTCGGCAGTGGGCCTGGGCGAATAGCGGACAGCAGGCAGTCGTGTATCACCGCAGCTTCGTGCATCACGGGCAGGGGCGCATAACGATTCTCGACGCGGCCGGCGACACCGTCTATCGACAGGTGCCGCTGGAGTACCAGTTGGACAACACCAGTGATTCCGGCCAGGCCGGCACGTGGACCGTTACGCTCGAGCTGTTTGGGGCGCGCGGGAGGGTCGACTTCGCGATTGTGAGGGCTCCATAGCGGCTCCTAGATCTCGATCGTGCCCTGCAGATACAGCCGCGCCTGCCCCGCGATCTTTACGCGGTCACCCGCCAACTCGCCGCGCAGCTCGCCACCACGCGGACTGAGCTGCCGAGCCCGCAGGGCTCGCTTGCCGAGTCGCGCTCCCCAATAAGGCACCAACGTGCAGGTGATCGATCCGGTCGCCGGATCCTCCGGAATGCCCACGCCCGGAGCGAAGAAGCGGACCACGTAGTCGCAGTCGCCATCGCCCGGTGCGGTTACGATCACGCCGCCCGTAGCGCTGGTGATGCGCGCCAGCGCCGCAAAGTCTGGTTTCACTGCCGCAACCTGCTCGGCGCTTTCCACCACGACCAGATAGTCGCGCGTGTCCTTGAGTACCTGAGCGTCCCTGAGACCGAGCGCGGGGAGGAGCGTGGCGGGAACATCACACGCCGCGGCCGGCCGGGCCGGAAAATCGAGCTCAACCCAGTCGCCTGCGCCGGTTCGCGCCGCACGCAGCTCGCCGCTCATGGTCTGGAATCGTACCGGCCACGCCTTATGCGCCCGCAACGCAAGCACATGAGCCGTAGCCAGGGTCGCGTGCCCGCAGAGATCGTCCTCGATCACCGGGGAGAACCAACGCAAGGCGAAATTGTCGGTGCCGCGTTGCACTACGAACGCCGTTTGTGAATGGCGGTTCTCGGCGGCGATCTGGAGCATGGTGCGGTCGGGCGGAAAGTCGGAGACAATGCACACGCCGGCGGGATTGCCGGCGAACAGCGCGCTGGCGAAGGAATCGACGTGATAGTAGGGGATAGAGGTCACCCTTCTATTATATGCACCCTAATGAGTGGGCCCAACAGGACACTGCGCTTAAGCGCAGTGCCTCACCGGGCCCACTCTTCAGGGTGGGTTACGAATCGTCAGTGAGTGATCGCGAAGAAATACGCCCCGATCACGGGCCCGCGCGGCGGCCGCTGGCCCGGCGCGGGCGGCGGAGTTCCCGGCGGCAGCGGGCCATACTCCGGCTGGAACAGATAGGCGACGTGCTTGACCGGATCGACCGAAATCGTTTTGGCGCCGCGCATCGTCGCTACCGTGGCGACCACCGTGTACTTGTCGGGCGCATCCTCGCGTGCGACGGTGACATTGCTGTCGCGCCCTGCGGGGATGTAGATCAACTTCTCGCCGGGATCCCATCCCAACGCGTCGACCCCATCACCGTTCGCGATCGTGGCGACGACCTTGCCGGTGTTCGGGTCGAGCACGACCGACGTCTTGCCGCAGCCTGAGAAGATCCGGTTCGTGGCGCGATCGTACGCGATCCCCGTCGGCCCTTCACACGGCGCGAGCGGCCAGGACGCCAGCACCTTCATTGTCCTGACGTCGATCACCTGAATCGTACTCTTGCCCTCGTTGTTGACGAAGATCTTGCCCTTGCCGTCGCTCGCGGCGCCCTCGGGACTGTCGTCCTCGAGCTCGGCCGTCCCGACGATGTCGCCAGTCTTGGCGTCGAGCGCGACCGCGGTCCCGATGGGCCGGCTGTGATTGGTGAGGATGATGCGGTCGGAGAAGTCTTCGTACATGATGCCGTCCAGCCCGCCGGTCGGAATCTTGATCTTCTTGATCGGGGCGAGCGTCTTGAGATCGAACATCGTGACGGTCGAGTCGCCGGCGCTCGTGATGAAGCCGTGATTCGATTTCGGCGCGAGGGCAATGCCGTGGTTGCGCGGCGTGTCGGGAATGTCGCCAAGCAGCTTGCCGGTTGCGCCGTCGATCACCATGACGTGCGTGCTCCGCGAGACGAACACGCGACCCGTCCCGGGCTCGGCAGTCAGGTAATCGGTCCCGCCGTCCCCGCCAATGCTGTATTTGGCGACCTTGAATTGCTGCGCCGCCGCGGGCGCCGCGAGGACTGCGGTGACGAGCAACGCGGCGAGTGAATGCCTGATCATCGCGACCTCCG
>QHUJ01000120.1 GCA_003221895.1 Gemmatimonadota bacterium | reverse complement strand
TACGCTGGGGATAACAGGCTTATCGCGCCCGAGAGTTCACATCGACGGCGCGGTTTGGCACCTCGATGTCGGCTTGTCACATCCTGGGGCTGGAGAAGGTCCCAAGGGTCCGGCTGTTCGCCGGTTAAAGTGGCACATGAGCTGGGTTCAGAACGTCGTGAGACAGTTCGGTCTGTATCCGGTATGGGCGTTGGAGTGTTGAGGGATGTCGTCCGTAGTACGAGAGGACCCGGACGAAGCGACCCCTCGTGTCCCGGCTGTCCTGCCAAGGGCAACGCCGGTTAGCGATGTCGCGCGGGGATAACCGCTGAATGCATCTAAGTGGGAAACCCTCCCCAAGATGAACACTCCCGAGCCGTAAGGCTCCTGAAGGGCCCTGGGAGACTACCAGGTTGATAGGCGGCAGGTGTAAGGCGCGCGAGCGCTTCAGCCGAGCCGTACTAATTGCCCGTGAGGCTTGATCTCTCCGCAGTCAACACCTCGGAGTGATTTCTCACCACCACGAAATCACGCACTCGTCAGTAGGTTTTGCCGGCGACTAGCGCGACAGGGCCACACCCGTTCCCATCCCGAACACGGTCGTTAAGCCTGTCAGCGCCGATGGTACTGCCCTCGCGAGGGGGTGGGAGAGTAGGCCGCCGCCGGCGTCTCATCCGAAGCCCGCTCCAATCCATCGGAGCGGGCTTCATTTTTTGGGGCTCGGCGCATCGGAGTCCGATCCCAGCAAGCGCGTCAAGGTTTCCCGCACGCGATCGAAGTCCACCGGCTTGGGAAAGAATTCGAGGGCGCCGAGCGCCAACGCGCGGGCTTTGGGCTCCGGACCCGGTAACGCGCTGATCGCGATCACCGGAATGCTCTGCGTCTTGGCGGAGGCGCGCAGGCGCTTCAGCGTATCGAGCCCTGTCCCCCCCGGCATCTGAATGTCGAGCAGCACCGCATCGGGTGCGCTGCGCTGCGCCACCATGAAGGCCTGCATCGCGTCCATGGCCGTCACCACCTGAAAACCCGCGCCCCGCAGTTGCGCGCTCAGCGTTTCCAGTGTGACGGCGTCATCGTCAGCCACGAGAATCTTCTTGGCCGCCATGGGCTTTGAATGTTGCGCCTGCGCCCAAGAAGGGCAACGGCCGCGGTCTGCCCTCGCGAGGGGGGCGAGCAGGCCGCCGCCGGCGTCTCACCCCGAATGTCCAACGTTCACGTACGCACCAACGTTGGACATTCGTCTTTTCAGCCAATCACCGCAGTTCCCAAAAGGTCAATTCGTTCTTGCCCCGGTTATCCGCACTATTGCCTCACGTGTGAAGCCCTCGATCAACTGGCTGCTCGCCTTCATCCCGATTTCGATCGTGCTCGAGCGCGCCCACATGGCGCCTCCGCTCGTATTCTTCGCGGCCGCGCTGGCCATCATCCCCGCCGCGAGCCTGATCGTGCACGCCACCGAGCAGATCTCCACGCGCACCGGCGACGCCGTGGGGGGGCTCCTGAACGCCACCTTCGGCAACGCGCCGGAGCTCATCATCGCGACGGTGGCGCTGAAGGCGGGGCTGATAGATCTCGTGCGCGCCTCGATCATCGGCGCGATCCTGGGCAATCTGCTGCTGGCGCTTGGCGTTGCCATGCTCCTCGGTGGCATCCGCTTCCGCGACCAGGTCTATAATGCCGACGCCGCGCGGGTCTATAGCTCGATGATGCTGCTCGCCGTGATCAGCCTCATCATCCCAGGGACGTTCGAGGGCTACTTCTCCGACGCCCAGTACACGCCGCAGGTCCAACATCTGAACACGGCGTTGGCCATCCTGCTCCTCGTGACCTACGCCCTCTACCTCGTCTTCATGCTGAAAACCCATCCCCAACTGTTCAAGAGCGCCGCGGGATCGAAGCCCGAGCATCATGCGGGACCGGTGTGGAGCGTGCCGAGGGCGATCGCCACGCTCGTGGGCGCGTCGGTCGTCGCGGCCTTCATGAGCGAGGTCCTGGTGGGAGCGGCCGAGGGCACCGGAAAAGCGCTCGGCATGTCGCAGGCCTTCATCGGGCTCGTGCTCGTCGCCATCGTGGGCGGGGCCGCGGAAAGTCTGTCCGCCATCGCCGCCGGCCGGAAAAACAAGATGGACCTGAGCCTGGGGATCGCATTGGGAAGCTCCATCCAGATCGCCCTGTTCGTGGCGCCCGTCCTCGTCCTGCTCAGCTGGCTGATCGCGCCGGTGCCGCTCACGCTGGCGTTCCATCGCGCCGAGGTCGGGGCGCTCTTCCTCACCGTGTTGATTGGCATCGTCGTCTCGGGTGACGGGCGCGCGAACTGGTACCGGGGCACCCAGCTGATCGTCGTATACGGCGCCATCGCGCTGATGTTCTACTTCGTGCCGGAGGTATCCCGCTGATGGAACGCGCCGCTATGCCCGGTGCCTCGCACGTGCCCCCCCCCTCCTCTCAGCCGGCCCACGGCGAAAGCCGGCGTGTGCTCGAGCCGCTCGATCGGCTCTCCGAGCTGCTGTTCGGGCTGATCATGGCGCTCACATTCACGACGACGCTCAGCGTCGCGACCGCCGGCCGTGAAGATGTCCGCACCATGCTGCTCGGCGCCCTCGGTTGCAACATCGCCTGGGGATTCATCGACGGTGTGTTCTATATCCTTGGCTCGATGGCCGTGCGCCATCGCGGCCTGGCGATCCTACGTCAGGTCCGCGGGGCCGCCGGCTCCGAGCGCGCCCGCGGCCTCATCGCCGATGCCCTGCCGGCCGTCGTGGCGTCCGTCCTTCGCCCCTCCGACCTCGATTTCGTGACCCAGCAACTCAGTGCGCTTCCTGAGCCTGTTGTCCGTGGGACGCCGAGCCTCCGCGATCTGCGGGGAGCCCTGGCGGTCTTTCTCCTGGTCGTCCTGATCACGATTCCGGTGGCGTTGCCGTTTGTGTTCATCCAGGAGCCACACCTCGCGCTCCGGGTCTCGAACGGCGTCGCGCTCGTGCTGCTGTTTGCCACAGGATACTTGCTGGGTCGTTATGCCAGCCGTCCGCCCCTACGGGTCGGACTCATCATGACGGTCATCGGCCTCGTGCTCGTCGGGGCCACCATCGCGCTCGGCGGATGAGCGCTCACCTCTGAACACGGAGCGGATTACGGAAACGGTCACCGACCGGCAGTCGACCATGTTGCGTGTGCTCCTGGCGGGAGCCTGCTTCATCATCATCGTGGCGGGCCTCAAGGCTGCCGCGCCCATCGTCAACCTGGTGCTGCTCGGGCTACTTGTGGCACAGAGCCTCAGCAACCTCCCCATGTGGTTGATGAAGAGAGGGCTGAAGCCCGGGGTAAGCGTGCTCGTGTCGATTCTGTTCGTGCTCGCCGGCGGGTTGGTGCTGGTGGCCCTGTTCAGCATTTCGACGGCGCGGCTGGCGGACCAGTTGCCCACCTACCAGGCACGGCTGTCGGGAATGCGGGACAACGTGATGGCGCTGCTCGCGGGCCGCGGCGTCGACGTGTCGCAAATCTCGGCGTTTAAGCCGCTCGATCCCAACAGTGCTCTGGCCGCCGCGCGTGTGTTCCTGGGTGGGCTCGCCTCGGCCCTCGGCACGTCGATCCTCATCATCCTCATCGCCGCGGTCGTGCTCTACGAGATCACGGCGGTGCGAGTGCTCCACCATCGCGGCGAGCAGCCGGGTACCCTGGCGGCACGCTTCGATGAGGTCACGGGCCAGTCCCGCCAGTACATCGCACTGACGGGCCTCGCCGGCCTGATTCAGGCGGTCGCCAACCTCGTCATTCTCCTGCTGGTTGGCGTCGATGCCCCGGTGACGTGGACCGTCCTCTTCTTCTTTCTGAATTTCATCCCGGGGGTCGGTTTCCTGTTCGCACTCATTCCACCGGCACTCCTCGCGCTGCTCGAGTATGGCTGGCAACGGGCCCTGGTTGTGGTCGTGGGATGGTGGATCGTCAACGTGATCGGCGACAATGTCATCAAGCCCCGCTTCTTCGTGAAAGGACTCGACATTTCGTTCACGACCATCGTGTTCGCGGTGGTATTCTGGAGCTGGGTGCTAGGCCCGGCGGGCGCGATCCTGGCCGTGCCGCTCGCGCTGTCGCTGAAGCGCATGGGCGAGTTGATGCAGCGTCCCGCCTAGGTCAAGATCCCCAAGAGCAGCTTTATGGCCTCCCCCAGGGGCATCATGGTGAGCGCCAGGGGAGCGATCGGAGCCAGCGTGGACCCGAGGACCTGGATGACCGCCTGCCGCGTAATGGGGACGGACCGCATGGTTTTCACGACGGTGTACGCGTTGGCCAGGTCCGCCAGCGACTGGATGTCCGAGGATCCGAGCAGTGGTTCCCCAGGCGCGTCGGCGCGCACCCATTTGTCCTCGAACTGCTGCGAATAGCGTGCCGCGAGCGGCCCATAGTCCCGCTCGCCCTGGCGTCTCGCCTGCGCCAGACGAGGACTGAACACGAGGAACGGTGCGAGAAAGAGAATCAACGTCCACACGCCGACGGCGATAATGGCGATCTTGAAATCGAGGAGCGCGGCGTGGTGCAGAAAAATGCGAGTGGCGATCCAGGCGGCGACGAAGGCACCATGCGCGAATGCCAGCGGGGCAAACGCCGCCGTCGCCGTGCTGAGGAAGCCGAGCCCGCCGAGGTGGTCGGGGTGCGTGGGGACCAGGCGCAACTCGATGCGTGATACCTGCCAGAGAAAACGCGTCCAGATAAAGAGACGGTAATACCATCTGAGCAGCAGGAACTGCGTGAGGGGAAGGCTGAAGTAAACGTACCAGACGCCGGCGGGGGACAGCGTCCCGTCGGTCGTGGCGAACCAGGTCGCCACGTCCAAAGCGGCATGCTGACTCCGCGCCAGCCGGAACCCCACCACGTAGACGAAAACGATGATCGCCACCTCAGCCAGGACAGAGTTGCGCAGGCGGACGGTCGAGGCGAGGGCGGCCTCAAACCGCGGGCGCGCGTCCTCAGGAATGAGCCCGCGTTGCCGGAATTGGCTCGCGACGAATCGCAGTCGCTGGTGCACGATCAGCTCGGCACCGACGAGCAGCGGAATCACCAGGAGGAAGCGTGCCTGCGCCTCGATATCACGCAGGAAGGGGACAGCGACGGTCGTCCCCAGCGCCGTTCCCTGCAGGAGGCAGAGGACCAGAAGCGGGAGCCAGCTCAGCGCCACGATCAGCAGCAGTCGCTGGCGCACCAGCTCGAGGGCGTCACCGGTGAGATGCGCTTTTCGGAAGAGCTGGTAGAGCGGACCTCCCAGCACGACCGAGAAGTCTCGCGGATCGGTGGCCATAGGATTGCTCACGGGTCTCAGCCGGCCGTCTGCTTGCGCTGGCGGGCCGCCTCCATCGAGCGGATGAAGAACAGATAGAGGGGCACGCTCAAGAGCAGCGCCACCATGGCGTGGACCACCGTCGGTGGATCGCCCCCCCACACGGTGCCGAGGCAGTACAGCACCGCGACGACCGCAATCCATTTGAACAACTGGAATGTCCGCGGTGGGACCTTATGGTCATAAAGGACTTTGACAACCGCCGCGGAGGCGTAGATGTAGGGCACGACGACGAGAATAACCGCGAGATTGATGATGTCGTTGAACTGGCCGGCGATCGTCGGTGAAATCGTGGCGAAGAGCACGATCGTCATCAGGACGCCGACGATCACCAGGCCGCGTCCCGGAACGCCGCGAGCGTTGAGGCGGGCAAAGACCTTCGGAAACATGCCGTCGTCCGCCGCGGCCTTGGCGGACTGCCCCACGAGCAACATCCACCCTCCCAACGATCCGACCGACTTGAGAATCGCGCACACGGCGATGATCACCATCCCGGTCGTGCCGATCGCCAGCCGCGCGGCCTCGGCGAAGGGCGCGTGTGATCGCTGCAGGTCGGCGTTGGGGATGATGCCCATGATGACGGTCGAGCTCAGGATATAGATGACCGCCGAGACGCTGAGGCCGATGATGGTGGCGAGGGGGATGTTCCGCTTCGGGTTCTCGATCACGCCGGCCGAGACCGCCGCGCTCTCCACACCCATGAACGCCCACAGGGCGATCGAGGCCGCACGGATAATCGCGCTCCCAGCTGACCCACCACTGACATTCCAGCTCGCGAGAAAGGTGGCCGGCTGGAACCAGAACCAGCCGAGCAGCGCAATCGCCACGATGGGAATCAGGGCGAGACTCATGGTCCACGTTTCGAGGGCCCCGACCACCCTCGGCCCGAGAATGTTCAAGCCGGTGAGAATCCAGATCACTGCGGCGGCGGTAAACACGCTGGCCGGCGGCTGAGCGAGCGGCGGAAAGAGCTCGGCAAGGTAGCCTACCGCCGCCACCGCGACCGCGATGTTGCCGATCCAGTTCCCGAACCAGTAGACATAGTTGGTCTGAAACCCCGCGTAAGGTCCGAGGAAGTCCCGCGCGTAGGCGTACGGGCCACCTTCCTGTGGATCGAGCTCCCCGAGCTTGGAGAAAATGAGCCCGAGCGCCGCCGCCCCCGCCGTGGCGACGATCCAGCCGAAGATCGAGATGCCGCCCACGGAAGCGAGATTGACGGGGAGCAAAAACAGCCCGGTGCCGATCATGTTGCCGGCCACGAGCATCGTGGCCTGCAACAGCGACATCTTCTTGGCCGGATCGCTCACCTGGCCGTCAGGCGGCGGCCCCGGCGCCCTTCTTCAGACACTGCACGTAGTAGACCCCGTCCCGGTTTTCCACGCCGTGCGTATCGTGTCCGAAGCCGGGGAAGCGCTTGTCCCACGCGGCGAGGGCGTTGAGATAACTGAGATAGGGGCCGTCCGCCGCGCCGGTCGCCTCGCCGGGCATGAGCATCGGGATGCCGGGGGGGTAGGGCACGACGCTCGTCGCGAGTACGCGATTGGCCAGCTTGTCGAGCGGCACGTGCTCGATCTGGTCTTTGACCAGGTATTGGTAGGCGGCATTCGGCGTCATGGCGATCGGGGGGAGCGTCGAGAACGCCTCGGAAAGCCAGTGCGTCTGCTTGCTCTCCTTGAGCATGGCGAACATCTGGTCGGCGAGATCGCGCAACCCGATGCCTTCATAAACGCTGGGATGCCCGCTGGCGGCCTCGGGCAGCACTTCCGCCAGAGGAGTGTTGCTGTCGTAGTCACGCTTGAAGTCGAGCAGCGCGTTGAGCAGGGTACCCCATTTGCCTTTCGTGACGCCGATCGAAAAGAGCAGCAGGATCGTGAAGTCCGTGGTCTTCTCCACCTCTACGCCGCGGCGATGGAGATAGGCGGTCACCAGGGTCGCGGGAATGCCGCGTTTGTCCAGCCCACCTTCGGCGGCCACCCCCGGCGTCACGATGGACACCTTGATCGGATCGAGCATGCAGTATCCGTCTTCGATGTTGCCGAACCCGTGCCAGCTATCACCAGGATGCAATACCCACGCGTCGGGCTCGCGCGTGAGGAAGTCGGGCGACGCGTCCGCGAATGCGACTTCCTTGCCGCCTTTGCCTTGCTTCACCTTCTCCGGGTTCCAGGTGTTGAAGAACCAGTCCTTCTTCTCGGCGAACTCCCGGTTCACGCGACCCATCGTCTGCCGGAATGCGACGGCCTCCTGAATGGATTCGGCGGTGATCGCGATTCCTCCGGGCCCGTCCATCATCGCGGCCGTCACGTCGTTGGAGACGATGATGGGGTACAGGGGCGATGTTGAGGCATGCATCATGTACGACTCGTTGAAGCGCGCGTGCGGAATCGGGCTGCGGCCATCGCGGATGTGCAGGAACGACGCTTGCGACAGCGCTGCGAGCAGTTTGTGGGTCGAATGGGTGGCGAAGATCGTGGGTCCCTTATGGTCCTTCGGATCGCCGTGCATGGCGTGACGATCGCGATACAGCGGGTTGAAGCGCGCGTACGCGTACCACGCCTCGTCGAAGTGGATTCGGTCCACGCTCGGATCGAGCAGCTCCTGTACCCGCCGGGCGTTGTAGCAGAGCCCGTCGTAGGTGGAATTCGTGATGATCGAGTGCACGGGGCGCGTCTCGACCCCTTTGGTGACCAGGGAATTGGCTTTGATCGCCGCCTTGATCGCCTCCGGCGTCAGCCGCTCGGGCAGAATGGGCCCGATAATGCCGTAGCGGTTACGCACCGGGACGAGATAGGTCGGGATCCCCCCAGTCATCACCAGACTGTGTTCGATCGACTTGTGACAGTTGCGGTCGCACAGGGCGATCTGGTCGCGGGCCACGGCGGCCATGAAGATCACCCGGTTGGACATCGACGTACCGTTGGTCACCGAATAGGTCCGGTGCGCCCCGAACACCCGGGCCGCGTATCGCTCGTGTCCGCCCATCGGTCCGGTATGATCGAGCAGCGATCCCAGCGCTCCCACACTGATCGAGAGATCAGACCGGAGCAGGTTCTCCCCGAAGTAGTCGAAGAACATCCGGCCCACCGGCGACTTGAGGAATGCCGTTCCGCCGGTGTGCCCCGGGGTGTGCCAGGAGTATTCGTACTCCTGGCTGAACTTCATCACGGCCGCCGCCAGTGGCGGCATCATCACGTCGAGGTAGCGGCGGATGGCGGCGACCACCCGTCCGCCGACGAACGCCGCGGTGTCCTCGAGCGTCCAGACGTATTCGTCCACCATCTCCATGACGTCGATGGGAATCGCCGACGCCGCGCCGCGCTCCGCCATCAGGAAGATCGGAATCTTGTCGTTGCGTGAGCGCACGAGCTCGAGCAGCGCGCGCGCCTTGGCGTGATCGCCATCGCCGTTGCTTCCCAGCGTCCAGTCGAGCAGCAGGACATGGATGGCCGAATCCGACTGGACGACGGACATGCCGTCCTCGGCGGAGGCCGCCTCCACGACGTCGATCGCGCGGCCTTGCAGCTCCTTGACCAGTGTCCGGGCCGCATGTCCCTCAGCGGTTGGGGTCGGCAGCTCGTCGTCAATCATGAGCGCCCGCAGCTGGATGCGCTTGGTGCTTCGCTCGATCATATCACTGACTCCTCGCGGCGGTCACTCCGGCCGTGTGCTCCACCGATAGAACGACAGCGCGGTCGCATCCGGCTCGCCGAACCACTGGACGTAGAGCGCCCTGAATTCGGGCGTCGGATACAGCCGGCTGAGCGTGTGATTCACGAGCGTGGTAAAGCCGTCGTCGCCCTTGGGGAGCGGCAACGCGAACGCCTCGTAGGTGAAGTACCGGTCCAACACTTCGAGGTCTTTTCCCGAGGGATTGTGAGCGATGGCATCGAGCAGGATGGCGCGGTCGGCGAAAAACACGCCGGCCCCGCGCTTCACGACTGCTGTGATTCCTTCGTCATAGCCCGTCACCGGCGTCGTCTTCGTGGCGAGCTTGAAGTCGTGCAGCTTGCCGGCTAGCCACGGCTCGGCGGTCGTGCCCTTGATGAACGTGAATGTCTGGGTCTGCAGCAGCTGGCCCGCCGACGCCCGCCAGGTCGGGCTGGACGGCGGTTTCTGGTTCAGGACCTCCGACAGACGATCGGGGGCGTCCTTACGCAGTAGCGCGCCGATTCCACCAGGAAAGACGGGGAAGGAGAAATCGACGGCCTCCCTGCGGCTCCACGTGTCGGTGTCGGCGGCACAGAAGGCGTCGACCTTGCCCGTGCGTACGGCGTCGAACCGATCAGCGGCGCCGAGGGGCACCCATTCGACGGTCAAGGTTTGCAGGCCCAGCTGAGCCTTTACCGCGTCGCCGATCTTCTGGCACAGCGCCACCGTGAATCCGGCGGCGTTTCCAGACTGGTCGCGGTACGAAAACGGCCGCGCGTCGGGTTGATAGCCGAACCGGATCTTGCCACTCTGCTTGATGCGCGCGAGAGTGGGCGACGCCGGTGCCGCAGCTTTTTGGGCTGGTGCGGGTGACGCGATCGCGAGGCAGGCGATGGCGCAGGCCGCGATTGTGATGCGTCGTTGCATGACCTCTGCTCCTTTCAGACTCGGACCTGCGCGGGAACCGGCTCCATGCCCCCGGTGCGCGGCGTCGATTTCTTGTCGACGAACCGGTACGCGATGAACCCCCAGATGATGTAGGTGACCGAGGCGACCAGCATGCCTCCCATCACCGCTTCGAACCCCGAGGCAAAGAGCGCGTACGTGCTGTAGAGCATCGCGATCAGTGCGATCGTCATGTTGCGCCGATAGGTGCTCTGCGGGGCATTGTTCATCTTCATCATCACCCCGAGAGCGGACAGCGCAATGATGTAGGGGATCACGTTGGTGACGACCGCAAGGTTGACGAGCTTGCTGAACTGCTTGCTCAAACTGGGCGAGATCGTGGACAACGCGAGCACTGTCTGGACCACACCCAGCACGAGCATACCGGCGAGGGGGGCGCCCCTCGCGTTCACTTTCGCGAAGAGCTTCGGGAACATGCGCCCTTCCGCGGCGGCCTTGCCCGTCTGGGCGATCGTGAACTGCCAGCCGAGCAGGGAGCCAAGACACGCGAGCACGGCCAGCACCATGATGATGCGCCCGACGGTCGGATTGAACATGTGTTCATAGGCGGTGCCGAACGGACCGGTGGACTTGGCCAGCTCCTCGTTGGGCACGATGCCTTGTATCACGGTCGTCGAGAGGATGTAGATGACGCCCGCGCCCAGCGTGCCGAACAGGCAGGCGAGGGGCACGTCGCGTTTCGGGTTCTCGACCGCATCCGAGTTTTGCGCCGCTGACTCCATCCCGAGGAAGGCCCAGAGCGTGAGCGAGATGCTCGAGCCGATCCCTTGACCCAGGCTGAGCCCCTGGGGATTCCACGCCGCCGAGAACGTGGCGCCGCTGAACCAGAACCATCCGATGATCGAGAGCAGGCCGACCGGGAGGATGACTCCCCAGACCGTGATGGAGCCGATCCGTCCGGTGACGGAGGGACCGCCGAAATTGGCAACTGTGGTGAGCCAGAGCAGCGCGATCACCCCGAGGCATGTGGCGATCGGCGCGGAAGCGAGCCACGGGAAGAAGGCAGCCAGATAGCCCACGGCGGAGATCCCGATCGCCACGTTGCCAATCGCGAGGGAGAGGAAGTAGAGGAAGAAGACGACGAAGTATCCGTCTTTACCGTAGGCATCTTCAGCGTATGCCGACATGCCGCCGGGGCGCTGATTAAAGATGCCGGCCTGCGCGAAGCCATATGCGATTGCCATCGAGCCGAGCGCGGTCACTCCCCACGAGAGCAGTGAGATCGCGCCGACCTGCGCCATGTTCGTCGGCAGCATGATGATCCCGGAGCCCATCATGTTCACGGCCACGATAAACGTGAGCTGGACGAGTGACATCTTCTTCGTCGTTGTTGCCACTGTCTCCTCCCTTGAGCCGTGTCTTCCTAGTGCTTTACGCAGTAGATGTGGTAGACCCCATCGTGTTCTTCCGTGCCTTCGACTTCTTTGGCAAAGCCCGGGAACCGCTCACCCCACTCCTGGACCGCGCGCAGATAGGTGAGCCAGGGGCCGTCCGCGGGGCCGATGTTTTCGCCTGGCATCACGATCGGAATTCCGGGTGGGTAGGGGATGACGCCGACCCCGACGACGCGATTCGCGATCTTGTCGAGGGCGACCTTCTCAGCGTCGCCGGCCATCAGGCGCTGGAACGCGCGCCGCGGCGTCATCTCCGGTGTGGGGAGCGTGGCATAGGCCTGGGCCTGCCAGTATCCCTGCCGCCCTTCCTTCATATAGGCCCACATCTCGTTGCCCAGGTCCCGGAGCCCCATCCCGGCGTACCGCTCGGGTGCGGCGGCCGCGACGCCGGGCACCACGTCGGCGAGTGGCGCATTGCTGTCGTAGTCCGTCTTGAAGTCGAGCAGCGTGTTGAGCAGCGTGCCCCATTTTCCCCTGGTGATCCCCACTGAAAAGAGGAAGAGCACCATGTGGTCGGTCGTGCGCGATGGCACGATCCCGTGCCGGGCGAGGTAGGCGGTGACGATGTCCGCGGGAATGCCCTGCGCGTCGAATTCGCCATCCTGCTTCATGCCGGGGCACACGATGCCGAACTTGATCGGGTCGAGCATGCACCAGTTATCGGGGATGTCGTCGAAGCCGTGCCACGGCTCACCCGGATGCAGCACCCAGCACGCCGGTTCCGTGGAGAGCAGTTTTGCCGGCGCCTCGTGGAACGGAATGCGCTTGCCTGTCTTCGGGTCCTTGACGTCGGTCGCGTTCCACGGCGCGAAGAACCAGTCCTTCTTCCCGACGAACTCCTGGTGCACGCGCGCGACGGCCAACCGGCACGCCACCGCCTCGTCGATCACGTCCTGCGTCAGCGTCTGACCGGCCGGCCCGTCCATCATCGCGGCGGCGACTTCGTTGGAGGCGATCAGCGCGTAGAGCGGGGACGTGCTCGCCTGCGCGGCGTAGGCTTCGTTGAAGCGACCGTGATCGATCGCCCCGCGACCGTCCCTGATGTGGATGTAGGAGGTCTGCGAGAGCGCAGCGAGCAGCTTATGCGTGGAATGCGTCGCGAATACGGTGGGGCCGTCCTTGGGATGCTCGGCGGGATTGCCGCGCATCGCGTGGCGGTCCTTGTACATCGGATTGAACCGCGCGTAGGCGTACCACGCTTCGTCGAAGTGGATGCGATCCACGCTTTGCGCGAGTCGTTCCTGCGCGTCGCTGGCGTGGTAGCACATCCCATCGTAGGTGCAGTTCGTCACCACCGCGTAGACCGGGCGCTTGGCGGACGCGCTCTTCGCCAGCGGGTTTTGCGCGATGCTTTCCGCGATGGCCTTGGGCTCGAGCCGGGACGGCGGGATCGGCCCGATGATGCCGTAGCGGTTGCGCGTGGGGCGCAGGAACACGGGGATGCCCCCGCTGATGGCGAGGCCTTGCTCGATGGACTTGTGGCAATTGCGGTCGCACAGCGCGATCTCGCCGTCGCCCACACAGGCGCTCATGATGGCCCGGTTCGATCCCGACGTGCCGTTCAGGACCGAGTACGACCGGTGCGCGCCGAAGACCTGGGCGGCGTAGCGCTCACTCGCGCCGATGGGGCCCAGGTGGCCAAGGAGCGAGCCGAGTGCCGCGCGCTCGATCCCCATGTCCGAGCGGAACAGATTTTCGCCGTAGTAGTCGAAGAACGCGCGGCCGATCGGCGACTTGAGAAACGCGACGCCGCCCTGGTGGCCGGGAGCGGCCCACGAGTACTCGCGGTCGCGGTCGTAGCGTGCGAGCGCCGTGGCAAAGGGCGGGAGCAGGCCCTGGATGTAGCGCTCGATCGCGGCCGTGGCCCGACCACCGATGAATGCTGCCGTGTCCTCGAGGATCCAAATGAACTCGTCGGCCAGCGTCGCGACTTCGACGGTGACCGTTCCCGCCACGCTCCGGTCCGCCATCAGGAACACGGGGACCTTGGCGTTGCGGGCCCGCAGGGTGCGGAGCAGCTCAGTCGCCTCGCAGTGCGTGCGCTCATCGTTCTTGCCGAGGGTCCAGTTGACGAATACGCCGTGGATGGCGGCATCGGAGACGACGTTCGCCCGGCCGTCGTCGAGGGACAGCGCTTCGATCACGTCGATCCCGCGCCCGCGCAGCTCGGCGGCCAGTGTCCGCACGGCCCGGCTGCCCGCCGACGTCGTCCCCGCCCCGTTCAGCTTGTCGTCGACGATCAGCACCCGGCGCGTCAGCGGACGCGCGTCACCGGCGATCACGGCGACCTCGCGCGGTGCATGCCCTAGTAGGCGTACGCGACATAAATCATTCCGTAAGTGAGGTTCGACGTCTGGTTGTACTGTTGGGTGGTCGCAGCCTGTGGATGGGCGAGCGCGGCGACGAAGCTCACGATGAAGTTGCTGTTGACGCTCCAATCGGTGTACGCATCGAGCTCGGTCGCGACGTCCTTGGAGGTGTTGGTACCCACCAGTTGGTCGTGCTTGAAGGCGTAGCCGATGAGGCCGCCGCTGACCGACCCGCTCGGCTTGACATGCACTCGTAGTTGGTGCGAGACGAGGTTCGAGTTGGAGAGGAAGTACTCCCCACCGATCTCCCCCTGCCACCAGGTGCCCCAGTCGTGAAAGCCGGGGAGCAGCATGTCGAATGACTCATTCGCGGGGGTCGCGGGATCGTCCCCCTGGAAGAACGCATAGCGGTAGGAGATCTTCGGCGTCCACGATACCTTGGACAGCTCGTAGGCGCCCAGGACATTCCACGCCGTGGACTTTCTCAAGTCGCCATTGTCTTCGCGTGCGTACTCGGCCTCGAAGGAGAGGTTCGGGAGTTTGCGCAGGGGTGCGGTGTAGGCCCGCAGGTTGAAGACGTTCATGCCGTCGCGCGCGGGCGTCGAGTCGGACATGAAGTGCAAGTAACTCGCCCCGAGGGTCGTGGCCTTGCCGATGGTGCGTTCGTAGTTCCCGCCAGCCACCCGTGTGCCCTTCTCGGACTCGGGGACCTCGTTGCGATCGAGGTAGAAGGCCTCGAGCGTGTTTTTCTTCGCGTGGAAGCGAGCGACGCCGGCGAGGGCCCACGCCTTGCGCGCGTTGCTCCAGAAGCCTCCGCGAGTGCCGCCTTCGCCGCCGCCATCCCACAGCAGCAGCCCGTGACCGATCTTGTACTGCGCGCGGCCGAACGTGAATTCGAGCGCGTTCTCCCCGACGGCCAGTGCCTTGCCGGAGCGCCAGCCCACGTAGAGATCTTCGATCATGAAGGAGGATGCTTCCGAGCCGACGAGCGGCGGGGGAACGGAGTACGTGCGCTCCCCGACAGCGCTGATCTTTCCAAAAAACTCCCCCTTGCCGGCGTGCAGCCGGGCTGAGAGGGCGGGCTTCGCGTAGCTCTCGAACCAGTCGTCGCTGAGGTTACCGGAGGGATCCGGTCTGACGTCCGTATAGAGCGAGTTTCCGAACCCGAATGCGCCGAGACCGGCGTCGAAATTGAAGGTCCACTCCACCTTCTTCGGCAATCCAGTCGGTCGCTCATGCTTCTTCTGGGCCTGCGCCTGAGCGGCCGTAGCCACGAGAATGAGACCGATGACGGTGACCCGAGAACGCATTGGAAGCTCCCGCTCGTGTGGAAGGGAAGGCGCGCCGCAGCGTAGTTTGCGCCCTGGCGGGCGCACGCCGTATTGGACCTTTGTTCTATTCCATCTCCATATGCCGCAAGTGACATTGATTTTTGAGGCACCTCTCAACCCGAAACGGGGGAGCACTTGCTATGTCCGTGATGCTCCGGGCCGCCGCGGTCGGCTGCGCCGTCACGCTATGTGCCGCGGGATGTGGTGGTGGCGGCGCCAAGGCCGCCCCCAGTGTTGTCGATGTCGTCGTGGCGCCGGTGCAGGTGCGCGACGTTCCCATCGTAGTGGAATGGGCGGCACAAACCTCCGGCGCAAACGACGTCGAGATCCGCGCGCGGGTGAAGGGGTTCCTGACGCAAAAGGCATATAAGGAAGGGACGTTGGTACGCCGCGGTGAGCTGCTATTCCAAATCGATCCCCAGGAATACCAGTCCGCAGTCGCGCAGGCTCGGGCCACCCTCAGCCAGGCGCAGGCAGGTCTCTCGAAAGCCAACACCGACGTCGCCCGCTTACGGCCGCTCGCCGAGCGCAACGCCGTCAGCCGGCAGGACCTCGATCACGCGGTCGCCGCAGAGCAGGGCGCGGAAGGACAGGTGGCCGCTGCCCGCGCCGCCATGAAGACGGCTCAGCTCAACCTCGACTATGCCAAGATCACGAGTCCCATCACCGGACTGGCCGGCGTGGCCCAGGCGGATGTTGGGTCTCTCGTTGGCAGTCCCGGACCGACGCTCCTGACCGTCGTCTCACAGGTGGACACGATCAAGGTCAAGTTCCGGATTTCGGAGCAGGAGTACCTCGTCCTGCGGCGGGCGCTGGGCGATTCGGCGCCCAGGGCCGCGAGGCGGGAAGGGCGGCTCGAGCTGGTGCTGGCCGATGGTTCGGTCTTCGACCATAAGGGCACCGTGGTGACCGTCGATCGCAACATCGATCCGGCGACCGGGACACTCGGGATCGAAGCGCTGTTTCCCAATCCAACCGGATTCCTCCGGCCGGGACAGTTCGGGCGCGTCCGGGCGCCAGTCACGACCCGAACCAACGCAATCCTGGTGCCGCAACGGGCAGTGCGGGAAATGCAGGGCACGTTCAGTGTGGGCGTGCTCAAGCCCGACAGCACGATCGAGGTGCGCCCGGTCAAGGCGGGGGCACGGGTCGGAAGCGACTGGGTGGTGGATTCGGGGCTCGTGGCAGGCACGGTGATCGTGGTCGAAGGAATGCAAAAGGTGCGGCCCGGCGTGAAGGTACGCGCCACGCGTGCGGCGGCGACGGCCGATACCACGCCCGCGTCACAAGTGTCAGACACCTCAACCCGGCACTGATCGATGGCTGATTTCTTCATCCGAAGGCCCACGGTCGCCATCGTCATCTCGATCGTGATCGTTTTGCTCGGCCTGGCCACGTTGCAGAAGCTCCCCATCGAGCAGTACCCGAGCCTCGCGCCACCCACGATCCGCGTTGAGACCACATATCCCGGCGCCTCAGCCGAAGTCGTGGAGCAGTCGGTGGCCACGCCGATCGAGCAGCAGGTCAACGGCGTCGACAACATGATCTACATGAAGTCGCTCAACACGAGCGACGGCCGCATGCTGCTCGATGTGTCGTTCGAAGTCGAAATGAATCGCGACATGGCCAACGTGCTGACGCAGAACCGGGTCTCGCAGGCGCAGTCGCGACTGCCGCAGGAAGTGACGCAGCAAGGTGTGACCGTCAAGAAGATCAACCCGAGCATCCTGAACGTCATCTCGCTCTATTCGCCCAACGGCACCTACGACGCTCAGTTCCTCAACAACTACGCGATGATCAACGTCCGGGATGCGATCCTCCGCATCCCGGGCGTCGCCCAGGTCGATCTGTACGGCGGCGCGGAATACGGCATGCGCATCTGGCTGCGGCCCGACCGGCTGGCGACGCTCGGGCTCACGGCCGCGGATGTCATCTCCGCGATCAAGGAGCAGAACCTGCAGGCGCCTGCCGGAAAAGTGGGCGACGAGCCCGCACCGCCGGGTCAGGAGTTCACCTACACGGTGCGCGCGCCGGGCCGCCTCGTGACCGCGGAGGAGTTCGACAACATCATCGTGCGGCAGACGGGGGCGGGAATCGTGCGCGTCCGCGACGTCGGACGCACGCAGCTGGGAAGCGAGAACTACCGCTCGTTCGGGAGGCTGGACGGCAAGCCCGCGGGTGTGCTGGCCGTGTATCTGCTGCCGGGAGCCAACCAGCTCAAATCCGCCGAGGGCATTTATCACACGCTCGACGAGCTGAAGAAGTTCTTCCCGGCGGACATGGACTATAAGATCACGTACGACACCACACCCGCCGTCGAGGCCTCGATCGAGTCGATCCTGCACACCCTGATTGAGGCGTTCATCCTCGTCACGCTGGTGGTCTTCATCTTCTTGCAGAACCTTCGGGCCACCCTGATCCCGTTGTTGACCGTGCCGGTGTCGCTCATCGGCACGTTCATCTTCTTCCCCTTGCTGGGCTTCTCGCTCAATACGCTCACGATGTTCGGCTTGGTGCTCGCGATCGGCATCGTGGTGGACGACGCGATCGTGGTGGTCGAAGCCGTCATGCACCACATCGAGCACGGCAAGACTCCGGAGGAGGCCACGGTCCAGGCGATGAAAGAGGTATCCGGGCCCGTGGTGGCCATCGCGCTCATTCTGTGCGCGGTGTTCGTCCCGGTCGCCTTGCTCGGAGGACTCACGGGGCGCCTGTACCAGCAGTTCGCGCTCACGATCGCGATCTCGGTGCTCCTGTCGGCGTTCAGCGCGCTGTCGCTGTCGCCGGCGTTGTCGGCCATGATCTTGAAGGCCAGTCACGGGCCCCCCAAGGGTCCGCTGGGGAAATTCTTCGGCTGGTTCAACCGCGTGTTCGAGCGCACCACGACCGGCTACGTGAAGGTCTCGCGGATCTTCGTGCGGCGCGCCGTCCTCGCGCTCGGCGTGATCGGGATCGCGACGGTGCTGACGGGGGGCTTGGCGCGCGTGCTCCCCGGCGGGTTCGTGCCCGACGAGGATCAGGGCATCTTCATGATCAACGTCCAGCTGCCGCTCGGCTCCTCGCTGCAGCGCACCGACGCCGTGCTCCGGCAGATCGAAGGCATCCTCGCGCAGACCGAGGGCGTCGACGCGTGCAACGCCATCGGCGGGTTGGGTATGCTCACCAACAGCTTCAGCCCGGAGTTCGGCTCGTTCTTCTGCCGGCTCAAGCCGTGGGAGGAGCGCAAGGGGAAAGCCCTGCACGTCGCGGGGATTCAGCGGACCGTGGGCGCGGCCCTGGCGCAGCTTCCCGGCGCGGTGGCCTTCCCATTCATGCCGCCGACGATCTCCGGCTTCGGAGCGGCGGGCGGATTCAATTTCCTGCTGCAGGACCGGAGCGGCACGCTGACGGTAGAGGATCTGGGCCGGCAGACGCAGGCGTTCCTGACCGAGGCGCGCCAACGGCCCGAGCTGGCGAACCTCTTCACCTCGTTCAACCCGACGACTCCCCAAGTCTCGGTCCAGCTCGACCGTGAAAAGGCGCGTGAGCTGGGCGTGCCGATCAATGATGTGTTCTCGGCATTGTCGGCGTTCATGGGCGGTGCCTACGTCAACGATTTCAATCGATTCGGCCGGTTGTACCGCGTGTACGTTCAGGCAGAGCCGGCATTTCGCGTAAAGCCGGAAAACATCGGCCAGCTCTATGTTCGCAGTAAGACCACGTCGGACATGGTGCCCCTGTCGACACTCCTCCACGTCACGCCCTCGTCGGGAACAGAGATCACCACGCGGTTCAATCTGTTCCGGTCGGTGGAGATCAGCGGCGTGCCGGCACCGGGCTACAGCTCCAAGCAGGCGATGCACGCGCTCGAGACGGTGGCGCACACCGTGTTGCCGTCCGAGATGAGCTTTGCCTACTCGGGGATGTCGTATCAGGAGAAGGTCGCTCCGCCGGCCGCGCCGACCTTCATTCTCGCCATTGTGTTCGTCTTCCTGCTGCTCGCGGCGCAGTACGAAAGCTGGCGGCTCCCCTGGGCAGTGCTGCTCGATACGCCGCTGGTCGCGCTCGGCGCGTTCCTCGGCGCCTGGGTGTTCCGCTTCGACAACAACGTCTACGTCCAGGTCGGTCTGATCATGCTCATCGGGCTTGCCGCGAAAAACGCGATCCTGATCGTGGAGTTCGCGAAAATGAAGCGGGACCAGGGATCGCCCATCGAAGACGCCGCGCTGGAAGGGGCGAAGCTGCGGTTCCGCCCCATCCTCATGACCGCGTTCGCGTTCATCCTGGGCTGCGTCCCGCTGATGCGGGCGAGCGGCTCCGGGGCCGCGTCCCAGAACGTGATGGGCACGGCGGTGGTCTTCGGGATGCTCATCGCAACGGTCGTCGGGTTGTTCATCATTCCGGGACTCTACGCCTGGACCCAACGCTGGAGCTTTGGCAAGAAAGCATCTGAGGCGAAGGGGGCAAAAACGACGCCGGCGCCGGCGGAGCCGGCCCTCGCGGCGAAAGCGACGAGCGCCCACTGATGCGGACAGGCACGTGGCGTCGGCTGGCGCTGGCCTGCGTCGCGCTCGTAGCAGGGGCCTGTGCCGTCGGCCCGAACTTCAAGACGCCGCCGACGGCCGCGCCGGAGCACTGGCGCGATTCGACCATTTCCGCTCAGGACTCATCGTACGCCAACCTGGCGTGGTGGGAGGTGTTGGGCGACTCCACGCTGCAGGAGCTCGTCCGCATCGCGCTGCGCGAGAACCGCGATCTGCGCATCGCTCTGGCGCATGTCAACGAGGCCCGGGCGAGGCTCGGGATCCAGCAGCTCGAGTTCCTGCCGCAGATCGACGTCAGTGGACGGGCCGCCAAGGTACACGTCAGCGACTCCTTGTTGGGTCTCCGCACGGGCACGTACAACTTGTTCGAGCTGGGGGCGAGCGTGAGTTGGGAGCTCGACTTGTGGGGTCGGCTGCGGCGACTCAACGAATCCGCCAAGGCGAGCCTGCTGGCCACCGAGTACGCACGCCGCGGGGTCATCATCACGGTCGTAGGCGACGTCGCGCGAGCGTATCTCGAGCTGCGCGATCTCGATCAGCAGACCGTCATCGCGGAGTCGATCGTCGTCACGCGGCGACGGTCGCTGGACCTGGCGCGATCGCGCTTCGAAGGCGGGCTGACCTCGGAGCTCGACGTGCGTCAGGGCGAGTCGGAGCTGGCGGGCTCCGAGGGGCGTGTGGCGAGCATTCGCTTGCAGGCCAGCCAGAAGGAGCAGGAGCTGAACGTTCTGCTGGGGCGCATGCCGGGCACGGTGCCGCGCGGTGCCGCACTCATCAAGCAAACTTTCCGCACGCAGATTCCGCCGGGCATACCGTCCACCGTGCTGCAGCGTCGACCCGATATCCGCCAGGCCGAGTCGGAGTTGCGGTCCGCCAACGCCATGATCGGCGCCGCGATCGCGGCGCGCTTCCCCACGATCTCGCTCACTGCGGCGGGCGGGACGCGCACCGATGCTATCGAGAACCTGTTCCAGGCGGGGACCGGTTTCTTGCACCTTGCCACGAACGTGCTGCTTCCGATCATCAACGCCGGCCGAAGCGGCAAGCAGGTCAAGCTGGAGCGCGCTCGGACGGAAGCCGCCGTGGCGCGCTACGACCAGGTGGTCCTGAACGCGTTCCGCGAGGTCGAGAACGGCCTGGTCGCGCTCCAGCAGCTGCAGATCGAGGTCGGGGCGGCCGTGCGTCAGGTGGGCGCCGCGCGGCGGGCGGTTGCGTTGGCGGGCGACCGCTACCAGGGTGGGGTGGACAGCTACACCACGCTGCTCGACGCGCAGCGCGTGCTCGCCGACGCCGAGCTGGGCGAATCGAGCCTGCAGCGTCAGCAGCGCGTAGCCGTGGTGCAGCTGTATCGGGCGTTGGGCGGCGGATGGGACGCCGTGACCGACACGCTGGCGATCCCGCACCCGGCGCGGTAGACCCCGAGGCCAGTCGGCTCGGGGGGTAGATTGATCAATCGCGACAGCGGGCGTTCTCGCGTTATCTTCGAGCATCATGGTCGGATCGTCCGAAGCGCCGAAACCCCAAACGCGTGAGCGTAGATCGCCCGCCCGCGCGCGCGCCAGAACGCGCAAGTCCGTCCTGCGGACGAACGACGGCAAACCAATCCCGATCGTCCACGTGGTCTCCGAGTGCTGGCCCTACGCGCGCTCGGGAGGTCTCGGAGAGGCCGTCGCCAGTCTGGCCACGTACCAGGCCGCCGCGGGCCTGCCGACCACAGTCGTGATGCCGCTCTACCAGCAAGTCCGCGCCGTGGTTCCCGCGATGGAACCGCTCGGGGCGCCCATCACGGTGCAGCTCGGGCCCACCCGAGAAACCGGCCGGCTGTGGCGGGCCAAAGGCATGCGCCGCGGCACCGACGTGGTTTTCGTGGAGCATCCGGGGTTCTTCGATCGGCCGGCGTTGTACGGCGAAGGACGGGACTATCCCGATAATCACCGGCGCTTCGCCTTCTTCTCCCTTGCGGCGCTCACCGCGTTGCCGCGCATCGCCCCCGCCAACGCGATTCTGCACGCGCACGACTGGCACGCGTCCATGGTGCTCGTGTACCTGCGGTCGCTCCTGGCGCGGCATCCGTACTACCGGCGTGTCCCCGCGGTTTTGTCGGTCCACAACGCCGGCTATCAGGGACATTTCCCGCCGGCGACGCTGGCCGAGATCGGCCTCCCGTGGGAGCTGTTCAACTGGGAGTTCCTGGAGTGGTACGACAAGGTGAATTGGCTCAAGGGCGGGATCATCTCGGCAGACGCTGTCGTCACCGTGAGCGCGACGCACGCGCGCGAGCTGCAGTCGCCCGACGGCGGCTTCGGACTGGGCGACACGTTCCGCGCGCTGCGCGACCGGCTGTTCGGGATCACCAACGGGATCGACTACGACATCTGGGATCCCACGAGGGATGCGCACATCGCCCAGCGCTTCAACGCGCGACACCTCGAGGGCAAGCGGGAGTGCAAGGTCGCGCTCCAGACGCATTTCGGACTCGCGCAGTCGGCGCGCACGCCGCTGTTCGGCATGGCGGCGCGCCTGGTCGCGCAAAAGGGACTCGACCTGCTCGTGGATGGTCGCGCGTTGCTCTCGACGGACGCCCAGTACGTCTTTTTGGGTCAGGGCGAGCGCCGCTACATCGAGCCCTTGCGCCAGCTGGCGGCGCGCTTTCCCGACCGCATCGCCGTCGAACCCGGGTTCACGGACCCGCTCGAGCACATCGTCGTCGCCGGCGCCGACATGCTGCTCATGCCGTGCCAGTACGAGCCGTGCGGCCTCACGCAGATGCGCGCCCAACGGTTCGGCACCATCCCCGTCGTGCGGCGCACCGGCGGCCTCAATGACACTGTCGACGACGGCAGCACCGGCTTCGTCTTCGACCAGTTCTCCGTGCCGGCGCTCGCCACGGCGCTGCAGCGCGCCGTAGAGCACTACCGCGACGAGCGCGGATGGCAGACGCTGATGCGTCGCGCGATGGCGAAGAACTTCAGTTGGCAGCACTCGGCGTTGAAGTACCTCGCCGTCTACCTCAAAGCGCTCGAGGTGGCCGAGCGCACGGGCCGCAGCACCGACTGATGGATTTCGTTCTCGCGTTGCACAGCCATCTCCCGTACGTGCTCAACCACGGCCGCTGGCCGCACGGCAGCGATTGGCTGTGCGAAGCCGCGATCGATACCTATCTGCCCCTGCTGGAGACGCTGCGCGAGCTGGCTGTAGAAGGGGTCCCCTCGCCGCTCACGATCGGCTTTACCCCCGTGCTCGCGAACCAGCTCGTGTCGCGGACGTTTGCCGCCGAGCTCGAGGCGTACTTCCAGCAGCGACTCACGGCGTGCGATGAGGCCGCCACGACGCTCGCGGGGACCAACGATGAACCGCTCATCCCGCTCACGGCATATTGGCGTGAGCGCCTGCAGCGGTTGCGCGCGCTGTTCCGATCGGTCAACGGTGACCTCGTCGCGCCGTTTCGGGCGCTCGAAGAGGCCGGCCACATCGAGATCATGGGCGGCGCCGCGACGCACGGTTTCTCACCGCTGCTGGGATGCGATGAGAGCGTCCGGCTGCAGTTCTTGCTCGGGCGTGTGGAACACGAACGCTTGTTCGGGCGCAAACCGGCGGGCTGTTGGCTTCCCGAATGCGCCTACCGCGGCCGGGGAACGTGGAGGCCCCTTCCCGACGCGCCGTGGTCGGGAGAGCGCCCGGGAACCGATGAGTTCGTCGCCGAGGCGGGATTCCGCTATTTCTTCGCCGACGCGCACCAGGCCGCTGCGGGGACACCGCTGAGTGTTTACGAGGATGATCTTCCGATGGGCGCGGAGCGATTCGACCTCCACGGCCGCCCCCAGCGCGGCACGCCATACGCGGGAACCATCGAGAACTCGCCGTACCAGGCGTACCGGTTGTCATCACGGCCCGGCGCCGCCGTCGCGGCGTTAGTGCGCGACCCCGTCGCCTCCGCACAGGTCTGGAGTCGTCACAGCGGGTACCCGGGAGACGGGACGTACCTCGAGTTCCACAAAATCCGCTGGCCGGGCGGACTCAAGCTCTGGCGTGTGACGGGGAATGGCGTCGACCTCGGCGACAAGCAGCCGTACGACCCAACGGCGGCTCGGTGGCGGGCGCGCGACCACGCCAAACACTTTCTCCACCTGCTCGATCGAATCGCGCGAGACGAGGCGCAGGGCGACGGTGATGGCGCTGGCGCCGTCGTCGTGTCGCCGTTCGACACCGAGCTGTTCGGGCACTGGTGGTTCGAGGGACCAGATTTTCTCGGCGCCATGTACCGCTCTTTCAATGACGACCTGGACGTACATCCGACCACCGCGAGCCACCATCTTCGCGAACGCCCACCGACGTCGGCGCTGCAACTTGCCGCGGGGTCTTGGGGGGCGAACGGTGACTACAGCATGTGGCTGAATGACGAGACACTCTGGACGTGGCGACGGCTCTGGCCTCTGGAGCAGCGCTTTTGGGACGCGGTACCGGCGGCGCTCGGCGTGGGGGCGGCGCGCCCGATCCTGGCGCAGGCGGCGCGCGAGCTGCTGCTGGCGCAGTCCTCAGACTGGCAGTTCATCATCTCGACGGGAGAAGTTGCCGACTACGCGACGCGCCGCTTCAACGGCCACTGCGACGATCTCGAGCGGTTGCTGGCGGCCCTCGCGAACCGCGACGCCCTGGAGTCTGGTGTGGCACTCGCCGAAGAGCTGCGGCGGCGCGACGACATATTCCCGGACATTCTGCCGACGCTGGAGCGAATCATCAATGATCGATGATCCTTGATCATTATTCATTGTCGTCTCAGTCGTGCCCACCGATGTACAGGCGGATCATCTTCTCCCAGTAGGGCCAGTCGTGGGACCAACCGTCCCAGATCCGCAGCGCGTTCCCGATCCCTTTGCCCCACAGGATGCCGGACATTTCGCGATTGTTCTCGCAGGCGGGATCGTGCTCGCCGATCGCCAGGATGATGTCCTGCCGCTGGAATGCGGCGAGGCGTGATGGATCCTGCTCGTGAGCCATGAAATCGAATGGGTTACATGCGTAGACGTTGGCATCGGAGTAGCCGCCCGTCAGGCGCTTGATGTCGTACGTGCCCGAGAGGCCGATGATGCGATTCACGCTGTGCGGATTGCGGAGCCCGAAACAGAGGGCGTGGTAGGCGCCGAAACTCGCCCCGGTCGCAATGAGAAATTGTGTCGGATTCTTCGAGAGGCTGAACGGGACGACCTCGTCACGCAGATACCGGTCGTATTGCAGATGGCGCCACGCGCGACGACCAGGATGAACGTGGTCGGGCGCGTACCAGCTTTCCTCGTGCACGTGATGCAGGCAGTAGAGCTGGATCCAGCCGCGGTCGAGGTGTTCGCCGAGCACACCCCACCGGTGCATCCAGCGATCGGTCCACTCGGTGAGGCTGCCCAGCGTTGTGGGGAACACAAAGACCCGCGCGCCGGCGTGGCCCACCACCTGCAACTCCATCTCGCGTCCCAGGGCGGGGCTGCGCCAGCGGTGGCGCTCCTGCTTCATCCCGGTTTGCCGTTCCGCAGCAGAAATGGCAGCGCCTTGCGGAACCGGCGGCCCCACGCCGACTCGTGGTGGCGGCCTTCGCGATCCTCCACCCAGCGCAGCTCGACGCGGGGTTCGTAGCCCTTCGCGACCAGGATGTCCCGCAGCTGGCGGGCCAGCGCCACGTGTGCCGGTCCTTCGCGCAGCCCGACGTCGAGATACACGCGTCCACCGGCGGGGGGGGTGGCCTGCTCGACGAAAGCGAGTATTGCGGCGTTCGCGAACCACAACGACGGGCTCAGCGCAGCGGTGAAGCCGAACACCTCCGGATATCGGAAGAAGGCGTACAGGCTGATCAACCCGCCGAGCGACGATCCCGCGATGCCCGTGTGCGCCCGCTCGGGCAGCGTGCGGAATCGCTCGTCGATCAGAGGTTTTACCGTGTGGACCAGGTAGTCGAGGTAGCGCTCGCCCTGGCCGCCGCCGACCTTCGGGTCGACGAACGGCGTGTACTCGGTGATGCGTGCTGCTCCCATGTTCGGAATGCCGACGACGATGGCCTGGAATCCGCGGCGACTCGCCCACGCGAGCGCGGTCTTCAGACCCCAGTCTCCCGCAAAACTGGTCGCGGGATCGAAGAGATTCTGGCCGTCCTGCATATAGATGACGGGGTAGCGTGCGTCACCCCGGGCGTACGACGCCGGTGTGTACACGAGGAGGTTGCGGCCATTGGCCGGAACCACTTGAACCGAGCCTTTGTGGGCGCGGGCTCGGGCGCGCGCCCTCCAGCGCAGGAAAAAACGTGGGTACCTTCGCATTCGCAGCGCGTAATGTAAGTATGGCCGCACCGGTTCCATAGTGCGTCGTGGGGGGTTACCGTACCTCCCCATGCCCGTCGTGTTTTTCGCCGCTCCCATTCTCTCTGAAAACGCGTCGCGCATGATTGCCGCCGTGGTGGCACTGCCCGGCGTGCGGGTCGGCGTGATCAGCCAGGCCCCGCTCGACGATCTTCCACCCGCGTTGCGCTCTCAGGTCGGGCACTGGCGCGTGCCCGATGTGCTGCACACAGGACAGCTGATGGATGCGGTCACGCAGCTGGAGGCACGCGTCGGACGGGTCGACCGCTTGCTGGCCGCGTACGAGCAGCTGCAGGTGCCGCTTGCGGAGATTCGCGAGCTCCGCGGCATCACGGGTATGCGCGTGGCCGCGGCGCACAATTTCCGCGACAAGGCACGCATGAAATCCCTGTTGCGCGAAGCCGGCCTCCCCTGCGCGCGCCACCGGCTGGCGGCGACGCGTGAAGACGCGGCGGCATTTGCGCGTGAGATCGGGTTTTCGTTGATCGTCAAGCCACCGAGCGGCGCCGGCGCGCAGGCCACGTCGCGCGTCGACGATCTGCCGGCGCTGCTGGCCGCGGTCGACGCCGCCGCGCCGGGGCCGGATCGTCCCGTGCTGCTGGAAGAGTATGTGACCGGGGACGAGCACTCGTTCGAGACGGTGTCGATCGGCGGCCGCGCCGTGTGGCACTCGCTGACACACTACTATCCCTCGCCGCTCGAGGTGCTGCGCAATCCGTGGATCCAGTGGTGTCTGGTGCTGCCGCGGGAGGTGGAGGAGCCGCAGTATGACGACATCCGCAGCGCGGCGTTCCGCGCACTGGGCGTCCTGGGGATGGAGACGGGGCTCACGCACATGGAATGGTTTCGGCGTCCGGATGGGACGATCGCGATTTCCGAAGTCGCGGCGCGCCCGCCCGGGGCGCAGATCATGACGATCATCTCGCGGGCGCACGACTTCGACGCGGTCGCGGCCTGGGCACGGCTGATGGTGTTCGGCGACTTTGCCGCGCCGCCGCGCCAATACGCCGTGGGGGCCGCATACTTGCGCGGTCAGGGAAATGGGCGCGTCCGGGCGATTCGCGGTCTCGATCAGGTACAGCACGAGATCGGCTCGCTGGTCGTGGACGCGAAGCTGCCCACCCCGGGTCAAACGCCTACCGGCAGCTACGAAGGTGAAGGGTTCGTGATTCTCCGGCACCCTGAGACCGCTGTAGTGCAGCGCGCGTTGCAGCGGTTGATTTCGCTGGTACGCGTCGAGCTGGCCTCATGAAAAGAGAAAAGGGCGCCGCCATGAACGTGCTCGTGATCTCACCCGGATACCCCACGGAAATCAATTACTTCACCCGCGGATTGGCGGTGCAGGGCGCCCGGGTCTTTGGCATCGGCGATCAAGCGGAGCATGACCTGCCTGAGCTCGTGCGCCCGCACCTCGCGGGCTATCTGCAGGTGTCTTCGCTGCTCGATGAGGCGGCGGTCGTAAAGCAGGTCGCTGGCTGGAAAGCGGCTCAGCCCATCGAACAGGTCGAGTGCCTGTGGGAACCGGGCGTGATCCTGGCGGCGCAGCTGCGGGAAAAATTGGGCGTGAAGGGGCAAGACGTCGCGCAGGCGACCATGTTCCGCGACAAAGACGCGATGAAGCAGGCGGTTGCGAAAGCAGGCATTCGTACGCCCAGACACCGGCGCGCGACGAACCCGGCCGAGTGCCAGCGCGCGGCGGAGCAGATCGGTTTCCCCGTCGTCGTGAAGCCGATCGCCGGGGCCGGCTCGGCTGATACGTTCTGCGTCAACTCCCGGCTCGAGCTCGATGCCGTGCTCGCTCGTCTCGGGCAGGCCCGGGACGTCAATGTCGAGGAATTCATCGAGGCGGTGGAGTACACGTTCGACACGATCTGCATCGACGGCAAAATCGCGTTCTGGAACATGTGCCTGTATCGGCCTCGCCCCCTGATCGCCCGCCAGGAAGAGTGGATTAGTCCCCAGACCATCGCATTGCGCGACGTTGAAGCTGATCATTTGCAAGGCGGCAGGGAGATGGGACGCGCCGTGCTGAAGGCACTCGGCTTTCAGACGGGATTCACGCACATGGAGTGGTATCGCAAGGAGAACGGCGAAACCATATTCGGCGAAATCGCGGCCCGGCCGCCCGGCGCGAGAACCGTGGATTGCATGAACTACGCGTCCGACATCGACCTCTACACGGGATGGGCCGAAGCCGTCTTGCACAAACGCTTCAGCGCGCAGTTGGAACGCCGCTACAACGCCGCGATCGTCTTTAAGCGTGCCCGGGGTGCGGGTCACATCCGGCAGATCGACGGGCTCGACCGGTTGTACGGGCGCTATGGCCCGCACATCGCCGCGGTCGAGCTGCTTCCCGTCGGCGCGCTGCGGCGGAACTGGTTGTTGACGCTCGTGTCGGATGGCTTTGTGGTCGTGCGCCATCCCGACCTGCAGACAACGCTGGATATCGCGGACGCGGTCGGTACCGATCTACAGCTGTACGCCGGTTGAGGACAACGAGGAGCGCGCGATGACTGCCAAAGTGGGGCTGATCGTCGGCCGGGAATGGTCATTCCCGCCGAAGTTCATCGAGGAAGTGAACCGCCGCGACGAGGGGGTGGTGGCGGAGTTCGCCAAGCTTGGACCGACGGCGATGGACACGCCGAGAGACTACGCCGTCCTGGTCGACCGGATCTCTCACGAAGTGCCGTTCTACCGGTCGTATCTCAAGTACGCCGCGCTCCAGGGGGTCACGGTCGTGAACAACCCGTTCATGTGGACCGCGGACGACAAGTTCTTCGGCGCCGCCCTCGCCACCAAGCTTGGCATCGCGAGTCCGAGGACCCTGTTGCTGCCGAACAAGGGTTACATCCCCGCGATCAGCCATCAGGAGAGCCTGCGCAACCTGGTGTTTCCGCTCGATTGGGATGCCGTGGTGAAGCACGTTGGCTTGCCCTGCATTCTCAAGGATGCGCACGGCGGCGGATGGAAGGACGTGTACATCTGCCGCACGCGAGAAGAGCTGCTCGCCCATTACGACGGCTCCGGACTGCGGACGATGATCGTCCAGGAATTCATCGACTGGCAGCAGTTCGTCCGCTGCATTTGTCTCGGGCAGCGGGACATCCTTCCGATCCATTACGACCCGAAGGCGCGCAGCTACATCGTGGATCCCGAGTACCTGTCGCCCGAGCTCCGCGAGCGGATCATCACCGACTCGCGCACCCTCGTGACCGCGCTCGGCTATGACATGAACTCGATCGAGTGGGCGGTCAGAGACGGTGTCCCCTATGCGATCGATTTCATGAATCCGGCGCCGGACTTCGACATCAACTCGCTCACCCCTGAATACTTCGCGTGGGTGGTACAGCACATGGCCGACCTGGTGATTGGCCTGGCCAAGCGCAAGACGACGCCGCGCAAGTTCCACTGGGAGACTCTCTTCAAGGGTCGCACCCGGAGCCGGGCCTCTTCGGCATGAGGTCGGTGCTGGAGCAGGCGATCGGGCACTATCACGAGTCGTTGAGCGATGAGGTGGCGGGTGAATCCCAGGCGATACTGGATGGCGAGCTACGTCGCCGCGGCTTGTATTTCGGCGATCGGCCCCTCTGTACCGTCCTGCGTCCACGATTCCTGACCCCCGAGCAGTACCGCCTCCTGCGTGACGGCTGCGCGATCTTGCTGCGGGCGTTCGACCGCGTGTACCGGGCCGCGCTCGAGAATGCCGCATTGCGGCGCCAGTTCGGGCTCGCGGACTGGGAGGAAGCCCTGATGGAACAGGACCCAGGCTTCGCCGATCCCAGCCCCACGTCACGCATCGATACCTTCTTTCTCCCCGATCAGGGAGTGTTTCACCTCACCGAGTACAACGCCGAGACTCCCGCCGGCGCGGCGTACGGCGATGCGCTGGCGGAGACGTTTCTTGCGCTGCCCGCGATGCGACCGTTGCTGCGCCGCTACGATGTGCGGCCACTGCCCGCGCGGCACGGCGTACTGCACGCGCTGCTGGCGTCATATGAGCAGTGGGGCGGCGGAAAGCGCTCCGCCCCGCGGATTGCGATTCTCGATTGGCGCGAAGTGCCGACACACAATGAGTTCGTGCTCTGGGTCGATTATTTCCGCGCGCGCGGACTCGAAGCGGTGATCGTCGACCCGCGTGACACGGAGCTCGCGCGTGGGCGTCTCATCGCCGCCGGGGCTCCGGTAGATCTGATCTACAAACGCGTGCTCATCAGCGAGCTCGTGGAGCGCTGCGGCCGCGAGCACGCCGTGATCCGTGCCGTCGAATCTGGCGCCGTATGCATGGTGAATCCATTCCGCTGTAAGCTGCTGCACAAGAAAGCGAGCCTGGCCGTGCTGAGTGACGAGCGCAACGCCGAACTCTTTCCGGACGACGAGCGCCGGGCCATCGACGGACACGTGCCCTGGACGCGCCTGGTGGCCGAACGCAGCACGCGCTACCGCGGCCGCACAATCGACCTCATGCCCTTCGTCGTCGCCGAGCGCGAGCGTCTCGTGCTCAAGCCCAACGACGAGTACGGAGGGAAGGGGATCGTCCTCGGCTGGGAGGTCGACGCGGCCACGTGGGAACGGGCGCTCCAAACCGCACTGGCCGAGCCCTTCGTCGTGCAGGAGCGCGTGCCGATCCCGAGCGAGCCGTTTCCGAGTTTCGTGGACGGCCACGTGGTTCTGGCCGACCGCATTCTGGACGTCAATCCATTCGCGTACCATGGCGCGTATGTGGACGGCTGCCTCTCGCGCCTCTCGTCCGCTGCACTCGTCAACGTCACCGCCGGTGGTGGCTCGCAGGCACCGACCTTCCTCCTGGAGCCGCGATGAAGCCCCCGTCGCTCACGCTGGGAATCGAGGAGGAGTATCAGATCATCGATCCCAAGACCCGCGAGCTGAAATCGTACATCACGGAGCTCCTGAGCGGCGATCACCTGGTGCTGACACAGGTCAAGCCCGAGCTCCATCAATCCATCGTCGAAGTCGGCACGAAGGTCTGTAAGACGCCGGCCGAGGCGCGCGCGGAGCTCGTGCGGCTGCGTCGCGACATCCTGGAGCTGGTCGGCAGGAACGGGCTCCGCATCGCCGCGGCTGGCACGCATCCCTTCTCCTCCTGGATCGACCAGCAGATCACGCCGCTCGAGCGCTACCTCGGCGTGCGCGAGGACATGGGGGAGCTGGCGCAGCGCCTGCTGATCTTCGGTACGCACGTCCACGTCGGCATCGAGGATCGCGAATTCCTGATCGACGCGCTCAACGTGTCGCGCTACTTCCTCCCCCACCTCATGTGCCTCTCCACCAGCTCGCCGTTCTGGTTGGGGCGCAAGACGGGACTGAAATCGTATCGCAGCATCGTGTGGCGCGGCTTTCCGCGCACGGGTGTCCCGCGCCCCCTGCGGGGGTGGAGCGAGTACACCGAGCTCGTGGACGTGCTCACCACCACCGGCTGCATCCCCAACGGGTCCAAGATCTGGTGGGACGTGCGGCCCAACTGGAACTATCCGACCCTCGAGTTCCGGGTGTGTGACGTGTGTACGCGCGTGGACGAGGCGGTGTGCATCGCGGCGATCATCCAGGCGATCGTGGCGAAGATCTGGCGTTTGCGGCGGGACAACATGACGTTTCGGGTATATCCCTCCGATCTCATCGAGGAGAACAAGTGGCGGGCCGTTCGGTACGGATTCGACGGGCGGCTCGTGGACTTCGGCAAGGGCGTCGAGCTCCCGGCGCGCGAGCTGGTGCGGGAGCTGCTGGTATGGTTCATCGATGACGTGTTGGACGAGTTAGGCAGCCGCAAAGAGGTCGAGTACGCTTTCCGGATTCTCGACGAGGGCTCGAGCGCGGATCGTCAGCTCGCCACATTCAGTCGGACAAACGATTTCAAGGCCGTCGTCGATCACGTGATCGCCGAGACGGCGGAAGGACTGTAATTGCCGGTCATCGGTATCACGACTCAGACGCTGGAAGCAATCCCCGACCAGCTGCCGCGCTGCTGGATCATGAGCCAGCGCTACGTCCAGGTCCTCACGTCGGCGGGCGCCATCCCGTGGGTCATTCCGCTGCTCGAAGGCAACGAAGCGGCGCTGCGCCGCATCTACGAGCGACTCGACGGCCTCTTCCTGCCGGGCGGCGTGGATGTCGATCCGGCGGCGTATGGTGAGCCACGCACGACACTGTGCGGCCGAACCGACGCGGCGCGGGACTGGACCGAGCTCCTTCTCTCGCGCTGGGCGCTGGCCGATCGCAAGCCCGTGCTCGCGGTGTGTCGCGGCGCGCAGCTCATCAATGTGGCCGTGGGTGGCTCACTGTATCAGGATGTCACGGCGCAACATCCCGAGGCGATCAAGCACGATCATTTTCCGGTGGGCGGCCGACGACGCGACGAGCTGGCGCACGAAGTGCACCTCGCGCCGGGATCGCGCCTGCAGCGCCTGCTTGCCACCGAATCGCTCGCCGTGAACAGCATGCATCACCAGGGTATCGCACGCCTCGCCCCGGGACTCGTTCCGGTCGCTACCTCACCCGACGGTCTCATCGAGGGCGTGGAGGCTGCCAACGGGCAGTTTCTGATCGGCGTGCAGTGGCACCCCGAAGACCTGGTCGATGTCGATCCGCGCATGGCGCGGCTGTTCGCGGCGTTCATCGAAGCGGCCCGGCGCGCATGACGCGCTGCGGGACCGTGGTGCTCGCCGGCCGGCCCAACGTCGGCAAGTCCACCTTGCTCAATGCGCTCGTCGGCGAGCACCTCGCGATCGTGTCTCCCAAACCGCAGTCGACGCGGCTGCCCGTCGTCGGCCTGCTCACCAAAGACGACACGCAGTACATCTTCACCGACTCGCCCGGCCTGTTGGAGCCCGAATACAAGCTCCACGAGGCAATGCGGGCTGCCGCGCTGCGCGCGATCGACGATGCCGAAGTGATCGCCTACCTCCATCCGCTCAGCGAATACCCTGCGCCACCACTCGCGAGCCTGGCGGGGCTCGCGCGGGCGCCGCGTGCACCGGTTGTGATGGTGTACACCAAGGCGGACCTCGCACCGGCGCATCCGGAAACGCTGGCGGTCTCTGGGACGACGGGAGCGGGGCTCGACACGATGCTCGCGGCGTTGCGCGACAGGCTCCCGGAAGGCCCGTTCCATTACGATCCCGATGAGCTCGCCACGCAGCCGATGCGGTTCTTTGCCGCCGAATTCGTCCGTGAAGCGGCGTTCGAACAGCTTCATGAAGAGCTGCCTTATAGTGTGGCGTGTGAAATCGACGAGTTTCGGGAGGGTGCCGAGCCGGTATATATTCGGGCCGTATTGTACGTCGAGCGCGACAGTCAAAAAGGCATCGTCATTGGCGAGGGCGGTCGCACCATCAAGGCGCTCGGCGCAGCGGCGCGCGCCAAGATCGAGGCGCTGCTGGGGCAGCGCGTGTTTCTGGATCTGCATGTGAAAGTGCTTCCCAAATGGCGGCGCGACGAACCTTCCCTCAAACGGTTGGGGTACGCCACGTCATGAGCCTGGCACCGGACCTGCTCGAAATTCTCGTCTGCCCCAAGTGCAAGGGGCCGCTCGAGCACCGCACCGCACCGGCCGAGTTACTCGTCTGTCATAACTGCCGGCTGATGTACGCGGTCGAGGACGACATCCCCATCATGCTGATCGATGAGGCGAAAGCCTTCTGACGGACGGGCGGGCAGGCGTGCGGGCGGGCGAGGGCTCGCCCTTCTTGTCTTACTGACCGCCAGCCAGCCGGCCCGCCTGCCCGCGCAAGAACAGCCGCTGAACGCGGGCGCGCTGTTCCTCGCCTTTCCAGTCGGCGCGCAGGCGGTCGGCATGGGGCAAACCGCGACTGCGGCGTCGGGACACGGTGAGGTGGCTTTCTGGAACCCCGCCGGTCTCGCGACACTATCGGACGACGAGTTCGCCCTGCATACCGCCACCCTCGTAGCGGGGAAGAGCAGCGTGCTCGGCGCCTACTTTCCGTCGCGCGGCATCGGGGTACTGGGCGGGGCGGTGTATCTCGTTGACTACGGCGACTTGCCTCGCACCGACATCGACGGCAATACCATCGCGCGCCTCGCTGCACGCAACTTTGAATTCATGGCGTCCTACGCGACGAACTTGGCCGGCTCCGTTGTCTTCGGCGTGAGCTACAAGCTCGTGCAGTTCCGCGTCGACTGCAGCGGTGATTGCAGCAATCTCCCCGCCGGTGCGGGTACCACGCACGCGATCGATCTGGGCGGCCAGTTTCGTGTCGGGCCGGGCGGTCCGCTACGCATCGGCGTGGCGCTGCGCAACGTGGGCTTCCGACTGCAGGTACAAAACCAGGCGCAGGCCGATCCACTTCCCACCCGCCTCGCGATCGGAGCGCTGTATGAGGTTCACTTCCGTCCGGCCGAAGGTGCCACCCTCGATCAAACGTTCGATTTGAAGCTCGCTGCCGACGTCGACAGCCCGTGGGGACAGGGCGGGCAATCGGAGACGCGAGTGGGATTCGACGTTGGGTACCAGAAGCTGGTGCGCGTCCGGGCGGGCTATGCCTTCGTGCAGGATGGGCTCAGCGGACCCAGCGTCGGGCTCGGCATCGAGAGCGGCTCGATCGGCGTGGATCTGGCGCGCGCCTTCCTCACAGGATCGGAGCTGCAGGCCGACAGCCCGACGTTCTTTTCATTTCGAGTGACATTTTAATGAAGGGCCGCGCGGCACGCGCAGCATGCGCCGCGCTGCTGACTGCGGTTCAACTGGCGGCGCAGCGCCGGGACAGCAGCTCCGTCGTGCCGGACAGCGTCCAGCCGGCCAGTCTGTGGGTCCGCCCGCTCGCTTCGCTGCTCGTTCCCGGGACGGGACAACTGATGGCGCATCAGGATCGCGGCGCGGTGTATCTCGCGGCTGAGATCTATCTTCTGGCGAGCTTCGTGCAGCTCGACCACGAGGCGACGCAACAGGCCACGCGGTTCCAGGCGCTCGCCTTCAACGTCGCACGCGCGCCGTACCTGCCGGAGAAGAAAGACACGGTGTTCGAGTATTACGAGCAGATGGAGCGATTCCCGGAGAGCGGCTTCTACGACGGCGATCCCGGACCGGCGTTCGCTCCCGAGCTGGATCCGGGGACGTACAACGGCTCTGTATGGCTGCTCGCGCGCCGCACCTTCTGGCCGGACCCCAATGTCCAGCCCGACCCGATGTCCCAGCCATACATCAACGCGCTGACCTTCTACTGGAATCACGCCATTGGCCCCGGATACCAGTGGAGCTGGCGCGATCATTCCCTCGAGCACGAGGAGTATCGCGCCGCGATTCGCCGGAGCGACAACGCGTATCGCAGCGCACAGAACCAGATCGGGCTGCTTCTCGCCAATCACGTGTTGAGCGCGGTCGACGCCTTGATTTCCGCCCGCCTGGCGGCAGCCGCCGGCCGGCCGGCCGAAATGCACAGCATGGTCGGGTGGGGGCGCGCGCAAGTGTCGATCACTCTCCCATTTTAGGACGGCCATGAGCTGGCTTACGCAACCCGAGGCCTGGGTCGGTTTGCTCACGTTGACGCTGCTCGAGATCGTGCTCGGCATCGACAACATCATTTTCATCTCGATCCTCGCGGGAAAGCTCCCGAAAGCGCAGCAAGGCAGGGCCCGCCGGATCGGACTCGTGGGCGCGATGGGGACGCGCATCGCACTGCTCGCCGTGCTGGCCTGGATCATCCGGCTGACCGCGCCGCTGTTTCAGGTGCTGGGGCGCCCGATCTCCGGGCGGGACTTGATCCTGATCGCGGGTGGTCTGTTTCTGCTCGCCAAAAGCACACGCGAGATCCACGACGGGCTCGAAGGCGAGGAGGATCGGTCCGGCAAGAAAGTGCGGGCGACGCTGGCGGGAGTGGTCGGGCAGATCATGCTGCTCGACATCGTCTTCTCGCTCGACTCGGTAATCACCGCGGTGGGAATGGCGCGCCATCTGGCGGTAATGATTACCGCGGTGGTCCTCGCCGTCGGGGTCATGATGTTCGCGGCCGCGCCGATCAGTGATTTCGTGCACCGGCATCCTACCATCAAGATGCTGGCGCTGAGCTTCTTACTGCTCATCGGCGTCTCGCTGATCGCCGATGGATTGGGACAGCACATTGCGAAGGGGTACATTTACTTCGCGATGGGATTCTCGGTCTTCGTCGAGATGCTCAACATCCGCATACGCTCGCGCACGTTGCCGGTGAGAATCCGCGACGCCTATCAAGGTTCAATTGACACGAGAGGCGACGGGACCTAAGTTTAGGTGGTTTCTACCCTTACGAGAGGAGTGAGGTGCGGTCGCGCCAAGCCATTCTTTTCTTTTCGCCGGCTGGTCGGTCCGTACCTGACTTCGTGACCGCCTGGGTCAACGGGAGAGGGGTTCCCGTGATCAGCATTCCCCAAGCGGCGGCTGTGGAAGAGCGGGTGCTGCGCTCTCTTCCCACGCTGGTGGTGGTGGACGCCGATAGTGCCGGAGAAGAGGGGATGGAGCTCTGCTCCCGGCTCAAAGGCGATGCCTACACGGCCATTGTTCCGCTCGCCGTGGTGATCAATCGTCACGCGACCGATGCGGTTCGTCGCTGGTTTGCCGCCGGCGCCGATGAAGTCATCACGCCGCTGTTCGAACCGGGAGAGCAGGCCGGCCGCCTCGACGCCCTGGTCACACGCGCCGAGCGGGATGTCGCGGTAAACCCTTCGACTCGACTCCCGGGGACGACCGAGATCGAACGCGCAGTGCGCCGGCGCATGGAGCGCGGCGAGCTGTTTGCGGTCTGCTACGCCGATCTCGATCACTTCAAGGAATACAACGATCGCTACAGCTATTACGACGGCGATCGGGTCATCTATCTGCTCTCCCGCATTTTGCACGACGTGGTGCGGGGGATGGTTGGACCAGAAGGCTTCGTTGGGCATATCGGCGGCGATGATTTTATAGTAGTCATCCCGATCGAGAGCATTCAGGCGGTCTGCACCGAGGTGCTGGACGTGTTCGACACGCTCGTGCCCTATCAGTACAACGAGCAAGATCGTCGCGCGGGCTACTACTTCGGCAAGGATCGGCGCGGGCAACTGCATCGCGTGCCGCTCATGACGCTGTCGATCGGCGTCGTCACCAACAAGCACCGCCGCTTTGCGCACCCCGCCCAGGTGAGCGAGCTGGCCACTGAAATGAAGAGCTACGCGAAGACGCAGGCGGGCTCGGTATTCGTGGTCGATCGCCGTCACGATCGGGAAGGGAACGACGAGGAAAGAGGAGACAGCGAGGCGTAGCGCGTGAACGTCAACTGTCCATCGTGCCAAACGGTCTATCGCGTTGACCCGACCAAGGTCCCCGCGAGTGGCATCCGCGCGCGCTGCAGCGTGTGCAGCAACATCTTCGCTGTCAGCGTGGATGGAGCAGCGGCTGCGCACGGGGCGCCTGCAACTCCAGCGCCCGCGGCCGCATCTTCACGGCCTGCGATGTCGCCGCCACCCCCGCCTCCGCCGCCCCCCCCACCCGCGCCGGCCCCGCGAGCCCCGGCACCCTTCACAGCCCGGACGCCCGTAGCCGCTCCTGCGGCGCCGGCTTCTGCGCCGTCGCCGATCGCCCGGCCCGCGACACCCGCAGCGCCACCAGCGGCGCGACCCACAGCGCCGTCCATCGCTGCAGCGCCGGCCAGGCCTGCGGCACCCCCGTCGAGCCGGAACCCGTTCGCCGCGAGGCCCGCAGCGACCGCCGCCACGCCCGCGCGTCCGGCGCCGTTCGTGCCTCGGGCGCCCTCGTCGGCTCCCGTGCCGCCGGTTGCGTCAGCGATTCCCGCGCCACGATTGCAATCGCCGCCGCCTCCGCCTCCCGCTCCCCCTCCACCACCGCCGCAGGCCGCGGGGTCGAGAGCCACTCCGGCGGCCGCTCCGGCCCCCCCGCCCCCCCCGCCCACGCCCGGCAAGCGCAGCACCGGTCCGCTCCGTCCGGTGAATCCGTTTATGGTTCAGGACCCGAAGCAGAAGGCACGACGCCTGGCGCGGGCCCTGATATCGGACATGCTCGTCTATCATCCTGAGAAGCGGCAGCAGGGCATTCGCGACGGAACGCTGCCCCAGCTCTTCAGGGATGAAATCGACAAGAGCTGGCAGGAGTACGTCGAGCAGGTCGGCCAGGAGATGGCGCAGAGCACGCCGTACTGGACCGAGGCTCTGAACGAAATTCTCGCAGGGGGGAAGACGCTGTTCTCATGACTCTCACTGATCGTTTTGCCGATTTCGATCGTCGCCTCACCGAGCTCCGGGGCTTTCTTTGACGTGGAGGGGAAAGCTGGGCGCTTCGCGGAGCTGGAGCACAAGATGGCCGACGGAACGTTATGGGCCGACTCGGAGCGCGCCCGCCGGACCGTCGCCGAAGTCAAATCGCTGAAAGGGTGGCTCGAGCCGTACCACGCGCTGCGCAAGCGGGTGGATGAGGGCCGAGAGCTCAACGAGCTGCTGGAAGCCGAATCCCACGTCGATCTCGCCATGCAACGCTCGCTCGAGACCGAGGCGGATGAAATCGCCGGCCGGCTCGAGTCGCTCGAGATGCAGACCATGTTGCAGGGACCGGATGATGCGCGCGATGCGCTGCTCACCATTCATCCGGGTGCTGGCGGTACCGAGTCACAGGACTGGGCCGAAATGCTGGTCCGCATGTACACGCGCTGGGCGGAGCGGCATGGCTTTGCCGTGAACGTGCTCGACATCCTCCCGGGTGAAGAGGCGGGCATCAAATCTGCCGAGATCGAGATTCGCGGCCAATACGCCTTTGGCCTCCTGAGGGCGGAGAAGGGCGTCCATCGCCTGGTGCGGATCTCGCCGTTCGACTCGCAGTCACGCCGGCACACCTCGTTCGCGTCGGTCTTCGTCTATCCCGAAGTCGACGACGAGATCGAGATCGAGATCAAGGACGATGATCTGCGGATCGACGTGTTTCGGGCGTCCGGCAAGGGCGGGCAACATGTCAACAAGACATCGTCTGCGGTGCGGATCACACACTTGCCGACGGGGATTGTCGTATCGTGCCAGCAGGAGCGCAGCCAGGGCAAGAACAAGGCGACGGCCATGAAAATGCTGAAGGCGCGGCTGTACGAGCGCGCGGTCGCCGAGCGCGAAGCCAAGAAGGCGGAAGTGGACAAGCAGAAGACGGACATCGCGTGGGGCAACCAGATTCGGTCGTACGTGTTCCAGCCCTACACCATGGTGAACGATCACCGCACCGAGCTGAAGGTGAGCGACGTGCAGAAGGTGATGGACGGCGATCTCGACCCCTTCATCGAAGCGTTCCTCAAGCGCTTCGGAAGCAAGGCCGCGTAATGACCGGTTTCGTCGAAGCCGCGCGCCGCGAGAAGCTGAAGGAGCTGATCGAGCGAGGTGTCGCCCCGTTCGCGTACCGCTTTGAGCGCAGCGCCACCGCCAAGCAGGCGCTCGGGGCGTATCGGGATGACAACGACCACACGCAGTACCGCCTGGCGGGTCGCCTGGTGGCGCTGCGGCCTCACGGCAAAACCACCTTCGCGCACCTGGAGGACGCGAGCGGCAGGATCCAGCTTTACTTCAAGGGCGATGAGCTGGGGACGGATCTCTACGGCCTGATCGAGCTGCTCGACCTGGGGGATCACATCGGGGTCGAGGGGCGCCTGATGAAGACCCGAACGGGCGAAATCACCGTGCGCGTCGGCCGCTGTACCTTGCTGGCCAAGGCACTCCGGCCGCTGCCGCTCGGCAAGGAAGACGCGAGTGGCGTAAAACACGGCGAACTGACCGACCCGGAGTTACGCTACCGGCAGCGGTACGCCGATCTGGCGGTGCATGCCGAGGTGCGGGAACTGTTCCGGCTGCGCACCCGGATTGTCCAAGGGATTCGGGCGTTCCTCGACGGCAAGGGGTACTTGGAAGTAGAGACGCCGGTGTTGCAGCCGCTGTACGGCGGCGCGACGGCATCGCCGTTCCAGACGCATTACGAGGCCCTCGACGCCACGTTTTATCTCCGCATCGCGGATGAGCTGTACCTGAAGCGCTGTATCGTGGGCGGTCTCGAGAAGGTGTACGAGATCGGCCACGACTTTCGCAACGAAGGATTGTCGCGCTTTCACAATCCTGAGTTCACGATGGCGGAGTGGTATCAGGCGTACGCAGACTACAACGACATGGCCCAACTGACGGAAGAAATGCTGTCGGGTCTCGTGCTCGACTTGTTCAAGAGCAGCGTGCTGGAGCGCCACGGCGCGACGCTCTCGTTCGAGCGGCCGTTCGCGCGCAAGGACTATTACGCGCTCGTGCGCGAGCACGCCGGCGTCGATCTCGCCCACACCAGCGACGCCGAGCTGCGGGCCGTGCTGAAGCGCCACAATGCACCGCCAGACGAGATCGCTGCGCTCAGCGGGCCGAAGCTCGTCGATGAGGTCTTCAAGACCTGCGTCGAGCCGAAGCTGGTGCAGCCGACGTTCGTCTTCGACTATCCCGTGGCGCTCTCGCCGCTCGCGAAGCCGAAGCGCGGTGATCCGACCAAGGTCGAGCGGTGGGAGCTGTTCGTGCAGCACCGCGAGCTCGCCAATGCGTTCAGCGAGCTCAACGACCCCGACGAGCAGCGGCGCCGCTTCGAGCAGCAAGCGGCCTTCCGCGCAGCGGGCGACACCGACGCACAGCAGCTGGACGAGGACTACCTGCGCGCGCTGGAGTACGGCATGCCGCCCGCGGGCGGCGTCGGCCTGGGCGTCGACCGGTTGACCATGATTCTCGCCGACCAGACGAACATTCGTGATGTGATTCTCTTTCCGATGCTGCGGCCCGAATGACGATTTCCATCACGGTCCTCGACATCCTCAAGGCCCTGTTCGTGATCGCGACGATCGGGGCGCTCGTGGTGCTGGCCGCCAACTGGCCGAATTGGCTCGATCTGCGCGTCGCGATGCGCTACCTGCGCAGCCGCCGGTCGTCGCGTCTCCTTTCCTTAATTACGGTGATCGCGGTGGGCGGCGTGACCGTCGGCGTCATGGCTCTGGTGATCGTGCTCGGCGTCATGAACGGGATGCAGAACGACCTGCGCGAGAAAATTCTCGTCGTGAATCCCCATCTCCGCGTCCTCACCTATGGCGAGGGGCTGCGGCTCGACGATTGGGGCACCGTGCTCGGCAAAGTGCAGCGCACCCCGGGGGTGGTGGCCGCCGCGCCGTTCGTGCTGACGCAGGGCCTCATCTCCGCGGGGCACGATTACGCCGAGGGAGTGGCGGTGATCGGCGTCGAAGCCGATACGGGCACGCGCGCCGTAACGAGTCTGCCGCATTACTTCACAAAGGGCGACCTGACGTTCCACACGACGCAGCCGGGCGTGGAAGGCGGCATTGCGATCGGGACCCGGCTCGCCACCAAGCTCTCGGCCTATCCTGGTGAGATCGTGACCATGGTCGCGCCGGCCGGCTCGCAGTTCAACCGCAGCCTTGGCGCGTTCGTCCCGAAGTATCGCCGCTACGAGGTGACGGGTCTGTTCGAAACGGGGATGTACGATTACGACAACAGCTACGTCGTCATGCGGCGTGAAAACGCGCAGGACTTCGCCGGGCTCGCCAATGCGGTCACTGGGCTCGAGGTGCGGCTCGCCAATCCCGAGCAGGCGAACGCCTTCGGGCAGCAGCTCGAGAGCCAGCTCGGATATCCGTATCGCGCGCTCGACTGGCAGCTGCAAAACCGCTCGCTCTTTTCGGCGCTCAAGCTCGAGAAGCTCGCGATGGGGCTCGTCGTGTTCCTGATCTGTGTCGTGGCTGCCTTCAATGTCGTGGGGACGCTGACCATGGTCGTGCGCGACAAAACGCGCGAGATCGGCATCCTCCTGGCGATGGGGATGGCGCGCAACCGGATTCGGCGCGTCTTCCTCATCCAGGGCGTGTTCATCGGCCTTACGGGTACGGCCCTCGGCACGGTGTTGGGCCTGATCGTGGGGTCGAGCGTCAATCGCGGTCACCTGATCCCCATCGATCCGTCGATCTACTTCATCGATCATCTGCCGGTGCTGACGAATCCTCTCGATGCCCTGGCGGTCATCGCTGCGAGTCTGGTCATCGCCACCCTGGCGCCGCTGTACCCCAGTATGCAGGCCGCCCGGCTCGATCCGGTGGCCGCGATTCGATACGAATGAACGCGCTGCTCGTGGCTCGCAGTGTCCGCAAGGTCTTCGCGGGAGGCGATGGGCAGCCGCTCGAGGTGCTGCGCGGCGTGGACATGGAAGTGCGACGCGGCGAGTTCGTCGCCATCGTCGGGTCGTCGGGAGCGGGAAAAAGCACGTTGCTGCATTTGCTGGGTGCGCTGGATACGCCGACCGGCGGTGATATTTGGCTGGACGGCTCTCGCTATGCCGATCAGGATGCGGGCGGCGCCGCGGAACTTCGGAACCGGAAGCTGGGATTTGTGTTCCAGTTTCACCACCTGCTGCGTGAGTTTTCAGCGGTCGAGAATGTGATGATGCCACTCCTGATCGGCGGTACGTCGCCCCGCCAGGCTCGCTCGCGGGCCGAAGAGGTGCTGTCCGACGTGGGTCTGGCGGGGCGGATGAGCCATCGGCCGGCCGAACTGTCCGGCGGCGAACAGCAGCGGTGCGCGGTGGCGCGCGCGCTGGTCCACGATCCCAACGTCGTGCTGGCCGACGAGCCGTCGGGCAACCTCGACCACGCGAATGCCGAACGGTTGCACGAGATCTTCTTCCGCCTGGCTCGGGAATACGAGACGGCGATCGTCGTGGTCACGCACAATCGCCAGCTCGCCGGCCGGGCGGATCGGGTGCTTCTCCTGGAGGACGGCCGGCTCACGGTGGTGAGCTCGGTCGATGCGATACCCTGATGCTGTGCGATAACTGCAAGGAGCGCGACGCGATCATCAACCTCACGCAGGTGGAGCATGACTCCAAAGTCACCCTCCATCTCTGCGAGCAGTGTGCCCAGCTGAAGGGTGTCGAAACCGGTGGCGCCGTCCTCAAGACGCCGCTCGGCGGATTCCTGACGGCGTTGGGGAAGGGAGGCGCCCTCGTCCCCACGCCGGCCGATGGCGTGCGTTGCGCGTCGTGCGGCAGTACGCTGCGCGACTTCCGCGACTCCGGCCGCCTGGGCTGCGATCAGTGCTACGCCACATTCGACGCGCACTTGCGTGATCTGCTCCGCCGGCTCCACGGCTCGAGCCAGCACGTCGGGGAGCGCTACGATGCGCCGGGCGACCTGGAGGGGGCAGCCGATCCCCGCAGCCGCCTGCTCGAGCTGAAGGCGCAGCTGCGGCGGGCGGTGGAAGGCGAGAACTTCGAGCTCGCGGCTGAGCTGCGCGATCGCATCCGGGTACTCGAGTAATGGACCTGACACTGCTACCCGATGGCGGGATGCGCTGGCTGGACGCATCGGGGCCGAAATCGACGATCGTCCTGTCCACCCGCATCCGGCTTGCCCGCAACGTGCGGGGGATCCCGTTCAGCCAGCGGGCGAAGGATACCGACCGGAAAGCCGTGCTGGACCGTGTGCAGGAAGCCGCCGCCGCCTCCGACCACTTGTCGTCGGCCGTCGCATTCCATCTCGACGAGATGGAGCGTCCCGAGCGGCAACTGCTGCACGAGCGCCATCTCATCAGTAAGGAGTTAGCGGGCTTGGAGCGCGAATCGCCGCCTCGACCGGGCGCGGCGCTGTTGGTGCAGGATCAGGTTGGGGTGATGGTGAACGAAGAGGATCATCTGCGGCTGCACGGCATGTGGTCGGGATTCGATTTGGAGGACGCCTATGCCGCGGTGGAATCGGTAGATGCCGAACTCGGCACGCTGATTCCTTTCGCCTTTCACCCTGAATTTGGCTATCTTACGTCTTGTCCCACGAATGCAGGAACCGGTCTCAGGGCCAGCGTTCTTATCCATTTGCCGGGCCTTGTTTTGACCAAGGAAATCAACAAAGTTCTGCAAGGCCTCTCGCAGGTGGGATTGACGTTTCGGGGCCTGTACGGGGAAGGCAGTGAAGTCGTCGGAAATTTCTTCCAGTTGTCCAACCAAACAACCTTGGGGAAGACTGAAGACGAGCTCATCGATCACCTCGGGAAGATCGTCCGGCAAGTCGTCGAATACGAAGAGCAGGCACGGGACGTGCTGTTGCGAACGGCACCTGAGGAAGTCGAGGATAAGACATGGCGCGCATACGGTTTGCTGAAACACGCGCGCCGGTTGACGTTTGAAGAGACGATGAATCTGTTGAGCGGTGTGCGGTTGGGCGTTGGGCTGAAGCTGCTGCCGGGACCCGGGGTATATACGCTCAACAAGCTGCTGATCTATACCCAGCTCGCGCACCTGGCAGCCATGGACGACCGGTCTACCGGCGACCGCGAACTGCCGACGGTGCGCGCGGCGTTTGTGCGGCGCTTGCTTGAAGACGAACCGAATGTGGAGCCCCGATGAACGGCTACAATTTCACGGATCGAGTCCGGAAAGTTCTGCAGATGGCTCGCGAAGAAGCGGCCCGCCTGCATCACGAGTACGTCGGTACCGAGCACATCCTGCTCGGCTTGATCCGCGAAGGTGAGGGCGTCGCGGCGGCGGTCTTAACGAATCTCAACGTCGACCTCGAGGAGATTCAGCAGAAGATCGAGGAGACGGTGAAGAAAGGAAAGGCCGCGGCCGCGGCCGGTCCCGACCTCCCCTATACATCCCGCGCCAAGAAGGTGCTCGAGCTGGCGATGAGCGAGGCGCGCGAGCTGAATCACTCCTACGTCGGCACCGAGCACCTGCTGCTCGGCTTGCTGCGTGAAGAGAAGGGCATCGCGGCGCAGGTACTGACCGACGCCGGGGTGAACCTCGAACAGGCGCGCGCCGAGACGCTGCGGCTGCTGGGCAGCGAGATGCCGGCGACGCCGGCTGGTGGCGGCACCGGCGCGCAGCCCACGCCGCCCAAGAGCGAAAAGAAATCCAAGACGCCCGCGCTCGACCATTTCTGCCGCGACCTGACGCAGCTTGCGGCAGAAGGCGCGCTCGATCCGACGATCGGGCGGCAGAAGGAAATCGAGCGCGTGATGGAGATTCTGTCGCGCCGCAAGAAAAACAATCCCGTGCTCATCGGCGAGCCCGGCGTCGGCAAGACGGCGATCGTCGAAGGCCTGGCCCAACTGATCTCGAGCGGGCAGTGCCCCGACGCGCTCAAGGATCACCGCGTGTTGTCGCTCGACATGGCGGCCGTCATCGCGGGCACGAAGTATCGCGGCCAGTTCGAAGAGCGGCTCAAGGCGGTCATCAACGAGATCGCGCAAAACAAGAACATCATCCTGTTCATCGACGAGCTGCACACGCTGGTCGGGGCAGGCGCGGCCGAGGGCGCAGTGGACGCGTCCAACATGCTGAAGCCCGCGCTGGCGCGCGGCGAGCTGCAGTGCGTCGGCGCGTCGACGTTGAACGAATACCGCAAATACATCGAGAAGGATGGCGCGCTGGAGCGGCGCTTCCAGACGGTGATCGTCGATCCGCCGACCATCGACGAGACGATCGAGATCCTCAAGGGACTGCGGAAGCGGTATGAGGACCATCACCGCGTCGTGATTCCCGATGAGACGCTGATCGAAGCGGCGAAGCTGTCGGAGCGCTACATCACCGACCGGTTCCTGCCCGACAAGGCGATCGATGTGATCGACGAAGCCGGCGCGCGCGCGCGGCTCGCCGCCCAGGTGCCGCCGCCCGAGGTCGCCGAGCTGAAGGAGAAGCTCGAAGGCATCAACGGCGACAAGGAAGCGGCCGTGCGCGATCAGAACTTCGAGAAGGCGGCGTCGCTGCGCGATTCGGAGCGCGAGCTCCAGGCCGAGATTCGCCGTAAGCAGGAGGAGTGGGAGCGTGAGCGGCAGACCCGCCGGCCCACGATCAGCGAGGAAGGCGTCGCCTTCATCGTGTCGCGCTGGACCGGCATCCCGGTCACGCGACTGCAGGAGGCCGAGACCGCCCGGCTCCTCCGGATGGAGGACGAGCTCCACGAGAGCGTCGTCGGCCAGAACGAAGCAATCCACGTGATCTCGCGCGCGATCCGGCGGAGCCGGGCCGGCCTCAAGGATCCGAAGCGGCCGATCGGCTCATTCATCTTCAGCGGCCCCACCGGCGTCGGCAAAACCGAGTTGGCGCGGGCCCTGGCGCGGTTCCTGTTCGCGGATGCCAACGCCCTGATTCGCGTCGACATGTCGGAGTACATGGAGAAGTTCTCCGTGAGCCGGCTGATCGGCGCGCCCCCGGGTTATGTGGGCTACGAGGATTCCGGCACGCTCACCAAGGCCGTGCGGCGCAAACCGTACTCGGTCGTGCTGCTCGACGAAATCGAGAAGGCGCATCCCGACGTGTTCAACATCCTGCTGCAGGTGCTGGATGAAGGCCATCTGACCGACAACTACGGCCGCATGATCGATTTCAAGAACACGGTCGTGATCATGACGTCGAACGTGGGCGCGCGCGACGTGGCGAAGGGCAAGACGCTGGGCTTCGGGCAACCGGATGCGCGCACCGAGTTCGACCGGATGTCCGAGAAGGTGAAAGAGGAAATCAACAAGGTCTTCAATCCGGAATTCCTGAACCGGCTGGACGACGTGATCGTGTTCCACGCGCTGAACCGGGAGCACATCGCGCTGATCGTCGGCATCCTGGCGCGCGACGTGCAGAAGCGGCTTGGCGAAGAAGAGCTGACGCTGCGACTCACCCAGGGCGCCACCGATTTCCTGGTGGACCACGGCTACGACGAACATTTCGGCGCGCGGCCGCTGAAGCGCGCCATTCAGAAGTACGTCGAGGACCCGCTGTCGGAGAAGATCCTCGTCGGAGATTTCGCCAAGGGCGACGAGATCGAAGTGGACGTCGCTCCGGACAAGGAGCGCCTCGCATTCAGGGCACTCTCCGGCTCGAAGGCGTGATTCGCCGGCTCACCCTTCCAATCGTCGTCAGCCTCGCCGTCCTCGCCCCGGGCCTGTCCAAGGCCCAGGGGCGGGTCGCGGGCGTTGATTCGCCGCCGACTCCCGACTCCATCGCCGTCGCCGGTCAGAAGCGCAATACCGCCGCCAGCGTCATCCAGATGAGCGGTCTCGTTCCCGGGCGGGCGCTGAACTACCGGGACGTGCAGCGTGCCATCCAGGCCCTGTTTGCGAGCGGCCAGTTCGACGACGTCCAGCTTCTCCAGACGCAGGCCGACGGCAGGAACATCCTCGTGATTCAAGTGCGCGAGCGCCCGCAGCTCGTGAAGTGGACGGTCCGCGGCGTGGAGCGGCTCGCCGAGGGCAGCGTGCGCGACAAGGTCCAGCTGTCGGAAGGCCGGCCGCTCGATCCCGCGGCGGTCACGCGCGCGCTGGCCCGCATCGATTCGATGTACCACGCCCAGGGCTATTATCTCGCCGAGGCCAAGCCGGTCTACGTGTACGAGCGCGACTCGGCCGCGGTCCGCGTGATCTTCGACCTCCAGGAAGGCAACCGCGTCGCGATCTCGCAGGTGGACATTCAGGGCAATACGCATTTCACCGACCAGCTGATCGTCGAGCAGATGCATTCCAAGCCCGAAGGCTTTTTCTGGATGCATTCGGGGGAGTACAACGACGACAAGGTCGCCGAGGATCTGCGCCAGACCCTGCCGGAGTACTACGGCAAGCGCGGCTACGTCGACTTCCAGGTCCTGCAGGACACGCTGATCGTCAACGAGAAAACGGGGAAGGCGACGCTCGTCGTCACCGTGAGTGAAGGCGAGCCGTACAAGGTCGGCACGTTCGAGATCGTCGGCAACCGGCGCTTCTCGACCGACGAGCTGCAGCCGTACTATCCGTTCGACACGCACAACCGCACCGGCTTGCTCGGGCTCGGTGGCCGGCCGTCGAACGCGTACTTCGACGACCAGCAGTGGCAGGATGCGACGCGCAAGCTGCAGACGCTGTACTACAACAACGGCTACATCTACGTCCAGGTCCGGCCCGACGTGATTCGCCGCTTCGATGCGAACGGGAAGCCCGTGGTGGATCTGCGCTGGGTCATCAACGAGGGCCAGCCCGCGATCGTGAGCCACGTAGAGATCCGCGGCAACGACGTCACCCACGAGCGCGTGATCCGCGAGGCGATCGTGATGGTTCCGGGCGACGTGTTCCGGCAGGACGCGCTGATCGCGTCCTACCAGCGCGTCTCGAACCTCGGGTTCTTCAACCAGCCGTTGCCTTTCCCCGAGACCAAACCGGCCAACGAGCAGGGCGACATCGACGTCGTCTTCCACGTCACCGAAAAGCGGACCGGAAACATCAACTTCGGCGCGTCGGTGGGGCAGGGCACAGGCGTCGGCGGGTTCATCGGACTCGACGAACCCAACCTGTTCGGCAAGGGCAAGCGCGGCCAGCTGCAGTGGCAATTCGGGAAGAACATCAACGACTTCAGCATTACGTATACGGATCCCGCGATCCGCGAGTCCCGGATCTCGGGAACGATCGGGGTGCACGACCAGCGCGTCCGGTATGTGATTGCCGACGTTGGGCGGCTGCGGCGGCGGGGCGCCAACGTGCAGTTCGGCTTTCCGCTGTTCGGCTCCAACTACACGCGCCTGTTCCTGAACTACGCCCTCGACGAGCAGAGCTATACCGGCTCCAGCACCAACGCGGCGTTTACCAACGCGTTCCGCTGCAATTACTGCGTGCGTTCCAGCCTCGGCGCTTCGGTCATGCGCGACACGCGGGTCGACTTGCCGTTCCCGACCGCCGGCACGATGGTGCAGTTCGGCTTCACGCAGAACGGCGGCTTCCTCGGCGGCACCGGCGACTTCCAGCGCGTCGACGTCGAAGACCACTTCTACGCGCCGATCGGCACGCTTGGCGGGTCCCCGACGTCCAACGTCAAGCTGGTGCTCGGCCTATCGAGTCGCACGGGCTTCGTGTTCGGCGTTACCCCGTTCTTCGACCAGCTCTTCACGCTCGGCGGCACCCAGTTCTTCATCCCGCTGCGCGGCTACGACGAAGCGTCCATTACGCCCTTCGGCTACGATCCCAACGCCGCCGTCAACGGCGCGAGCCCCCTCGCGTTCGGGAAGTCGTACTTCACGATGACGGGTGAAATCGGGATCCGCGTGTCCCAGATGCTGTACCTCTCGACGTTCTACGACGCCGGCAACGTGTGGTCGCGGCCGGCCCAATTCGATCCGACGCACCTGTTCCGCGGCGCCGGCTTCGGGGCGGCGGTCATCTCGCCGCTCGGCCCGTTGGGTATCGACTATGCGTATGGCTTCGATAAGACCGATATCACCGGCCGTCCGGCGCCGGGCTGGAAGCTGCACTTCAAACTCGGCAATTTCTTCTAAGCCATACCCACATACTCAGCACCCACGTTCTTCCCGGGGAGCTCCAGCTTTATGCAGCGTTCCATGCTCGTCTCTCTCGCCGCGGTCGCCGCGCTCGCGTTCCACGTCGCGGTACCCAGTGTTGCGCGCGCCCAGGGCCCGTCGGCCAGTCAGGCGGCCTCGGCGATCAAGATCGCCTACATCAATTCCCGGGAAATTCTGCAGCGCACGCCCGGCTACGCGGCCGCCGAGTCGACGTATCTGAAGGAAGTCGACGGCTACCGCACCGAAGTGCAGAAGCTGCAGCAGGCGCTCGACTCGGCCGTGCAGGCCTTCGACCAGCAGTCGATCGCGCTCTCGCCGGCGGCGCGCGCGCAGAAGCAGAAAGACCTGCAGGCGATGCAGCAACGAATGGAAGCGCGCACCAACGAGCTGCAGGACAAGGCGCGGCAACGGGAACAGGAGCTGCTGCAGCCGATTCAGGCGCGCGTGAACTCCGTGATCCAGGGAATCCGTGCCGAGTCGAACTATTCACTGATTCTCGACGCGGATGCGGCCGGAGGATTGATCGCCGCGGCAGACCCCGCGCTCAACATCACGGCCCGGGTGCTGCAGCGCCTCTCGCAGGCGCAATAATCGACGGCTAGCTTCCCACCGTGAATTCGGCGGGAACGCGGCCGCTCGCCGCAAGTGAAATCGCGGCGCTCACCGGCGGACGGCTGGTGGGGCCGGGGACAACGACGGTCGCCGGCATTGCGCCGCTGGAGCGCGCGGGTCCCGGCGACCTGTCTTTTCTTGCCTCGTCCCGGTACGTCCCATACCTTCAGCGCACCAGCGCGTCCGTCGTCCTCATCGCGCCCGATCTCGAGCAGGCGGCGAGCGGCGCAGGGCCCGAGACCCGCGTCATTGTCGCCGACCCGTATGCCGCGCTGCTCGTGGTGCTCCCGGTGCTGTACCCGCAGGCCGTGTGGGAAGCGGGCGTGCATGCGAGCGCGGTCGTGGGTCGCGGCGCGACGTGGCAAGAGCCGGTCGAGATCGGCCCGCATGCGGTGCTGGGCCCCGGCGTGCAGCTGGGTCGCAACGTCCGCATTGGCGCCGGGTGCGTCCTCGGCGACGGCGTGGCGGTCGGCGACGACTCGCAGCTCTATCCCGGCGTCAGTCTGTACGCGGGCACGGCGCTCGGGAAGCGCGTCATCGTACATTCGGGTGCGGTGATCGGCAGTGATGGGTTCGGGTACATCCCCGGCAAGGGCGGCGAGGCGCATCGCAAGATCCCGCACGTGGGGCGCTGCCTGATCGGGGACGACATCGAGATTGGCGCGAACACCTGCATCGACCGGGGCAGCGTGGACGATACGGTGATCGGGTCGGGCACCAAGATCGACAACCTCGTCCACATCGCCCATAACGTGCGGATCGGCGCCCGCTGTCTCATCATGGCGCAGGCCGGCATCGCGGGCAGCTGTCAGGTGGAGGATGATGTCATCATCGCGGGACAGGCTGGCGTTTCCGACCACATCACGATCGGACGCGGGGCGCGACTCCTCGTCCAGTCCGGCACGATCGCCGATATCCCCGCGGACGCGACCTACTTCGGCACGCTGGCCCGCCCGCACCGCGAGTATCTGCGCGGGCAGGCCGCGCTGTACCGTCTCGCCAAGATCATCGGTGATCTCGAAGAGCTCGTGACATCCAAGACCGCCCCCGCTCCCCCCCCCCCCGCTCCCTCGGCCGGTGCGTCCTCCGCAACAGAGCAGTAGGCGCTCCGTCACGCGTCCGGCGTCCCTGCGCGGGACCGGGCTGCACACGGGTGCTACGACGGAGGCGACGTTTTTGCCCGCGCCTGCCGGCCAAGGGATCGTATTCCGGCGCACCGACCTCGCGGGCAAGCCGGAAGTGCCCGCACGCCTGAGCGAGGTGGAAGCCGTGGAACGGCGGACTGCGATCGGGAAGGGTGAGGCGACGATCCATACCGTCGAGCACGTCCTCGCGGCCGTGGCCGCGCATGCCATCGACGATCTGACGATCGAGCTGACGGGCCCCGAGCCGCCGATACTCGACGGTAGCGTGCAACCATACTTCGAGGCATTAACGAAGGCCGAGCCGGCACCGGTAGGTGGAGAGGCCTCCTTTCTCACCGTGCAGGCGCCTTTCACGGTGACGGACCGGGACGCAGCGTATGTTGTGGCGCCGTCCAAGACCTTGCGGCTCACGGTCTCGATCGAGTGGCCGCACCCTTTGATCGGATGCCAGGCTGGGACGTACGAGATCACGCCCGAGAGGTTTGCGACCGAGCTCGCGGCCGCGCGGACATTTGGCTTCACGCACGAAGTGGCGGAGCTGCAGGCGCGCGGGCTGATCAAGGGGGCGTCGGAAGCGAACGCCATCGTGCTCGACGATGAGAAGGTGGTGGCCGGCGGCAAGCTGCGGTGGCCGGACGAATTTGTGCGGCATAAGGCGGCGGATATCGTGGGGGACCTGGCGCTCACCGGCGCCCGGATTCAGGCTCATGTGGTGGCGACGCGGCCCAGCCATGGCGGCAACATCGCGCTGGCGCGGGCGCTCGCACGCGCAGGGAGGCGCACGGGAATGCCGGCGATGGACATCAGCAAGATTATGGATTACCTGCCGCACCGTTATCCGTTTTTGCTGGTCGACCGGATCCTCGAGGTCGAGGGGCAGAAACGCATCGTCGGGATCAAGAACGTCACCATCAACGAGCCGTTCTTTCAGGGCCATTTCCCGGGTCATCCCATCATGCCCGGCGTGCTCATCATCGAAGCGATGGCGCAGGTCGGCGGGATGCTGTTGATGAGCCATTTCGAGGACCAGGACACGGCGAACAAGGTCGTGTACTTCATGTCGCTCGATAACGTGAAGTTCCGCCGGCCCGTCGTGCCCGGCGATCAGATCCGGTTCGAGCTCGACATGCTGCAATTTCGGGGGAAGACCTGCCGGATGAAGGGCGCCGGGTTTGTGGACGGGCAGGTGGTCGCCGAGGCCGAGATGATGGCCATGGTGGTCGATAAGTGATCCATCGGACTGCGCTGGTCGACCCCACCGCCGAGCTGGGCGCCGAGGTTTCGGTCGGCCCCTACTGCGTGATCGGGCCCAAGGTGACGGTGGGTGAGCGCTGCACGATCGCGGGGCATGCCGTGATCGAGCGCAACACCCGCGTGGCCGACGGCGTCAAGATCGGCTACGGGACCGTGATCGGTAACGACCCGCAGGACCTGAAGTACAAGGGCGAAGAGACGTGGGTCGAGATCGGCACCGGCACGATCATTCGTGAATACTGCACGATCAACCGCGGCAGCACGGCGACGGGGAGGACCACGATCGGCGAGCGCTGTTTTATCATGACGTACGTGCACATCGCGCACGACTGCGTGGTCGGGAACGACGTGATCATCGCGAACTCGGTGCAGATGGCCGGGCATGTCACGGTGCACGATCGGGCCATCATCAGCGGACTCGTACCCATCCATCAATTCGTGCGCATCGGCACGTACGCGTTCGTCGGCGGCCTCTCGCGCGTCAACCAGGATGTGCCGCCGTACACGAAGGCGGCCGGCAATCCCGTCCACCTGTACGGTCTCAACTCTGTCGGCCTGCAGCGCGCGGACTTCCCGGCCGAGGTGAAGCTGGCGCTGAAGCGCGCCTATCGCCTCGTATTCAACTCGGATCTGACGGTGAGCCAGGGGGTCGCCCGCGCGCGGGTCGAGCTGCCCGAAGTGCCTGAAGTGGAAACGTTTCTGCGCTTCATCGAGGCGTCGCAGCGCGGGGTGATGGTATGACGCGGCATCCGCGGCCGGTGCGCGTCGGTGTGGTCGGGGCGGGCGCACTGGGCTTCCATCACATCCGGCTGCTCCAAAAGATCGACGGCGCCGATTTCGTGGGGTTCTACGACCATAACCCCAAGCGGGCTCCGTACGTCGCGAAGGAGCTCGGGGCGACAGCATTCCCGTCACTCGAGGCGCTGCTCGACCGTGTCGAGGCGATCACGGTGGTCGTGCCGACGCCGGCGCATGTGGATGTGGGCCTGGCAGTGTTGGACCACGGCATTCATGCCCTGATCGAAAAACCCCTTGCGGACACGCTGCCCGGTGCGGAGCAGCTGGTTCACACGGCGCGTGAGCGCGGGCTCTGCCTTCAGGTGGGCCACGTCGAGCGGTTCAACCGCGCGGTGCGCGCCGCGGCGCCGTATCTCGAGGAGCCGCGGTTCCTGCAAACGGAGCGGCTGGCGCCGTTCCAGCCGCGTGGCACCGACGTCGCGGTGATACTCGATTTGATGATTCACGATCTCGACCTGGTCCTCGAGCTGGTGCGCTCGGAGGTGGCGGAGGTCCGGGCCACGGGCGTCCCGATTCTCACGCCGCACGTCGACATCGCCAACGCGCGCGTGGAATTCGTGAACGGCGCGGTGGCCGTCATCACCGCCAGCCGGGTTTCCCGCGAGCGGACGCGAAAACTGCGCATCTTCCAGCCCACGGGCTATTTCTCCCTCGACCTCGCGCAGGGCAACGGGCACTTCTACCGGCTGAAATCGGGCTGGCAGGGGCTCGGCGCGACGCGGGTCGAGGAGATCGTCGAGCATGTTGGCCTCGAGGCACCGGAGGCCGAGCCGTTGAAGCTGGAGCTCGAGAGCTTCCTGCGGGCGGTGCGGGGCGAGGCAGAGGTCGTCGTCACCGGCGCGGCCGGGCTGCAGGCGCTGGCGTTGGCCCATCGGGTCGCGGACGCGATTGAAACGTCGCCGCTCGCGTCCGCGAGGCCGTGAGCACCCGCAAGACCCCGCGCATCTACATATCGGCGGGCGAGCCATCGGCGGACGCGCATGCGGCCGCGGTCGCGACGGCGCTGCGCCGGCGTTTACCCGGAGTCGAGCTCGAGGCGCTTGGCGGTCCCCTGATGGAGCGCGCCGGTGTGCGCGTGCTGGACCGGATGGAAGCCTTTTCGGTGGTCGGCTTCGTCGAAGCGATCGCCAAGATTCCCGCGCACTACCGACTGCTCGCCCGGGTCAAGAAGGCGTTCAACGAGAGCCGCTACGACCTCGTAATCCTCGTCGATTATCCGGGCTATCACCTGCGCGCCGCCGCCGCCGCCGCTGCGGCCGGCATTCCCGTGCTGTACTACATCGCGCCCCAGATGTGGGCCTGGGGACAGAATCGGGTGCGGAAGCTCGCCCCGGTGAATCAGCTCGCGGTGATCCTGCCGTTCGAAGAGGCGTTCTTTCGCGCCCGCGGCGTGGCCGCGACGTTCGTGGGCCATCCGCTCAAAGATCGGCCGGCGCCGCCGGCACGCCTCGATGCACGCCGCGCGCTGGCGCTCGATCCCAATCGCACCACGCTCGGGTTGTTTCCCGGAAGCAGGGCCCAAGAGGTGCGGCGCCATTGGGCCATGTTCCGCGAAGCGGCCGGGAAGGTGTTGGCGGTGCGGCCCGACGTGCAGATCGTGCTCGCCGGAACGCGGGAAGCGGAGTACCCAGAGCCCGGCGTGATCAAGGTGCATTACGGCGATCCCTTACTTGTCTTCGCCGCGTCGGACGCCGGGATCTGCAAATCAGGCACGACGACGCTCGAAGCGGCGATCGCCGACCTGCCCATGGTCATCACGTACCGCGTGCATCCGATTTCGTCGTTCATCGCGTTGCGCGTCTTACGGGTACCGTGGGTCGGGCTCGTGAATCTGGTGGCGGGATATGAGGTCGCGCCCGAGTTCCTGCAGCGTCGCGCGACGCCCGACGCCTTGGCCGGCGGTGTGTTGCCGCTGCTCGATGCCGACAACCCCGCGACGCGGCGCCAGCGAGAGGGTCTGCGTCTGGTGCGGGAACGGCTCGGTGCGCCCGGAGCCGCCGACCGCGTCGCGGATCTTGCGGCCGGGCTGATCGAGTGAAGCTCCGCTGGGCGGAACCGGTCGCCGCGGCCCTCGGGCCTGTCGTGATCAAGACGCTCGCGGCGACCTGGCGTTATCGCGCCAGCGGCGTCCGGCCGTGGCAGTCCCCATTCATTTTTGTTTTGTGGCACTCGCGCATTCTGCCGTTGCTGCCGTTCCACAAGCACAACGGCCACGTGCTGCTGATCAGCCGGCACCGCGATGGCGAGTATCTGGCGAATCTGGCGGAGGGATGGGGCTACCGGTTCGTCCGGGGCTCGACCCAGCGCGGTGGTGAAGTCGGACTACTCGGGGTTGTCCGCGCCTTACAGGCAGGAGCGATCGTCGCGATGACCCCCGATGGACCGCGCGGGCCGGCGGAACGCGTCCAACCGGGCGCCATCGCCGCGGCTCAGCACGCCGGCGTTCCGCTCGTCGCCGCGGGTGCCCGCGCATCGTCGGCCTGGTATCTCCGCTCGTGGGATCGCATGTGCATTCCGAAGCCGTTTGCCGGAATCGACGTGCGATTTGGACCACCCATCTCCATCGGCCCCGGCAAAGAGGGGCTGCGGCAGGGCATCGCGGCCGTGCAGCGCAGCCTCGACGAGGTCAACGCATGAGCGCGCAGCGCGTCGCGCAGTGGCTGTGGTGGAGCAGCACGGCTCCGGCGCGAGCCACGCGGGGCGTGCTGGTGCCGTTCGCGCTGTTGTACCGCACGGTGATGAGCGCCCGAGCGAAGGCCTACCGGCGCGGCTGGCTGCGCCGCCGCGCGTTGCCGCTGCCGTCTGTCGCCGTGGGCAACCTGGCGGTGGGTGGAGCGGGGAAGACGCCATTCGCGGCGTGGACGGCGGCATACTTCGCCCGCAGGAATGTCCGGCCGGGCATCCTGCTCCGCGGCTATCGCGGTGACGAGCAGGCGGTGCACCAGCGGCTGGTGCCGGACGCGATCGTCGTTGCGAATCCCGATCGCGTGGCGGGGGCCGCAAGTGCGCGCGCTGCAGGCGCGCAGGTCCTGGTGCTCGACGACGCCTATCAGCGTCTCGATGTGGCGCGCGATGTGAACGTGGCCCTCGTCAACACCGAGAGTGCTCCACCGCGCGCCGTGGCCTGGCCGTTGCCCGCCGGGCCGTGGCGGGAGGATTGGAGCGCCTTGGGCCGGGCCGACGTGATCATCGTGACGCGGCGGCATGCGGCGATCGCGGAATCCCACCGCCTGGCCGCGCGCATCGCGGCCCGCTGGCCAAGCGCTGTGGTGGCGAGCGTACATCTGGCGGTCGAGGGGCTGAGGGGGCTCCGCTCGGGCGGGCGGGTGGGGCTGTCCCTGCTCGCCCGCAAGCGCGTCGTGGTTGCGGCGGGCATCGCCGACCCCGTGAGCTTCGCTGCCCAGGTGCGCGCCTCCGGTGCCACGGTGCAACTCATGGCGTACCAAGATCATCACCCGTACCATCCCGGTGATGTCGCCCGGCTCGCGCAGGTCGCAAAAGACGCCGATTATGTTGTAGTCACCGAGAAGGACGCGGTGAAGCTGCGCGATCGCTGGCCGTCGGATGCGCCCGAGCCGCTCGTGGCGGAGCTGGCGCTGCACTGGGAGCTCAATGGGGAGGCCGTCGAACGTGTCCTGGAAGGGGTCCTGAAGCGAGCGGTATGAGCGAACCTGCGATTATCCGACCCGATAAGCAGACGTTTCTCGCCGAGGAGAACCCGTTCGAGGCGATGATGGAGCGCTTCGATCATGCGGCCAAGCTCCTCAATCTCGACCGTGGTCTCTACAAAGTGCTCCGCAATCCCGAAAAACAGATCATCGTCTCCGTCCCGATTCTGCGTGACTCGGGTGAGGTGGAGGTCTACACCGGGTATCGCGTGCTGTACAACACGTCGCGCGGTCCGGCCAAGGGGGGCATCCGCTTCGACCTCAACGTCACGCTCGAAGAAGTGAAGGCCCTGGCCGCATGGATGACGTGGAAATGCGCGCTGGTCAACATCCCGTTCGGCGGCTCAAAGGGCGGCGTGGTCTGCGACCCGACGACCATGTCGATGGGCGAGCTGGAGCGGGTGACGCGGCGCTACACGTCCAGCATCATCGAAGTCCTGGGTCCCGATTCGGACGTCCCCGCGCCCGACGTGAACACGAACGAGCGCGTGATGGCGTGGATCATGGACACCTACTCCATGCACAAGCGCCACACCGTGACGGCGGTCGTGACGGGCAAGCCGGTCGAGATGGGCGGGTCGCTGGGCCGGCGCGAAGCAACGGGCCGAGGGTGCATGCTCGTGACGCGCGAGGCGCTGGCGAAGCTGGGGATGAGCTTCAAGGGTACGCGCATCGCGGTGCAGGGCTTCGGCAACGTCGGGTCTGTCGCTGCCGACCTCATGGCGCGGGAGGGGGCGACGATCGTCGCAGTCTCCGACAAGTCGACCGCGCTGTACAATCCGAAAGGTCTCGACGTACAGGAGCTGCTGAAGTGGGTCAAGGAGCACCGCCAGCTCGCGGGGTACACCAAGGCAGAGACGATCACACACGAGCAGGTCTTGACTGTCGACTGCGACGTCTTGATCCCCGCCGCAACCGAGAATGTCATCACCCGCAAGAACGCTCCCCACATCAAGGCCAAGATCATCTGCGAAGGCGCGAACGGTCCCACCAGCGCTGCGGCCGACAAGATTCTCGAAGACAAAGGCGTGTTCGTGATTCCCGACATTCTCGCGAACGCGGGCGGCGTGACGGTGAGCTACTTCGAATGGGTGCAGGACCGGGGCGGCTACTTCTGGGACGAAGAAACGGTCAACCGCCGGCTCGAAGCGATTCTGGTCCGCTCTTTCGGCGAGGTGATGGCGATGGCGGCGAAGCACAAGGTCGCCAATCGCATCGCGTCGTACATCGTCGCGGTCGATCGCGTGGCGGCCATGCACCGCCTGCGCGGCATGTATGCCTGATGCGCTATCGCGTGGTCGCGCTCGGCGGCGGCAAAATGAAAAGCGCCGCGCTGCGCGCCGCCTGTGACGACTACCTGAGCCGGATTCGACACTACGCCAAAATCGAGGAACGAGAAGTGAACGAGGCGCGGATCCCCGAGGATTCGCGTCTCATCGCGCTGGCGCGCGACGGGGAAGGGTGGTCCTCCCCGCAGCTGGCCGAGCTGGTGGGGCGCTGGGAGATGGACGGTCGCGATGTCGCGTTCGTCATCGGCGACGCCGATGGCCTGCGCCCGGATGTGTTACGCCGCGCCGAGCGCACCTGGAGCCTCGGTCCGCTGACGCTGCCCCACGAGCTCGCCCGAGTCGTAGTCTACGAACAACTATACCGGGCCTACACGATCCGTCGGGGAGAGCCTTACCATCGCGGGTGAGCTCTCGCCGGCTGACCGGAGCGCATTCCTCGCCCTGGCGCGGTGCGCGATCGAAGCGGTCCTGGCGGGACGCGCGGCCCCGCGGATTCCGAGCGTGCCGGCCGCCCAGCAACATCGCGGCGCTTTCGTATCCTTACACGAGTCCGGCGGCGACCTGCGTGGCTGCATTGGTCATGTGACGGGCGACCGGCCGCTCGGCGAAGTCATCTGCCAGGTCGCGGTGTCGGCCGCGCGGTCGGACCCGCGCTTCGCCCCCATTACGCCTGATGAGCTCCCCGATTTGCGTATCGAGATCTCCGTGCTGAGCGAGCTGGCGCGGATGGAGGCGGCCGACTGTGGGCGCGTGGTGATCGGCCGCGACGGCGTAGTGGTGCGGCGCGGGCGTGCCCAGGCGGTGCTGCTGCCACAGGTGGCAACCGAGCACGGGTTCGGGGTCGAGGCGTTTCTCAACGCCGTCTGTCACAAAGCGGGACTCACCGCCGGCAGCTGGCGGGAACCGGCCACGCACGTTTTCACTTTCACAGCAGACGTTTTCGTCGAATGACCGAGTGGTTCGAGCAGTGGTTCGGCGAGGAGTATCATGCCCTCTATCCGCACCGCGACGAGGAGGATGCGCGCCGCGCGGTAGAGCTGATTCGCGCTGTCGTCCCGTGGAGGCCCGGAAATCGCATACTCGATCTCGCCTGCGGGCCGGGGCGCCACGCCGCGGAGCTGGAACGGCTGGGAGGGGGAGGACACGTCGTTGGATTCGATCTGTCCCGGGCGATGTTGCGGCGCGCCCGCGAGCGTACACGCGCCGCGCTGGTGCGCGGCGACATGCGGGCGCTGCCGTTTCGCGCCGGGAGTTTCTCGTTAGCCGTGAATCTCTTTACTTCATTCGGTTACTTTTTGAGCGATGACGAGCATCGTCGCGTGGTCCATGAGGTGGCCGCCGCGCTCGCGCCCGGCGGGCATTTCGTCCTCGATTACCTCAACGCGGAAGAAGTGCGGCGGGCGCTGCAGCTCAGCGAGCAGGGCAAGCGGCGCTCGGAAAATGGTGAACGGCGTCGCGATGTACGCGTCACACGGCGTATCGACGATAACGGCCGTTTTGTGATCAAGGAGATCGAGCTGCGGGATGAGGGCCGGCGGTTTCAGGAGCGGGTCCGCCTCTACGGACCGGATGAGCTCGCAGCGTTGCTGGTCGACGCCGGCCTCGAGGTCACCGGGCGCTTCGGGAACTACGATGGCGGGCCGCTGGAACCGAGCGCGCCGCGGGTGATCTTGGTCGCGGCGCGCGCATGATCTCGCGAATCCTCTCAACCCCAATCCCCATGCCGGCGGGAACGCTTCCTGCCGGCACACCCCGCCGCATCCACGCGGACGCGCTCGCCTCGATGCTCCCGGGACCGGGCCGAGACCGGCTCGCCAACGGCGAAGTGCTGACCATTACGACCGGGCAGCAGCCGGGACTGTTCACAGGCCCGCTGTACACCGTGTACAAGGCGCTGTCGGCGATCGCACTGGCGGATCGGATCGAGCGGGAGCGCGGCGTCCCGGTCGTCCCCGTGTTCTGGGTCGCGGGAGATGATCACGATTTCGCGGAAGCCAACCACGCCTGGGTACTGGGGCGGGACGGCGAGCCGGTCAAGATCACTTTGCGCGAGCGCGCGCACGACGCGCCGCAGTTGCCGCTGTTTCGCGAGTCGCTGGGATCGGATATCGGCGCGGCGCTCGACGCGCTGGATGCCGCGCTGCCCGATTCGGAGTGCAAGCCCGACGTTCGGCAATGGCTGGCGGCGTGCTACCGGCCAGAGATGAACCTGGCCGACGCGGGGGCCGAGGCGCTGAATCGGCTGCTCGGCGCTCGCGGAAAAGGGCTCGCTGTCTTTCGGGCGCACGACCGCGCCGCGAAACGGGCTGCCGCACCCTGGCTGCTTTTGGCGCTGGACGAAACGCTCGCCGACGGTCTGTCGCCGGTCCTGGTCGAAGGGCGGCTGGGCCGCGACCGCCTGCGCAAGGATGGCGGCGGCTTCGTCACGCGCCGCAGCGGCGAGCGCTTTACCCGGGGGCAGCTCGAGAAAATCGCGGCCGAAACGCCCGAGCGACTGTCGCCCAATGTGCTGCTCCGCCCGGTGATCGAGGCGGCCCTGTTTCCGACGCTCGCCTACCTCGGCGGTCCGGGGGAGATGGGATATCTGCCCGAGTCCGCCCCGCTGTTCTCGCGTCTCGGCGTCGCGCCGCAGGCGCACGTTCCCCGCTGGTCGGGGGTCATCATCGAGGCGCGGATCGACAAGGTGCTGAGCAAACACGGCCTCACCCCGGCCGAGTTCAATGAACAACCGGGAGCGCTGGAGAGTCGGCTCGCGAAGGCCGATCTGCCTCCCGATCTCGCCGCCTCGCTGGACGAGCTGCGCGCGGATGTCGAGTCCCGCTTCGCCCGCATCAGCGGCGAGGTCCAGCTGCTCGATCCGACGCTGGAGCGCACCGTTGAGGCAGCGCGGAACGCGGCCCTGGCGGGCACCAACGAAATCGAGAAGAAACTCGTCGCGAGTCTGAAGCGCACTCAGGGCACGGTGGTGAGCCAGCTCTCTCGTGCCCGTGCGGCCCTGGCGCCGCTGGGCAAGCCACAGGAGCGCGTGCTCACGATCGCGTCGTTTCTAGCGCGTTACAGCGGGTCGCTGCTGGATGAAATCGATCGAGAGGTGGCGCGCTGGGCCGCGGCTTCATAAAATCCGGACATGTGGGTGCTCGCAATCATTCTCGTCGTGGCGCTGCTCATCCCGGTTGCCGCCATCCTGGTGGACTCGCCGCTGGGCAGGTCCGTCGCGCGGCGTATGGAAGGCCGCACCGAGGGTCCCCCGCCTGAGCTGCGCGATATGCAGCGCAAGGTCGAGCTGCTCGAGTCCGAGATAGAGGATCTGAACCGCTCCGTGGCCGGGATGCGGGAAGAGCTGCAATTCATGCAGCGCCTGCTGGAAGACCCCCGCCGAAAGAAACCGACGTCTTGAAGGAAAGCGGCGGCCGTCACGCGGCGCGGGTGGCGGCCGGTATTCTCGTCACTCGCGTGCTCGGGTACGTGCGCGAGCGTGTCTTCGCGCACTACTTCGGCAACGGCGCCGCGGCTGACGCTTTTCGCGCCGCGCTGCGCATCCCCAACGCTCTCCGCAATCTTCTGGGTGAAGGCACGCTCTCGGCATCGTTCATCCCCGTCTATGCACAGCTGAACGAGGACAACAAGGAGGCGGCCCGCGCCCTGGCGGGGGCGATTCTCGGTCTCCTGCTACTCGCGAGCGGCTTGCTCGCGGTCATCGGCATCGCATTCGCGCCCGCGATCACCGCCATCGTCGCCCAGGGCTTCGACGGACCGCGACGCGAGCTGACGACGGTGCTGGTTCGGATCCTCTTCCCGATGACCGGGCTCATGGTGGTTTCGGCCTGGTGCCTCGGGATTCTCAACACCCATCGTCGTTTCTTCTTGCCCTACGCGGCTCCGGCGCTGTGGAACGTTGCCGGCATCGCGGCCATGGTCGGCGCGGCCGCGTGGATGAAAGGATCGGGACTCTACGGACTCTCGCTCGCCCTCGCCTGGGGCACCGTCGCGGGCAGCGTGTTGCAGGTCGCGATCCAGCTCCCCGCGTGCTGGCGGTTGTTGGGCGGGATTCCTCTGCGCGTGAGCTTTGCCCCCGAGGGTGTGCGCCAGGTCATCGTCGCCTGGGCGCCGCTCGTACTTGGCGCGGGAGTCGCGCAGGTCTCGGGTCTCATCGACACGTTCCTTGGCTCGTACACCGGCGAAGGCGGGCTGGCGAGCCTCGGCTACGCGCAGCTCGTGCAGCAGCTGCCGATCAGCCTGTTCGGCGTGGCCGTGACCGCGGTGTCACTGCCCGAGCTCTCCCGTGACGCGGTTGGTGAAGCCCCGCATGCGCAGCTGCGTGCCAGGATCGCGATCGCGTTCCGGCGGATCGCGTTCTTCGTCATCCCGGCGGCGTTCGCGTTCGCGGCCTTGGGTCCGCAGATCATCGGCGCACTCTTCCAGACCGGACGGTTCGACGCGGACGATACGATGCTCGTAGGTGGAGTGCTGGCTGCCTACGGCATCGGATTACTTGGCACGTCGACCGTCAGGCTGTTTGCGTCCGGTTTCTATGCGATGCGCGATACGCGGACGCCCGTGAAGATCGCAATCACCTCGCTCGTGATCTCCGCGCTGCTGTCGTGGTATTTCATGCGGCGGTTCGGGCCTGCGGGCATCGCACTCGGCTCGTCGATCGGGCAGTCCTTCAACACGGTGCTGCATCTCTACGACCTCGACAAACGCATTGGCGCGATCCTGCAGCGCTCCGATTGGCGCACCCTCGGCCTGGTCGTCGCCGCCGGATTGCTCGCGGCCCTGCTAGGCATGGCGGCTCGGCCTGTGGTCGCAACCTGGCGACCCGTCCCTCAGGGCATTGCTGTGCTGGGTATCTTTGGGGTGGCTTACGGGGCGCTCACTTTGGCGTTCCGTCACCCCGACGCGATACGCGCATGGCAATTTCTGACCGGCTCGCCCGCCAACTAGCGGCCCTTCCTGCTCGCCCCGGCGTCTATCTCTGGAAAGACGCCGCCGGGGAGATTTTGTACGTCGGGAAGGCGGCCAACCTGCGCACGCGCGTGCCCAACTACTTTGCCGAAGAGCAGGGCAGCGTCGAGCGCGAGGCATTGCGCGAGCAAATCGCCGACCTCGAGACGATCATCGTACCGAACGAGGCGCAGGCGCTGCTGCTCGAGAACACGCTGATCAAGGAAAACCAGCCAAAGTTCAACATCCGGCTGCGGGACGATAAGAGCTATCCGCAGATTGCCGTGACCATCGCCGAGCCGTTCCCGCGCGTGCTGGTCGTCCGGCGGGTCGCGATTCCAGGAGCGCGCTATTTCGGGCCCTACACCGACGTCGCGACGCTGCGGCAGACGCTGAAGATCATTCGCCGCATCTTCACGGTCCGCTCCTGCTCCTGGCATCTGCCGGAGGACGCGCCGGACCGGCCGTGCCTCGATTTTCATATCGAGCGGTGCAAAGCGCCGTGCGTCGGGTATCAGAGCGCCGCAGACTACCGGCGGATGATCGATGACGTGCTGTTGTTTCTCTCGGGGAAGACGCTGGACGTGCGGGCGCGGCTGCGCGAGCGTATGCAGGAGGCGAGCAACGCCCAGGACTACGAGCGGGCGGCACAGCTCCGCGATGCGCTCAAATGGCTGGATCAGCTCGAGCAGCCGCAGACCGTCGAGGTCGTGGGGGGCGGAGACGCCGACGCCATCGGCCTGGCGCGCGACGGCGACGACGCGGCGACGGTGATTCTGCGCATTCGCGACGGCCGCTTGATCGCGCGGGAGCACCGATTTCTCGAGCACGTCGAGCACGCGCCGGAGGGCGACGTATTGCGAACGTTCCTGGTCGGCTACTATCTGCCGCTCGAGCAGCGGGCGCAGCGTGTGGTGATGCCGTTTGCGCCTGCTGATCTCGATGCGTTACGAGAGCTGGCGCCGGGTGTGGATTTCGCCGTGCCGCAGCGTGGCTCGGCTGCCAAACTCGTGGAGCTCGCGGACCAGAATGCCCGCCATCTGCTCGACAGCTTCAAGATCGACGCGTTCGATATCGACGAGCGCGCGGCCGATCCGGTGTTTTCGCTCGGCCGCGATCTCGGCTTGCCGGTCGTGCCGCGCGCCATGGTGTGCATCGATATCTCAACGAATCAGGGCCGCGATACTGTTGGCTCACTCGTCTGGTTCGAAGGCGGTCGCCCACGCAAATCCGAGTACCGCCGCTACCGGATCAAAGGCGTCCAGGGCATCGATGATTTCGCGGCAGTGAAAGAAGTCGTGAGCCGATTCCTCACACGACGCAGTGCCGAGAACAAGCAGCTACCCGATCTGATCGTGATCGACGGCGGAAAAGGCCAGCTGGCGGCCGCGGTCGAAGCCGCTCGCGAAGCGGGGCAAGAGGGCCTGCCGCTCGTGAGCCTGGCAAAGCGGGAAGAGGAGATTTATCTGCCAGGCTACGGCGACCCGCTGCGGCTGTCGCGCAGCAGCCCCTCGCTCAAGCTGCTGCAGCGAGTGCGAGACGAGGCGCATCGATTTGCCGTCACGTACAGCCGCAAGCGGCGGGCGCAACGGACGATCACTTCTGAGCTCCTGCGGATCCCGGGAATCGGTCCCGCGCGGCGGCGATTGCTGCTCGAACGCTTCGGATCGCTGGCCGGCGTGCGAACGGCCACGCCGGCAGAAATCGCGTCATTGCCGGGTTTCTCCAACAAGCTCGCGGATCGCATTCTCGACCGGTTGCACCAGCGCGCGTGACCACCTGGACGCTGGAGTGCTCGGCGTGCGTTCCGGTTCGCACGCGTGACGCCGAAGGCTTTCCCGGCGTGTGCGACGTCTGCGGCGCGCCCTACCTGGTCCGTTACGAAACGCTGCCTCCACCGGAAGCCAAATCGCTCCTGAAGCGCCAGCGCTGGACGATGTGGCGTTACGGCTCCTGGCTGCCGCTGGCGGAAGGTGAGCACCCCGTGACGCTCGGCGAAGGCGGCACGCCGCTGCTCGCCGCGACACGCCTCGGTGCGCGCCACGGATTCCAACAGCTCTGGGTGAAGGACGAGAGCACCAATCCCACCGGATCATTCAAGGCACGCGGGCTTGCTGCGGCGATCACACGGGCGGTGGGAGCGGGTGCGAACCAGTTCGTGGTGCCGACGGCCGGCAATGCCGGGATCGCGCTCGCCGCGTACGCGACCCGTGCCGGCGCCCAGGCAAGGGTGTACGCTCCCACGACCACGCCGGCCCCGATTCTCAAACAGATTCGTGCCTTCGGGGCCGATCTGCAGCTGGTCGATGGCCATATCGGTGATTGCGGCATCGCCGCGCGACTGTTTTCAAGCGGCACGGGCGCCGTCGATGTCTCGACGCTGCGCGAGCCGTATCGTATCGAAGGGAAGAAAACGCTCGGCCTCGAACTGGCTGAGCAGTTCGGATGGACGCTACCGGACGCCATTGTTTATCCCACAGGCGGCGGTACCGGTCTCATCGGAATGTGGAAGGCGTTCCAGGAGCTGCGCGACAACGGCTGGATCCGCGGCGGGTTGCCTCGGATGTACACCGTCCAGGCGACTGGTTGTGCGCCCGTCGTCCAGGCTTTCGAGAGCGGCGCGGAGCGCGCCACGGGTTGGACCGATCCCCAGACGGTCGCAGCGGGCCTGCGCGTGCCATCGCCCCTCGGCGATCGCCTGATGCTGCGCGCGCTGCGCGACAGCAACGGCGGCGCGGTGGCGGTGAGCGACGAAGCGCTGGTGGCCGCCGCTAATGCGCTGCAGACCGTGGAAGGCATCGATGCCTCACCGGAGGGCGGCGCGGCCCTGGCGGGCGCCATAGCGCTGCAGGAGAAGGGACTGGTGAGTGGTGACGAGCGCGTGGTGTTGTTCAACACCGGCGCCGGGTGGCTCTACAGAGCCTAAGCCATTTATATTCCAAGACTTCGGCCTATGCGCATCGCCATCTTCGATCCGGCAGCCGGTATCAGCGGCGATATGACCCTCGGTGCGCTGCTGTCGCTCGGGCTGCCGGTGTCCTGGCTCGAGGAGCTACCCGGACGGCTCGGGGTAGGTGATGTGCGCGTTGCGGTTCGCGACGTGCGGCGTTCTGGAATCACGTGCAAGAAGGTCGCCTTCGAGATTCCCGAGCAGCCACATGGCCGTCACGTCTCTGAACTGGTTCGGTTAGTCGAGCGCGCGCCGATTTCCGATTGGGTCAAAGAACGCGCGGTCCGCGCTTTTCAGTTGGTGGGTGAAGCCGAGGGGCGGGTGCACGGCGTTGCGCCCGAGAAGGTCCACCTCCACGAGGTTGGAGCGGTGGACGCGGTGCTCGATATCGTCGGCGGTATCGAAGGAATCGAGCGATTGGGCGTCGAATCCGTGTACCACCTTCCAATCGCGGTCGGTAACGGCTGGGTCGTGGCTGATCACGGACGGCTCCCGGTTCCGGCCCCCGCGACGGCGATTCTGCTTGAGGGCCTGGAGCTCGCGGCGGCCGGACCCGTCGAGGGCGAAGCGACAACGCCGACGGGCGCCGCCTTGTTGCGCGTGCTATCGGCGGGTGGTCCGCCGGATCGCTGGCGCATCGTGGGCAGTGGCTGGGGAGCCGGGGATCGCGATCCCCAGCATTATCCCAATGCGCTGCGGATTCTCGTGGCGGAAGGGGCAAGCGAGGCGGGCCGCGTGGTGCTGCTCGCCACCGATGTGGACGACATGAGTCCGGAATACGTGGAACCATTGCGCCAGGCGCTGGTTGGCGCAGGCGCGCTGGATGTCCAGACTTGGCCCGTGCAAATGAAGAAGGGGAGGCAGGGGTTTCGGGTGGAGGTCATGGCGCCCGAAGGGTTGGCCGATGCAGTCACGGCCGAGCTGTTCCGGCATAGTACCACCGCCGGGGTGCGGCGCTGGTTTGCCGAACGCGCGACGTTGCCGCGCCATCAATTGACGGTGCGGCTGGACGGCGTCGCCATTCGCGTAAAGGTATTGGACGGCGGCAGTGTACGGGTGAAACCGGAATACGACGATGTGCTGGCGGCGGCAAAGGCATTGGGACGGCCGCCCATCGACGTGGCGCGCGCGGTCGAGCGCGACGCCCAGGCTCTTATCGCGAAAGGTAAGGAGTGAACGTGCGAACAGTCCGCAATCTTGCGGTAATGCTGCTGTGCATTCTCGCGGCGCCGCTGGTGGCGCAGTCACAGAAATGGGCGGGTCCAAAATGCGAGCTGAAGCCCGGCCACTACCTCGTCAACGGTGGGCTGCTGCACCTGCAGAATGCCACGAATACGCGCTTCGACGATCAGCGCGGCAAGGAGCTGCAGGACGCGCAGAAGAACCTGACGCAGGCGTTGACCACGGGCGGGCAGGAAAAGAATCCTGCGGCGTGGTACTACCTGGGGCGCTACTACATCATGATGAACGACGCGCCCGGCATGGACTCGGCCTTCAACAAGACGGAAGCGCTGAAGCCAGACTGCAAGACCGACACCGATTTCTGGCGCCGCTACCTTTGGGTGCCGACGTTCAACGCCGGTGTCGCCGCCTGGCAGGCGAACAACACCGATTCTGCGATCGCTTCGTTCCGTCGGGCGAGTGCCCTGTTGCCGCAAGAGCCGACCAGCTTCAAATACCTCGCCACCCTGTTCTACAATGCCGCCCAGGCCGACTCGGCGATCGCCTATTTCCGCCGCACGGCCGACGTGGCGTCGAAGGACGCGAAGTTCGCGCAGGACCGCAAGGACGCCCTGTATAACCTGGGGCGCATCCAGCAAAGCGTGCAGAAGCTGCCGGAGGCCCAGGCCACGTACCTGGAATACCTGGGTCTCTATCCCAGCGATCCTGAAATCCTTGCCGCGTTGGGCGGCGTGCTCATGCAGCGTGGCCAAAAAGACAGCGCATTTGCGATTTATAGACAGGTCATCGCGAAGGCCGATTCGATGGGCTATGTGCCCCTGGTTCGGGTCGGGGTGGACATCGAGCAAAGCGTGCCGGACGAGCCCGACACCGCGGCCGCGGGAAGCGGCTGCCGGACGCAGGCGCGTTCGGTTCGCCCGGCGCTGACCCTCGCGCGCATCAAGGCGCGGTGCGATTCGGTGACGACGGCGCTGAATCGCTCGCATGCGGAAAGCTCGAAAGAGGCCTATAAGCTGGCGGGGCAGGCGCTCGATGCGAGTCTGAAGCTGAATCCCTACTTCCGGGAGAGCCTGATTCACCGCACCAACATTGCGCTCGGGCTCCAGGACACCACGACCGCGCTGACCATGGCGCGCCGCCTTCTGGCGGTCGATCCGATGAACCGCACGTCCGTGCGCATGATGGCGTTTTCGCAGCAGCTCGCGGGCAAGATCGATTCCACGGTGCACTATCTGCGGATCGGCGATTCGACGCTGGTCGCGGACGTCACCATCAGCCAGTTCGATTCAACCGACGATGGGCGCGAGGTCAAGGGACTCATCACCAACGGGCGGTCCAAACCCAATGCGTTGTTCAAGCTGGTGTTCGAGTTCGTGAACCTGAAGAATGAAGTGGTGGCGACCGATACAGTACAGGTGGCGCCGATCAAGCCTGGGGAGAGCCAGTCGTTCGAGCTGAAACCCAAGGGTCCGACGATTTCCGCGTGGCGCTATCGCAAAGAGGGATAGACCACATTCCGCCCTAGCATGCGGGCGTAATTCAGGGGTAGAATGCCAGCTTCCCTAGACGCGACGGCCGTCGCTCACCAGCGGCGGCCGTTTATTCTTGAAGCGATGATGGCTCAGGGCGATGTTAGCTGATCTCGCGGTGCTGCCCAGCGCTGCCGCGCTCGCCGACGCAGCTGCGGGACGTTTCATCACGGCCGCGCGGGACGCGATTGCGTCGCATGGACAGTTCATCGTCGCGCTCTCCGGCGGCTCGACGCCGCGTGACACCTACCTCCTGCTGGGTACCGAGGCTCTCGTGTCCAGGGTGATGTGGTCGCGAGTGCAGGTCCTGTGGGGGGACGAACGGTGTGTGCCGCCGGACCATATCGAGAGCAACTACCGCATGGCGCGCGAAACGCTACTCGACCGCGTACCGATCCCCGCGGCGAATGTGCACCGCGTCCATGGCGAAGACGATCCTGCCACCGCTGCCGAAGTCTACGAAGCGACGCTGCGGGCCTTGCTCCGGACGCCGGCGGGAGGGCGCATTGACCTCGTCCTCCTGGGACTGGGTGAGGACGGGCATACCGCATCGCTCTTTCCGGGCAACGCCGCCGTTCAGGAGCGGACACGCTGGGTGATGGCAGCACGCGCGTCGGCGGCGTCTGTGTGGAGGATCACCCTGACCCCGGCGGTCATCAACGCCGCAGCCGAGATCTTGTTCCTCGTTTCCGGCGGCGGCAAGGCGGGCATTCTGCGCCGAGTGCTCGAGGATCCCCGCCGTCCGCAGGAATTGCCGGCGCAAGCGATCGCACCCTCCAATGGCCGCGTGCGCTGGTGCGTGGATGCAGCGGCGGCCGCTGACCTCTCGCCATGAAAATCAGTCCCCTCGCCGGCCATCCACCTCCGCAGGCGATGCTGGTCGACGTCGCGAAGCTAGTCACGGCCTACTACGCCGAGATCCCCGATCCCGCGGTGCCCGCCCAACGCGTCGCGTTCGGCACGTCAGGCCATCGCGGGTCGTCGTTCGAGAGGGCGTTCAACGAATGGCACGTGCTCGCGATCAGCGAGGCCATCTGTCGGTACCGCCGCCAGCAGGGGATTGACGGCCCGCTGTTTCTCGGCCTCGACACGCACGCCCTGTCGGTGCCGGCTTGCACCACCGCGGTCGAGGTGCTCGCGGCCAACGGCATCGATATCATGCTCGCCGAGCACGACGCGTACACGCCGACGCCCGCGGTATCGCACGCCATCCTGAGCTACAACCGCGAGCGCACCACAGGGCTGGCCGACGGCATCGTCGTCACACCGTCGCACAATCCGCCCGACAACGGTGGCTTCAAGTACAACCCCCCCAACGGGGGACCGGCCGATAACGGCGTCACCAGCTGGATTGAAGCCCGAGCGAATGAGTTGATGGAGCGCGGCCTCGAAGGCGTGAAACGCATCCCATACGAGATGGCGCTGCGCGCCGCGACCACGCACCGGCACGATTATCTCAACGCGTACGTCCGCGATTTGGGGAACGTGATCGATATGACGGCGATCCAGAGCGCGGGGCTGCGCCTGGGCGTGGACCCGCTCGGTGGGGCCGGCGTCGACTATTGGGCGCCCATTGCGGAGCGCTACCATCTCGATCTAACGCTCGTGAGCGACGTAGTGGATCAGACGTTTCGGTTCATGTCGGTGGATTGGGACGGCCGCATCCGGATGGACCCGTCGTCGTCCTATGCGATGCAGCGGCTGATCGGCCTGAGGGACCGCTTCGACATCGCCTTCGCCTGCGATACCGATCACGACCGGCATGGGGTCGTCACACGGAGCACGGGGCTGCTGCCGCCCAATCACTATCTCGCGGCCGCCATCCACCATCTCTTCCCGCACCGGCCGCAGTGGGGCGTGGACGCCGGGGTCGGGAAGACCGTCGTGAGCAGCGGCATGATCGATCGGGTGAGCGCGAAGCTCGGCCGGCGGCTCCACGAGGTTCCGGTCGGATTCAAGTGGTTCGTCGCGGGCCTCGGCGACGGGTCCCTCGGCTTCTGCGGGGAAGAGAGTGCCGGGGCGACGTTGCTGCGCCGCGACGGAACCGCGTGGACGACCGACAAGGATGGCATCGCGCTGGCATTGCTCGCGGCCGAGATCATGGCGCGAGCGGGCCGCGATCCTGGGGAGCTCTACGATGAATTGACGCGCGAGTTCGGTGCGCCGGCGTACGATCGCGTCGAGGCGCCCGCGACCCCGGCACAAAAGCGGCGGCTCGCGGCGCTCTCACCAGACCAGGTGCAGTGCGCTGAGCTCGCGGGGGAAAAGGTCGTGAGCGTGATCAACGAAGCTCCCGGGAACCACGCGCCAATCGGGGGCGTGAAGGTCAGCGCGGCCACTGGATGGTTCGCCGCTCGGCCATCGGGCACCGAGGATCTCTACAAGATTTACGCCGAGAGCTTCCGGGGGAGGGACCAGTTGAACCGGATCGTGCAGGAGGCGCAGGTGATTGTCGACAACGCGCTCGCCGGATGACGGACCGTCCGGCAGCGTCCGATGCGCTGGTGTTGTTCGGCCTGACGGGTGACCTCGCCCACAAAATGATATTTCCCGCGCTCTACGCGATGGTCGAGCGGGGTGTCCTCACCGTTCCAGTAGTTGGAGTGGCTTCCCGTTCGTGGAGTGCGGCGGAGCTGCGGGCGCGGGTCACCGACAGCGTCAAACAGTCCGGCGCCCCGGTGGAAGAGGGTGCGCTCGGCCGCCTCTTGTCCCTCCTCCAATACGTGTCCGGGGACTACAACAACCCGGAGACCTTCGCAGCGCTCAAGCGAGCGTTGGGAACGGCGCGACGCCCCACGCACTACCTCGCGATCCCTCCGGGGCTATTCGGGACCGTCATTCAAGGGATCGGCGCGGCCGGTCTGGCGGACCATGCGCGGGTCATCGTCGAAAAGCCGTTCGGCCGCGATCTGGCCTCCGCGCGCGAGCTCAACGCCGTCGCGCGGGCGGTGTTTCCCGAGGACGCGATCTTCCGGATCGATCATTTCCTGGGGAAGGAGGCGATCATGAACATCCTCTACTTCCGCTTTGCCAATTCTTTCCTGGAACCGATCTGGAATCGTAACTACGTCGCCAGCGTCCAGATTACTCTCGCCGAGCGGTTTGGCGTAAACGGCCGGGGCGCCTTTTACGAGACCACGGGGTGTCTGCGAGACGTGATTCAAAACCACCTGTTCCAGATTGTCGCGCTCCTGGCCATGGAACCGCCCGTCACCCGGGATTTTGGAGCGGTGCACACCGAAAAAGCGAAAGTTTTCGAAGCGATGCGACCGCTGCAGCCGAGTGATCTGGTACGTGGTCAATACGCTGGTTACCGCGACGAATCGGGCGTGGCACGCGATTCCGACGTCGAGACCTTCTGTGCGGTGCGACTCTGCATCGACTCATGGCGGTGGGAGGGGGTGCCGTGGTATCTGCGCTCGGGAAAGTGTCTCCCCGAGACGGCCGACGAGGTGCTGGTTGAGTTGAAGCCGCCGCCGGCGCAGCTGTTCGCCGACTCGGCGCCACCGGCCGGTCCAGCGAATTATCTGCGCTTCCGCCTCTCCCCCGACGCCGCGGTCGCCCTGGCCGCTCGCGTCAAGCGCCCGGGCAAAGAGTTCGTCGGCGACCAACGCGAGCTGTATATGGTCGAGGAGCTGGTCGGCGCCCAATCGCCCTACGAACGCCTGCTGAGCGACGCGATGAGCGGCGATGGGGCGCTCTTCACGCGATGGGACGCAATCGAAGCGGCCTGGGTGGCGGTCGATCCCGTCCTCAAAGCCCACCCCCGGGCGATCCCATACAAGCGCGGCACGTGGGGACCGAAAGAGGCCGACTCGCTGATCACAGTCCACGGCGGCTGGCACAATCCCACGTTGACAGCGGGTGGGATCTGAGAACACATTCCGCGCAGACTGCGGGCGTAATTCAGGGGTAGAATGCCAGCTTCCCAAGCTGGACGTCACGGGTTCGAATCCCGTCGCCCGCTCTGGAATGAAAAAGGAAAGAGGACCGGACAGCAGTGATGTCCGGTCCTCTTTCTTCTGCAAGGGAGCCCGCCACGCGCGATTTCCACCCTCGCCACGCTCGCGGGGGCGGAATTGACAACCTAGCCCAGCGCCCGTAGAACTGAGGCGTGCCGTCACCGCTCCTCCTGTTGGTTCTCGCCATGCAGGGGGGGGCCGGGGGGGCCCCGCAAGAGTGGGTCCCGCCACAGCCTCCCTGCGACGTCAAGGCCGGTCACTTCCGCGTCACCAGTGCCATTGTCGACCTGCAGAACGCAGCCTCGAAACCCAACGCGCGCGAGCGCCTGCTGAAGGATGCCAACGACGTCCTGACCCGCGCCATCACGCAAGACAAGCAGGACAAGAACGCCGGGGCCTGGTACTATCTGGGTCGCTACTATGTCGAGGTGAAGGACGCGCCCGGTGCCGACACGGCGTTTCAGCGAGCGGTCGCACTCGCCCCACAGTGCAAGGATGATATCGATCGACATCGTGAACGGCTCTGGATCGATGTCATCAACCATGGCCTCTCGAGCTGGCAGGAGAACAAGCTCGACTCGGCGAAGCTATTCCTGCGGCAGGCGGCCGCGTTGCGGCCTTCGCATCCGCGCGCATTCCTCGCGTTGGGGCAGATCTACGAATCTGAAAACAAGGTTGACTCTGCGTCGGCCTACCTGAGTCAGGCGGCTGCGGCGGCGGGGTCGGACACGGCGTTCGCCGCGCTGAAGAAGGACGCGCTCGCAGGGTCCGCGCGACTGAACATTCGGCGGCTGCAAGGCGATCCCGCCGTCCAGCGGTGGCAGCGCACGCGGTTCACGCGCGACTCGGTGCAGCGCCAGCTCACCGTTGACTCCACCGTGCTCTCGCGCATCGAAGCGTCGTCCGCATCCCGGCGCGCGCGTGGGGCGCGGCTCGCGCCCTCCGACCAACAGTCATTCAGCCGTGACTCGACGGCACGCGCCAAGGCCGTCGCCGATCGCCGAGCGGCCCTTGCGGCAGTGGCCGGCACGGTCGCCCGCGACAGCGGGGCAGCGGCGCCGCTCTTCGATCCCGCGATCAAGGCGTATCGCGCGTACTTGGGAGCCTATCCGGAAGCCACCGACGCCGTGACCGGGCTTGCGACACTCTACATCCAAAGCGGCCGCGGGGCGGAGGCCAGTGCCGCCCTTGATTCGATCTATCCCCCCGATCGCAAGACTGATCCCGCGGTGATCATCGAGGCCGGGGAGGGGGCCATGCGCGCCAACGCCTTCGCGGCGGGCGCGCGGCTCCTGGAGCGTGCAGTGGCGCAGCGGTCCTATGACCGCGATGCTCTCACCGCCCTCGCCAATGGCTATCAGGCGCTGCGGGATTCGGCGCATCTCCTGCCGATGGCGCAGCGGCTCCAGGCCATCGATCCGCTCAGCCGTACGACGCTGCGCCTCGTGGCAGCGGGGTGGGACCTGCGGGGACGGCGTGACTCCGCCCAGAAGTACCGCGACCTGGCCGAGACCGGCCTCCAGGTCGAAATCACGATCAGCGATTTCCGGCCAGACTCGAGTGGGTACGTCCTCGAGGGGGTCGCAAGTAATGCCGGCGGCACCGCCTCCCCCGTGCAGCGGCTAACCTTTGAGTTCCTCGACGCCACGGGCCACGTGCAGGTCACGCAATCCATGGAAGTACCTCAACTACCACCTCAAGGCTCTCAGCCCATCCAGCTGCGGGTGCCCGGCACGGCGCTCGTTGCCTGGCGTTACCGCCCCTCCTAAGCGATATTAGCAGTTGAAGTTGCGTCGTTAGCTTCAGAAACTCCTTGAACCTCTAGGCGGCCAGCCGTGATTCGCGTGCAAGCAGTGGCTCCTGACACGTTGGGAGCCGCTCTGCAACTCACCTCCGGAACCGAACTCATCGCGGTAAACGACCGCGACCTCGAGGACTTTCTCGACTGGGAGTTCCTGACCGCGGACGATCACTTCATGCTGCGTGTGAAGCTGCCTTCGGGGGAAGAGGTGGAGTACGACGTCGAGCGTCCCGAGGGGCTGCCGATGGGGGTGACGCTCGAGGCGCCCCGCATCCGCCGCTGTGCCAACCACTGTGATTTCTGCTTCGTGGACGGCAATCCCCAGGGGATGCGCCAGGTGCTCTACATTCGTGACGACGATTACCGGTTGTCCTTCCGATACGGCAACTTCGCGACCCTCACGAACCTGAAGTCGTGGGACCTCGAGCGCATCGTCGAATATCGACTGTCGCCGCTCTACGTCTCGGTGCACGCGACCGACCCGGTGGTGCGTCGCTGGCTGCTGCGCAATCCCGAGGCGCCCGAGGTGGTCTCGCAGCTGCGCTGGTTCGCGGAGCGGGGGATCACCTTTCACACGCAGGTGGTGCTGGTACCAGGGGTGAACGACGGCGCGCAGTTGGTTCGCACCCTGACCGATCTGTACGGCCTGGGGGAGTCGGTTCTTTCGGTGTCCGTGGTGCCGGTCGCCCTCACGGAGTTCAGCAAGCATGCGCTGGTCCGGCAACCGACCCGCGACGAGTGTCGCGCCGCGCTCGGTATCGTCGACGACTTCGCGGCGCGGGCTGTGGCGGACCGCGGGATGCCGTGGTGCTATGGTGCCGACGACCTGTATCTCCAGGCCGACTTGCCGTTACCGCCCGCCGAGTGGTACGGCGACTTCGAGCAGCGCGAGAACGGTGTGGGCTCGGTGCGCTATCTCCAGACGCGTATCCAGGCGGCGCGGGTTGGGGGGGCGGGGTGGGGGAGGGGGGGGGCCTTCGAGCAAGAGAACTGGCGCGGCAAGCGGATTGGTGTGGTCACCGGCATGGCCATGGGCCCGCTGATGCCGCAGGTCGTCGCTGATCTGACAGCCGCGACCGGGGCGCAGTTCGAGATCCTGGCGCTCAAGAACACGCTGTTTGGCGAATCGGTGACCACGGCCGGCCTGCTGCCGGGCAAGGCGGTGCTCGAGGCTCTGCGCGACCGGCGCGATCTCGACCTCGCGCTCCTGCCGGCCGAGTCTGTAAATGACAACCTGCTCTTCATGGACGACGTGGAAGCTCACGATTTGGCAGCTCAACTACCGATGCCGATAAAGCTGTCGTATGACTTCGCCGATGCGTTGGTCGGTGAGGAAGTCGCCGCATGACCCTGACCGTTCCCACCGTCGCGATCATCGGCCGCCCCAACGTCGGCAAATCGACGCTCTTCAACCGCATCATCGGCCGTCGCCAGGCGATCGTGGATCCGCAGCCCGGCGTCACCCGCGACCGCCATTTCGCGCCCGCCGAGTGGAATGGCCGGCGCTTCTGGCTGGTGGACACCGGCGGTCTCGTACCTGGATCCACCGATCCCATAAACCGCGCGATTCGGGGGCAGGTCGAGCAAGCGATCGCGGACAGCGACGTCCTCCTGTTCGTGGTGGACATCGAGGACGGCATCCATCCCATGGACCTCGAGATTGCTCAGTATCTGCGCAAGGCGAAGCGTCCGGTGCTCCTTGTCGTGAATAAGGCGGACGACCTTCCCGACGAAACCCGCCAGCTCTCGTTCTATGAACTCGGGCTGGGCGATCCGTTTCCGGTTTCGGCGGCCGTCGGCAAGAACAGCGGCGATCTGCTCGACAAGGTCGCCGCGATCCTCCCGGATTCGACCGCGTCGGAGGGCGACGCAGCGATTCACGTCGCCGTCGTCGGCCGCCCCAACGTCGGTAAGTCGAGCCTGGTCAACCGGCTGCTCGGCCAGGAGCGGTTGATCGTGCACGATGAGCCAGGCACGACGCGCGACGCCATCGACACCCAGTTCGAGTACCAGGGCCGCCAGCTTGTGTTCATCGATACCGCCGGGCTCCGGAAGCGGAGCAAGGTGGATGAAGACCTCGAGTTCTACTCGACGTTGCGCACGTCACGCGCCATGGAACGGGCGGAGGTCTGCCTGCTCGTCGTCGATGCAAAGGACGGGATGCATGTGCAGGACCTCAAGATTGCCAATGAGGCATGGGAGCGCGGGGCCGGCGTCATCATTGCCGTGAACAAATGGGATCTGATCGAGGAAAAAGAAACCAACACGGCGCGCGACGGCGAGCGGGATATCAAGGCGCGCGCGCCATTCCTCGAGTTCATCCCGTTCTACTACGTCTCCGCGAAAACTGGCCAGCGCGTCACGAAATTGCTGGACGCGATCGTGACGGTTGCCGAGGAGCGGGAGAAGCGGGTGCCCACTGCCGAGGTCAATCGCGTGCTCGAGCAGCTGCTGGCCCGCCAGCAGCCTCCGCAGCCCGTGGGAGAATCGGTCCGCCTGTTCTACGCGACGCAAGTGGGCACGGCGCCGCCGCGCTTCGCGGTCGTAGCCAATCGACCCGAAGCGATCCCGGAGTCGTACACGCGGTACCTGCACAACGGGTTTCGCGAAGCGTGGGAGTTCACGGGCGCGCCGCTCACGATCAAGTTCCGGCGTAAGCGAGGCCGTCGCTGAACGCCGCCCCCGTCCTGGCGATCCTTGCGGCGTATCTGCTCGGTGCCACGCCGACGAGCTACATCGCCGGCAAGCTGGGACGGGGAATCGACCTCCGCGAACACGGCTCGAAAAACCTCGGCGCCACGAACGTCTACCGCATTCTGGGCTGGAAATACGCGATTCCGGTGGCCCTGATCGACATCGTGAAAGGCGCGATTCCGGTGCTGTTCTTCTCCGGCTGGGCAGGCGCCGACGGATGGCCGTGGATCCCCGTGGCGTTGGGTGGCGCCGCAGTCCTCGGACACATGTTCTCGCCCTACGTGAGCTTCAAAGGTGGCAAAGGTGTGGCGACCGCCGCGGGGATGTTCCTCGCGCTCGCGCCGCTCGCGGTGCTGATCGCGATTCCGGTGTGGGGGATTTGTCTCTGGCTTACGGGCTATGTCTCACTCAGCTCGATCATTGCCGTCCTGAGTGTCCCGGTGACGGTGGCGCTGCTGCAGCCGGATTCGCCGTACCTGATTTGGGCGAGTGTCGCGCTCGTTGCCCTGATCATCATCGCGCACCGGCGGAACATTGGGCGATTGCTTGCAGGTACTGAGAATCGATTCCGAACGAGAAGGTCGGCCAGCGGATGAGAGATCGTGACCTCTCTCGTGCGTTGTTCCCACTCTTCAGAGTGGGAACATGAAGATCGCAGTGGTGGGTGGCGGCGCCTGGGGCACAGCCCTCGCCGATCTGCTCGCGCGCAAGGGCGAGGACGTGACGCTCTGGGCGCGGGAGCCCGAAGTCATCGAAAGCGTGAACCGGCGTCACGTGAACGAGATGTTTCTTCCCAACGCGTCCTTGGCGCCTGCGTTGCGTGCGGAGCGTGATCTGGCAACGAGCGTAGCCGGCGTGGAGGTCGTCGTGTCGGCCGCGCCGTCCCATGCCGTTCGGCCCGTGATGCAGCAAGCGGGAGCAGCGCTGAAGGGCACGAAGCCCCTGGTGATCAGCGCGTCCAAGGGCCTCGACCCAGACCGGCTGGAGCGGCCGTCGCGCGTCCTCGGTGAGGTGCTGCCGAAGGGGATTCCCGTCGCGGTGCTCTCGGGGCCGTCGTTCGCCCTGGAAGTGTTTCAGCGTCAGCCGACCGCCGTCGTGGCCGCCGCTGCCGACCACTCGGTCGCGCAGCGGGCTCAGCGGGTCTTCTCCACGAGCTACTTCCGGGTCTACTCCTCCACCGACGTCGTCGGCGTGGAGCTGGGCGGCGCGCTCAAGAACGTGATCGCCGTTGCCGCCGGCATCCTGGAAGGCCTGGGGCTCGGCTTCAATGCGCGCGCGGCGCTGATCACCCGCGGCCTCGCGGAGATCACGCGCCTGGGCGTGGCTCTCGGGGCACAGCCGATGACGTTCGCGGGGCTCGCGGGGATGGGCGACCTGATCCTCACCGCGACCGGCGCCCTGTCGCGCAACCGGACGCTGGGTGTCGCGCTGGGGCAGGGAAAGACTCTGGAACAAGCCCTCGCCGGGAAAGCGGCTGTGGTCGAGGGCGTGAACACCACGCGCACGGCCGTGGCGCTGGGCGAGCGGGAAGGCGTCGAGTTGCCCATCGCGCGCGAGGTCGCCAACATCCTGTTCGAGAACAAGCCCGCGCGGCAGGCGATCGCCGATCTCATGGAACGCGAGCTGAAGGCCGAATGAGCGGCACGCCCTCGCAACCCGTCCAGGAGTTCTTCTCGATCGGTGAGGTTTGCCAGCTCACCGATCTCAAGCCACACGTCCTGCGGTATTGGGAAAGCCAGTTCCGTTTCTTGAATCCGGCAAAGAACCGCTCCGGTAATCGCGTCTATCAGCGGCGCGAGATCGAGCTGATCATGCTCGTGAAGCATCTGCTCTACACGGAGAAGTACACGATCGAAGGCGCCCGGCAGAAGATCGAGCAGTACCGCCGCTCGGGCGAGCTCAAGCCGGAAGCGCGTCGCGCCCTCGCGACCGAAACGGTCAAAGAGCTTCGCACCGAGCTGAAGTCGGTGCTCGGCATCCTCGAAGGGAGCTAGCCTGCAGGTCGTCGTGGTAATTCCGGCGTTCCAGGCTGCCGGCACGATCGACGGCGTGGTGGCTCGAGCGCGCGCTGCGCTACCGGGGGCCAGGATCGTCGTCGTGAACGATGGCTCGAGCGACGGCTCATACTCGGCGGTCGCGGAAACGGTGCTCGCTCACAAGCAGAACCTTGGTAAGGGCGCTGCACTCCGCGATGGCATCAGGGAGGCTATCCGGTCAGGTGCAGCGATCATTGTCACGTTGGATGCCGACGGCCAGCATCCCCCCGAGGAGATTCCGCGGCTGATACGTCCGATTGCCGAAACACAGGCCGACATCGTCCTCGGCGCGCGCCAGCGAAACGGTGGAATGCCGGTGTCACGCCGCTTCACGAACTGGCTCTCCGCGAGCCTGGCGACACGCATCGGCGGCCAGAGCGTCCCCGACGCGCAGACCGGGTTTCGGGCGTTCACGCGGGAAGTCGCCGAGCAGGTGCAGCCGGCTGGGAACCGCTATGAATACGAGGCAAATTTCCTGCTCGATGCGCTGCGCGCGGGCTTTCGGGTGACGTCGGTAGAGGTGCCCACGATCTACGGCGGGGCCGCACGCAGTCATTTCCGCGCCTGGAGCGACACGTGGCGCATGGCGCGCGCGTTCGCGAAGCAGCTGCGCCGGTGAGCAATCCCACTGCCGATGCGGTACCACCCCCGATTCCTCCCATGCGCGAAGGGGAAGGCCTGCGCATTCTCGTCTCCAATGACGATGGCGTATTGGCGCCCGGGATCGCGCTCCTGGCCGATGTCTGCGCGACCGTTGGGCAGGTCACCGTCGTCGCACCGGACCGCGAACAGAGCGGGACGTCCCACTCACTGACACTGCATCGCCCGCTGCGGGCGCACCGCCGCTCTGACGGCGCCTTTCAGGTGGACGGAACGCCTACCGATTGCGTGCTGCTCGGTCTGGGTGCCCTCATGCCCGACGGGCCCAACTGGGTGTTTTCCGGCGTCAATCACGGTCCCAACATGGGCGAGGACGTGCTGTACTCCGGCACCGTGTCCGCGGCGATGGAGGGTCTTGCCGCGGGCATTCCCAGTGTCGCGATCTCGTACGGGAGCTTCGACCTCGAGCACCTCGAGAGTCATCGCAAGGGTCTCGAGCGTCTCGTGCAGCGCATCGTGCGCGTCGAGAATTTCCCCGGCGAGACGCTGCTCAACATCAACCTGCCGCCGATTCCGGCCGACCACGTCAAAGGCGTGAAGGTGACGCATCTGGGCAGCCGCGTATTTCATGAGGAAATCGCCACGATGAAGGATCCGTGGGGCCGTGAGGTCTACTGGATCGGGGGAGGGCGGGTCACGTGGTCCGGGGACGCTGATTCCGATTTCCAGGCCGTGCGAGATGGCTACATCTCGGTAACGCCGCTCCATGTCGATTTGACGAACTACAAGCTCATCGAAGTCGTGAAGCAGTGGGACCTGGGTAGGTGACTGGCAGCCGCGACACCTACGGCGGGTATCGCGCGCGACTGGTGGAACAGCTGCGCGCGCAAGGTATCCGCGACCTCGCCGTGTTGCGCGCGTTCGCCGAGACGCCTCGTCACCTCTTCGTCCCCGAAGGTGTGCGCCACCGCGCGTATGAAGATTCGTCACTGCCAATCGGCAGAGGACAGACCATCTCCCAGCCCTTTACGCAGGCCCGATATCTCGAGACGCTTGCCCTGCAGGGGACTGAACGCGTGCTCGAGGTCGGGACGGGCTCGGGCTATCAGACTGCGCTCCTCGGCGCTCTTGCTTCGCAGGTCTTCACGATCGAACGGGTGCGCGTTCTGGCGGAGACCGCGCAGGCCGCGCTGAAAGCCGCGGGCGTGACGAACGTCTCACTGCTCATCGGCGATGGCACGTTGGGATGGAGCGCATATGCTCCCTACCACGCCATCCTCGTGGCGGCGGGTGGCCCGGAGATCCCGCCGCCGCTCGTCGAGCAGCTGGCCCCGAGCGGCAGGATGATCATTCCGCTGGGAGCAAAGGGGGCACAGACACTCACGCTCGTGCGCCGGACAGAGGGCGGCGTCAGCGCCACTCCGATCGGCGCGGCCCGTTTCGTACCGCTCGTCGGCGAGCACGGCTTCGATGCTTAAGGGATTCATCGATTGGCTACTGCAGACCCTCCTCGCGGTCGGCTATCCGGGGATCGTCGCGCTGATGGCCATGGAATCGTCCATCCTGCCGGTCCCGAGCGAGCTGGTCATGCCGCCGGCAGGGTACTGGGCCGCGAAAGGCGAGATGAGTTTCGCGCTGGCGCTGCTCAGCGGGGTCATTGGCAGCATCATCGGCGCGCTGGCGAACTCCCTCCTCCTGCACCGCGACGCCGCCGCATGACATACACGATCACCGTGATGATACTGAGCGGAATCAACACCGTGATCGCCCAGGTGACGTAACGGTGGAGATCCTCGCTGCGCAACACACCCTCGTGCTGTCCCAGGAAGTATCCGATCCACGTGAGAATCGCGCACCACAACCCCGCGCCAACCGCGGTATACAGGATGAACTTCGGGAGTGGCATGCCATGCAGGCCCGCGGGGATCGAGATGAGATGCCGGATCACCGGAAACAGCCGCCCGATGAGCGTGCTGATGTATGTCATGCGGCGGCGTCGCGGTGCAGGAGGAGGGAGTTCGCCAGTTTGAGCCTGCGCCGCTGGATTATCCGGGGTCGCGTTCAAGGAGTCGGGTTCAGGTGGTTTGTCATGCGTGAAGCCGAGCGGCTGAAGCTAGGCGGGTTCGCGTGCAACCTTCCCGATGGCTCGGTTGAAGTGGTTTCTGAAGGACCCGATGCCCAGCTCGACAAGTTGGAGACATCGCTGCGGCGAGGCTCGTCGCACGCGCGTGTGGACGACGTACAGCGCCTTCAAGTTCCACTAGAACTTGATGTACCGAGGTCCTTTGACATCCGATAAATCGAAAGTCGTTGATATGTTGGGTCGCGCGATCCGCGACGTGAAAGATTTTCCCAAGCCGGGAATCGTGTTCAAGGATGTCACGCCCGTGCTGCTCGACGCCAAGCTGTTCGGGCAGGCGGTCGAGCTGATGGCGAGTCCATACCGCGATGCGCGGATCTCGCGCGTCGTGTCGATCGAGTCCCGCGGCTTTCTGTTCGGCGCGCCGATCGCGCTGGCCCTCGGGGCGGGGCTCGTCCCGATTCGGAAGCCCGGCAAGCTGCCCGCGGCCACGCAGCGGGTCGAGTACGCACTCGAGTACGGCACGGACGCCCTGGAAATGCACCACGACGCCATCCAGACAGGGGACCGGGTGCTGATCGTGGACGATGTGCTCGCGACCGGCGGGACGGCCACTGCGGCCGCGCGGCTGGTGGGCGCCAAGGCTGCGCCGGTAGTGGGCTTCAGTTTTCTCATCGAGCTCGATTTTCTGAACGGGCGTCAACGCCTCCAGGGACAACGCGTGGAGGCCTTGCTGCATTACTCCTAACTCACGTAGATTTCGCCGCTTACGCCCCCAGGACCTGCCCCTGTAGCTCAGGTGGATAGAGCAGCGGTTTCCTAAACCGTTGGCCGGGTGTTCGAGTCACCCCAGGGGCATACGATCATTTCGAAGGAATCCGCATGGCGAGTTCAACTGCGACACGCAGCACGGGTAGCGTGAAAACACCACAGGCAACAGGGACAGACAGGCCGGTCGCGTCCAAGGAGCCATTGTCGGATCGCTTTAACGCCTGGATCGTGGCCCATCGTACGCTTTCGACCTGGATCGCCGCGATCATCATCATCGCCGCAGGGCTGTTCCTCTGGACGCAATCGACCAAGCGCCGTTCCGAAGAAATCGCCGGCCGCGAGCTCCAGGGCGCGCGGTTTGCCTTCGAGAGCCAGAATCTGCCGCTGGCCGCGAGCGAACTCGCCAGGATTGTCGAGAACTACTCGGGAACCAATGCGGCCCAGGAAGGTCGGCTATTGCTCGCCAACGTCCGGCTGCTGCAGGGTCAGCCGCCGCAGGCAATCGACGTCCTGCGCGATTACGCGCCCGGGGCGGGCAAAGCCTATAGGGCACAAGCCTACGGTCTCCTCGGGGCCGCCTACGAGAACCTGGGCCGTTTTAAGGACGCCGGAGAGGCCTATGAGACGGGCTCGAGTGCCGCGCGGCTCGATTTCCTCAAGGCGCAAATGCTTTCGGACGCTGGTCGGGCCTGGGTGGCTGCCGGAGACACAGCCAAGGCGATCGCCGCCTACCAGCACATTGTGAAAGATTTGCCCAAGGAAGGGGCGGTGACCGAAGCGAAAGTGCGCTTGGCGGAGCTCACAAAAGGCGCGGCTTCATAGCAATCAACTTCGTATAATAGGAGTTATGTTAAGTAGCGGAGTCAACAAATGTGGACAAGCAGTTCATGTAATCACGCCCCTGAACACCATTCTCCCCTCTCCAGCCAGCCAGACGTCGTCGTAGCGCCCGTTTGAGCCCTTGGTGCCGCGGATCGTCAACAGGCGGCCGCTGCGGCTCTGAATCTCGATCGGTAGCCGTCCGAGCCCCCATTCCTCTATCGCGCATCCCGCGGCCACAGCGCCGGTGCCACACGCCAGTGTTTCGCCCTCGACGCCGCGCTCATAGGTCCGCATCCGCCAGACCGGTTTGCCGTCGCGCGCCGGACCGTCCGCCGATATGAAATTGATGTTGGCGCCGTCCGGTGCGAGCGCCGGATCGAACCGCAGTGCGCGACCGCGCTCCATCAAGGCTACGTGGTCGACATCGTCGACCAGAATGATGAGATGCGGCACACCTACACGACCGAGCGCGGCCCGGCGCTCTCCATCAATGATCCCCAGTCCAGCCAGGGCTTCAGGTGGGTCCACCGGGGCCAGATGCAGCTCGGCGCGCCCTCGGTCGCTCGTCCGGCTGCGGTAGGTGCCGGCGTCGGTTTCCAGATCCATTCCGCCGGCTGGCGCGATCCCGAGGCGCGCGGCCAGCGTGGTGCTACAGAGGGCGGCATTGCCGCACATGGCGGCGTGGGAGCCGTCGGCGTTGTAATAGATCATGCGGGCGGCGCCCGCCTTGCTCCCCGGACCCACGAACACCACACCGTCGGCGCCGATTCCGGTGCCGCGGGCGCACACCACCTGCATGTCCTGAGGGCTCCAGTCGGCCGGCGAGGAGACCCGGGCGTCCAGCATGACGAAATCGTTTCCCGATCCCGTCATCTTGTAGACCGGCAGCCCGATCAAATGCGGCCGAACCAGGCCATAAGGCGGAGCCGCGGCACCTTCAACACGGCCTCCCGGACGATCGCTCGATTCATCTTGCTTTGTCCCTCGGTCCGATCGACGAACACGATGGGTATTTCCCGCAGCTTGAACCCTTTTCGCCATGCGCGGACGCTCATCTCGATTTGAAAGGCATACCCGTTGGAGACCACCTGGGACAGATCAATGGTTTCGAGCACGCGCCTGCGAAAGCACTTGAAGCCACCGGTCAGGTCCCAAATCTTGAGCCCCGTGAACCAGCGCGCGTAAATGTTGGCCAGATACGATAGCATGAGGCGGCTCATCGGCCAATTGACGACCGTCACCCTCCCCTGCAGGTAGCGTGACCCAAGCACCACATCGGCGTCCCGGATGGCCGTGAGAAACTGCGGCAGGTGGACCGGATCGTGGGAGAAGTCGGCATCCATCTCGAACATGAAGTCGTACGACCGCTCGAGCGCCCACTTGAAGCCGGTGATGTAGGCGGTGCCGAGCCCGAGCTTGCCTTCACGATGGAGCGTGTGCACGCGCGGATTGGCGCGGCTCATCTCGTCCGCCAGCGCGCCCGTGCCGTCGGGTGAGTTATCATCGACCACCAGCACGTCGATGCGCGGATCCTGCGCCAGGACCTGCGGAACGAGCTGAGGAAGGTTCACCGCCTCGTTGTAGGTGGGAATGACGACGAGGGCTTTCTCAGGCACTGCGGCGTCTCCGAGCGACGAGCGGCGGAACGACAAATCCCGCCAGCACGATGACGAGTGTCGCGAAGGCGATCACCTTTCCCTGCGCGTAGGCGCTCGAGTGATAACGCAGCTCGATCTTGCGCGCGCCGGGCGCGACCGGAATCGTGAGCAGCGCATGGTCGCCGCGCAGGACGCGCGCCGCCTGGCCGTCCACGCTGGCGCGCCAGTCGAGATACCAGTTCTCGGCGATCATCACGTAGCTCGAGTCGCGCGGTGCCGGGTCGAGCTCGACAGTCATCTGCCCCGCATCCCAGGCCGTAACGCGAGCGCGCGACGCGGATGGAGGCGGCAGACCTCGCAGCGGCGGTGGGCTGAGCGGCGCATCCTTCGGGAGCAAGACAACCTGGTCGAACCCCGGCAGGCGCGGATCGGCGAGGGTCGGTGGAATCGCGGAATCGTTATCGACCTTCAGCGCCGCTGGGACGACACGGGCGTACGGCGGAATCGTGTCGGCCTCGTACACAAATGCCCGCGTGCCGGCAGCCGTAACCACCGGACCCATCACGATGTGGTAGCCCGGTAGTGCGGCGCTGTCCGGGATCAACACGTAGCGCACCGCGAGGAGCTGCCACAGGCGCGTGGATGAGAGCAGGTAGCGCCACTCGTTGCGGCCCCCCAGCAGGTCATCGTAATAGCGGAGCTCGTTTCCCTGGTACCCAATGACCTGCGCAATGCCGTGCGCCATGAGCACGTTTTGGGGATAGACGGCCTCATTCTGCGTGAACGGTCCTAGGTCGAGAACGCGCAGCGGCTTCGGCGCCTGTGTGAGGCGCGCAATCACTTCGTCCGTGCGGTAGAGGTCTGCAGCCGGCGGCAGCGAGTAGGTCCAGAAATGGCGACCATCGCGCCACAGATCCGTTCCGACGAGCAACGGCAGGCCGAGCGCGAACGCCAATGCGGGCACCCGGCCCTGCAAGCGCGCCCACACGAGGAGCGCTACTGCTGCAAGGAGGACCGCCCCGATGACGGCCGACAGCCGGATGTCTGCGCCGTGCGCTATGGCCGCACCGACGCGCCCGGCGGGCGCGAGAGACACGGCGAGCTGGCCGAACACCCCGATCGCGCCGAACAGCGCAACGACGCCGGCTGCGATGAGCCAGACGCGGATATGACGCCATCCCCCTTCCCCGCGTTCGAACCGCGTCACACCGAATGCGGCGAACATCGCGACGCAGAAGGCGACCACGAAGAACACCATCCCCGGTGCGCGGGTCTTTTTGACCATCGGCATCACGGTCCACCAGAGATGGTAGAACGGCGTGGCACCACCCAGCGCGATCAGGAGGAACAGCAGGCCGATCCCCCCCATCCACCATACGAGCCGGCGTCGCCGGTCGCCGAAGCCCAGAATGGCTAGCGCGATGACGGGGAGACCGAGATACTCGGAGTGGAGCTTGAGCGGATTTGAGCCCCAGTACGACTCCATATGGCCGACGAAGCTTGCAATGAAGAATTCGGGCACATGATCCCACGGCACGCCGAACGACGTTGACCCTGAGTAACCGACCGAATACCCGGCGGCGCGTGGTGAGTGGGGGATGTACTGGAGGAATGGAAGAATCTGCGGCATCCCCATGCCGAAGCCAGCGACAATTGCGGCGAACGCCAGCGCCAATCGCGCGAGCCGCGGCCGCGATGGCTCGGTCGTCACTTCCCCGAACGTCAGATAGAGCGCGAATAACGCCGCGGCGATGAGCAGGTAGTACGTCGCCTGTACGTGCGGGCTCAGCAGGCACAGCGCGACGGCGACCGCGAGCAGCGGATAGCCCCAGAAACGCCGGTCGCGCAGCGCCACAACGAGCGCCAGGAATGCTAGGGGCAGTAACGTCGAGACGAATAGCTTGCCGTCGTGCCCCGGCTGCACGTACGAGATCATGATGCCGGACAACTGGTAGGCGATCCCGCCCGTCACGGCGCCTGTCCACGACACCGCCATACGCCGCAGGAACAGGTACGTCAGGAAGCCGGCGAGAATGTAGTGGAGGAAAAACGCCAGGTTCATGACGACATGAACCGGCAGGAAGTACCGCAGCAGCGCCGTCGGATACAGGATGTCGCCGTGCGTGACCACGGCGAGGAACGGCAGGCCGCCCATGATCATCGGGTTCCACAGCGGAATGCTGCCCGTCGCGCGCCACTCCGTCGCCTCCCAGGAATAGAAGGCGTATGCACTCGAATACTGATCGCCGTGCGGCGATGCGAGCCACTTCCCCGAGAGCATCGGCAAGGACAGGATCACAATGAACAGCGAGAGGATGCCCAGCGCGACCCAATTCGGCCGCCGCGGCATGTACTCGACGAGCGCAGACTGCGCAGGAGCCGTCACGCGCTCGGGGTGCTCGGCAGCGCGAGCACGGTGATGCCCGCGACGATTTCAAGCGCCGTCAACCAGATGCGCGACGCCACCGCGAGAATCGCGGCGTCACCGCCCCCAATGACCGGCGACAGGACGCCAATGAGCGCTGCTTCGCGCACGAACAACCCGGCGGGAGCAAACACAGCAATGACGCCGGCAAGGTAGCTCCCCGTAAATGCCGCGATGTAGAAGCCCCACGATCCTGCGACGCTGCCCAGCAGTCCGATAGCGAGCAGGCGGAAGGCGGTGCCGTACATCAACCACGGGACGATGAGAATCACGATAAACAGCAGCAGGTGGCGCGCGCCGAGCTGCGACCAGACCTGTTTGAGGCTTGGCACATAGCGCTCCAGCCAGCGGCCCAGTCGTCCTCCGGGCCGTGGCAGCGCCAGGATGACGATGCCCAGGATGATCGCGACGACCAGGGCTCCCTGCCACCAGGCAGCGTGCAGCACCGCGGGGGTGAACACGGCGACGACCGCGAGGCCGGTGATGAGCAAAACGATCTGCTCGAGCAGCACGGTCGCCGTCGCCGCTGCCGTGCTCACGCCGTAGCGCGACGCCATCAGGGCGAGGCTCGCGAACTGCCAGACGCCACCGGGCAGAAAGCGCGCGAGGTTTGCGGTGAACCAGACTTTCGCCGCATCGAGTGCGGTGATCTGCGCGGCGCACCAGCGCAGGCTGGCGGTCCAGGCGCCGACGAGCACCGTCAATGTGCCCAGGACGATCACCGAGCCGAGCACCAGCGGGCCGGCCCGCCAGGCGAACTGCCGCGCGCGGATGTCGGGCCAGTGGGGCGTGATCTGTTTGGTGATGAGATAATACGCGGCGCCGACCAGTACGACGGCCTGGAGCGCTCGTAACCACCAGCTGCCGCGGCGCAGCGCGCCGGTTGTTGCAGATTCTCTCAGAACCATTCCTCAAAGTGGGCCGGCGGGCGGGGGCCGGGGGGCCAGGGGCCGGAGAGCGCGAAAGATACTACTGCCCGAGGGAAGCCGGAAAGCGGTATAGTTCGTCCACGGCCGATGCGAATTCTCCACGTCATGACTGCATTTCCTCGCTCCCGTGACGATGTCATCGTTCCCTGGCTCGTCGCGTTACTCAAGCGTTTGCAGGCGGCCGGTTACGACGTCGAAGTCTTCACCTCGGCGTACCGCGGCGGTGGTGGGTCGTCCTATGAAGGCATTCCGGTCCATCGCTTCCGGTACTTTCCGGCCGGGTGGGAGGATTTGACCCACGATGAAGCGACGCCCGATCGCATGCGCCGTTCCCTGCTCTATCGGGTGCTGCCACTGTTCTACGTGATCGGCGGTCTGTGGGGCATCTGGCGACTGACGCGCCGCCGCCAGTACGACATCATCCACGTCCACTGGCCGGTCCCGCACGTGCTGTTTGGATGGCTGGGACGGCGGACGACGCGTCCGCGCGCTAAACTGGTCACGAGCTGGTATGGGGTCGAGTTGCGCTGGGTACAGGGCTCGCTGGCCTGGCTGCGGGGCTTCGTGCGGTGGGCGCTGCGTACGTCGGATGCGGTCGTGGCGATTTCCTCTTATACCGCGCGAGAAATCGCGCGGTTTGCGCAGGTGCCAGTGCGCGTCATTCCGTATACGCTCGGCTTTGATGAAGTGCCGCAAACGTCTCGACCAGGGCGCGGCGCCAGGCAGGACTTCCGCATCGTGTTCGTCGGCCGGCTCGTGGAGCGCAAAGGGGTGACGCATCTGATCGAAGCCGTGCGGCGCCTCCCGGCCGAGCTGCACGCGCACCTCACCGTCATCGGCGAGGGACCAGAGCGCCAGGCGCTCGAAGCCCAGGCCCGCGCGGCCGGGTTGGAGCGCCGGGTCGACATTCGTGGCCGCGTGCCTGATGCCGAGTTGCGCGACGCCTATGCCGCGAGCGACGTGATGGTGCTGCCCTCGATCCTCGACGCCCGCGGCGACACCGAGGGCCTCGGCGTAGTGCTGCTCGAAGCGATGAGCTACGGAATTCCCGTCGTGGCCAGCGATATCGGCGGCATCACGGACATCATCGAAAACGGCAACAGCGGCCTGCTCGTCCGTCCGGCCGACGCCGATCAGCTGGCGCGCGCCCTCGAGCGCGTTGCGCGCGATCCCGCGCTCGCCGCGCGCCTTGGCACGGCCGGCGAGCAACGCGTCCGCCAGGCGTTCGGGTGGCCGGAGATCATGGCGAAGTGGGAGGAGTGCTACGGTTCGCTAGCACAAACACGAACTGATACTGCCAGCGCAGTGGCACGAGCCGCCACCCCGCCTCGAGAACCGGTCCGATAACGAAACGGGCGGCGCCGCGCTTCCCGCCGTTGGGGGACGGGGGGGACCGCCACCGGACGGCGTGCCAGCGGTCAGGAACGACGCGCAACACCACGAGTCCGTGCCGCTCGAACAGCTGCCGCCAGGCCTTGAGGGGCAGCAGGTGCTCGTTGATGTCCTGCTGTGCGGTGCCCTGGTGGCCCAGCACCTTCCAGCCGATGAAATCCTGATTGGGGACCATGATGCAGAAGTGCGCGGCGGGCTTCGCGACGCGTTTCATCTCTTCGAGGCCCTTCCCCATGTCGAGGAAGTGTTCGAGGGAGCCGAGGCAGCTGACGTAGTCGAAGGAGCCGTCGCGGAACGCGAGCGCTTCCCCTGCCCCGACGGCGACCTCCGCGCCGGGCGCGACGCGCCTGGCGAGCTTCACCGCTTCGTCGGAGAGGTCGACGCCGACTGCGTCTACTGCGCGCTCCCGCGCGGCGGCAAGCAGCGAGCCGGTACCACAGCTGACGTCGAGAAGGCGGTTCCCCGCTCGTGCGCCCAGTAGATCCAGAAAAACAGGATACGCCGCGGCGGGACGCATGCTCTGCAGGCCCTGCGCGGCGTAGTGCTGGTTGTACCACGATTTGACGTCTTCGGCGCTGGGCATGTGCCCGAACGATAATTCTCTACTTGATGAAGTCCACCCAGTGACCTTCGTTGGGCACGAGACCCACGCTGCCGTCCGCGTTGAAGACGACGTGTCGAGTCGAGCCACCTACGATGGCGGAATGGACGAGCACGTGAGTGACAGGGTCGACGATGTAGATGTAACCGCCGCCGAAATAGGCGCCGGTGAGATACAGGTAGCCGTTTGTCGGGCGGCGGGCCAGACCGTAGGCCGCGGAAGGCAAAATGAGGTTCGAGCCAATCTGCAATCCGCTGCTGAGATCCCAGAACTGGAGGTACCCGGCCTCGTTCGCGATGTACA
>QHUJ01000156.1 GCA_003221895.1 Gemmatimonadota bacterium | reverse complement strand
CTGATGCACGCGCGTATGCAGTTAGCGCGTCGGGGACTTCCCGGCTTGCGCGTCGTTATTGGCTGTTGCTACCGTGCAACGCAGTCGCAATTCCCACGCTGTCGTCCGGTTACGGAGTGCCCTCGGCACCAAACGGCGGTGAGATGTCGTCGCCCTTCACCTGAACGGGAAGGACTGAATGCCGTTTAAGCACAAGCTGTCGCGCCGACTGGCGTTGATGAGAAATCTGTTGGTGGGGATCGCGCTCCTGACGGCGTGTCAGGAGATCGCGGCCCTGCTGCAGCAAGTCGTCACGATTACCATCAGTCCCGCGAGTGGCGATGTGGTCGTCGGACAGACGTTGCAGCTGACCGCGACGCCGCTGGACGGCACTGGGCAACCGCTGAGCGGCAAAGTGGTGACGTGGCAGACGAGCGACGCGAGCATTGCCACGGTCGATGGCAGCGGTCTCGTCGGCGGCGCAGCCGCCGGCTCGGTCGTTATGACCGCGACGAGTGAAGGGAAGAGCGGCCTGTCGGCCATCACCGTGACGCCGAGCGCGCCGCCGCCGCCGCCGCCGCCACCGCCGCCGCCACCGCCGCCACCGCCGCCACCACCGCCGCCGCCACCGCCACCGCCGCCGCCGCCGCCACCGCCGCCGCCGCCGCCACCGCCGCCGCCGCCACCGCCACCGCCGCCGGGGAATCCGGGAGCCGTGTCGAACCTCGCCGTCGTCAACATGGCCGCGAATTCGGCGACGCTGTCATTCACCGAAGTGAACGACGGTGCGGGAACGCCGGCGAAGTATGATGTCCGCTACGCTGCGGGCACGATCACCTGGAGTGCGGCGACCGACGTGACGCAGGGGACGTGTACCGTCCCGATCGCGGGCACGACGATCGGTGCGTTGCGGCAGTGCACCGTCCTCGGTCTCACAGGCGCGACGGCCTATCAATTTCAGATGGTGGCGTTCCGTGGCACGCTCAACGTGAACGCGGTGTTTGGACCGCTCTCGAACATCGTGAGTGGCACGACCACGGGGTCGCCGCCACCGCCGCCACCGCCGCCACCGCCGCCACCGCCGCCACCGCCGCCACCGCCGCCGCCGCCGCCACCGCCGCCGCCGCCGCCGCCACCGCCGCCGCCTCCTCCGGGGAGCGTGCTCTTCCAGGAGACGTTTGAAAACACGGCGTTCGGATCACGCGGCTGGTACGACAACACCGCCATGGCGATCACGACGGCGCAGCACACGCCGGGCAGTACGGCCGCGCTGGAGGTCCACTTCACTCCCGGAGCAACGACGCCGACCTGGGGCAATGCCGCGCGCCGTCTGTTCACCGCGACGCCCACGCTGTACGTCAGCTACTGGGTGAAGTACAGCACTAACTGGGTCGGCTCCGGCCAGCTGTACCATCCGCATGAACTGCTCGTCCTGAGCGATCAGGATGGCGACTACGATGGCCTCTCCAATGGATGGCTGGTCGCCTACATCGAGCACAATTATCAAAACGGTGGCAAGCCGCGGATCGCCACGCAGGACAACAAGGCGATCAACACGAGCTTCGGCACGCCGCCAATCAATCTGATCAGCCGGACTGAGAGTCGCTCGACCAGCGGCTGCAACGGTGTCATGGAAATCAATGTGACCGCGACGTGCTTCAACATGCCGCCGTGGTACAACGACAAGGAGTTCCAGACCGCGCAGCCGTGGTTCCAGCCCAATCCCGGTTCGGGATACAAGGGCGACTGGAATCACGTCGAGGTTTATCTGCAGCTGAACTCGGTCGTCGCCGGCGTCGGTGTGCCCGACGGCGTGATCCAATACTGGTTCAACGGCACGCTGGCAATCGATCGGCACGATGTGATGTTCCGAACCGGCGCCCGGCCCACCATCAAGTTCCATCAGTTCGTGATCGCGCCCTACATCGGCGACGGGTCGCCGGTGGATCAGTACATGTGGCTCGATGATCTCACTGTGGCGACGGCCAAGCCGTAGCCCGACGAATAGAGGGAGAGCATTCATGACGTTCAAGCACAAGTTGTCGCGGCGACTGGCCCTGATGAGGAATGTGTTCGTGGTGGGCATCGTGCTCCTGGCCGGGTGCCAGGAGATCGCGGCCCTGCTGCAGCAAGTCGTCACGATTACCATCAGTCCCGCGACTGGCTCTGTCGTCGTGAGCCAGTCGCTGCAGCTGACGGCGACACCGCTGGATGGCACCGGGCAACCGTTGACCGGCAAAACCGTGACGTGGCAGACGAGCGATCCGAGCATCGCCTCGGTCGATGGCGCCGGCCTCGTCGATGGCGTGGCCCCGGGATCGGCCGTCATGACCGCCGCGACCGAAGGACGGACCGGCCTGGCCGTGATCACCGTGACGGCGAGTGCGCCGCCACCGCCACCGCCGCCGCCGCCGCCGCCACCACCACCACCGCCGCCGCCACCACCGCCGCCGCCGCCGCCGCCGCCACCGCCGCCGCCGCCGCCGCCGCCGCCGCCACCGCCACCGCCCCCGCCACCGCCGGGGAATCCGGGAGCCGTGTCGAACCTCGCCGTCGTCAGCATGGCCGCGAATTCGGCGACGCTGTCATTCACCGAAGTCAACGACGGTACTGGTGCTCCGGCCAAGTACGATGTGCGCTACGCTGTGGGCACGATCACCTGGAGTGCGGCGACCGACGTGACGCAGGGGACGTGTACCGTCCCGATCGCGGGCACGACGATTGGTGCGTTGCGGCAGTGCACCGTCCTCGGTCTCACGGGCGCGACGGCCTATCAATTTCAGATGGTGGCGTTCCGTGGCACGCTCAACGTGAACGCGGTGTTTGGCCCGTTCTCGAACATCGTGAATGGCACGACCACGGGGTCGCCGCCACCGCCGCCGCCACCGCCGCCGCCGCCGCCGCCGCCGCCACCGCCGCCGCCGCCGCCGCCGCCTCCGCCGCCGCCGCCTCCTCCTCCGCCTGGGAGCTGGCCGAATGAGCCCGCCGGTCTGACGGTGCGCACGGACTGGGGTCTGGATGTGGCGATACCGGTAGGGTTCCCGCTGGACATGCACATCCCCGGCAGCCCCACCGGATGGAACATCGTGTACGAAGTCGCGCCGGGCGGCACGCAGGGCTCGGCGGTGCTCGGCATCGATGGCGGTGCGCCACTCTCTCCGGTCGGCGTCTACGATTTCGTGTATCCGCAGGGGATGGTCGAAGGAAACGCGCCGGCGACGATCTACTACAACCTGAATGCGACCGAGATGTTCGTCGGCTTCTGGTGGAAACCGTCGTCACCGTTCGACTACGGTCCCAACGGCAACAAGATCGCATTCCTCTTTAACGGGGGGGGCGGCGCCGGGGGCCAGCAGTTCCTGATTCTGAGTGGGGACGGGAAGCTGCACGTCCTCCCGGAGTATCCGGGGGACTTCAAGTGGCGCGATCCGAACGTCAACGCCACGACCGTCACGTTGGGCGTGTGGCATCGCATCGAGTGGTACAGCCAACCGTCGAGCGGGACCATGAAGTGGTGGCTTGACGGTGTGTTGCAGGGCAGCTACACCGACGTGAGAAATTCGTACAACTTCGACATGTTCGAGTTCAGCCCGACGTGGGGCGGCAACACTGGCGCGCGTAAGCGCGAGACGGACCACTACTGGTACGACCACGTGCACATCAGCAGCCGCTAGCAACGCATCGAACGAGCGCCCGGCACGAGTTTACTTGACGTGCCGGGCGCTCGTGCATCCTGGCACGCCTTCGCGGGTACCACCACCCGATGCGGCCGCCCTGCGTTCGGTTCCACCCACTCCTGGTCATCGCGATTCTCGCCTGCTCGGGGAGCGATTACCCGCCCGCTCCGCCCGCTCCGCCATCTCCACCCGTGGCGGCCAACGCAAACTGGCCGAACGAACCCGCGTGGCTCACCATGCGCGCCGATTGGGGGCTCGATCAGCCGCTGCCCACTACGGGCGATGTGAAGATTCCCGACAGTCCGGGCTGGTCGGTCATCGGCAACGCGCCGCCGGGCACAGTTCGGAGCTGGGCTGAGCGCAGCATCGATCCGAGCGCTCCGTTCTCGCCACCGAATGTCTACGACTTCGTCTATCCGCAAGGCATGCTCGAGGGCATCGCGCCGGCAACGGTCTATTTCCCGCAAGAGGCCGTCGGGGTGAAGGCACTGCTGCGGCGCCTGACGGGCAGTCACGCCGGGCTCGGCGACGAGGTGTACGTGGGTTTCTGGTGGAAGCCGTCGTCGCCGTTCGATCTGGGCCCGAACGGTAACAAGATCGCGTTCCTGTTTAACGGCGGCGGCAGTGCCGGCGGGCAGCAGTTCATGATCCTCATGCCCGACCGGCGGCTGCATGTGCTCCCGGAGTATCCGGGCGACTTTCGCTGGCGCGATCCGAACGTCCACGCGACGGAGGTCACACTCGGCGCCTGGCATCGCATCGAATGGTATTGCCAGCTGTCGAGCGGCACGTTGCAGTGGTGGCTCGACGGCGTGGTGCAGGGCAGCTACAAAGACATCAGAAACTCATACGACTTCGACATGTTTCAGCTCAGTCCGACGTGGGGCGGCAACAGCGGCGCGCAGAAGCGCGAGACGGATCACTATTGGTACGACCACGTGCATCTGAGCACCCGAGAGTGACTCACCCCCTCGGGATCTGGTCGGCAGGCGTCCTCATCGGACTGCGGACCCTGCGCAAGGAGCCCGTGCTGGGTTTGAAGCGGCTGGCTCTCCCGGTCAGTTACTGGCGCAGCCGCGAGTTCGCGTACGTGTGGCGCCAGCTGCAGCTGCGCCCGGGCGCGCGCGTGGTGGATCTCGGCAGCCCGAAGGACCTTGCCGTCATGCTGGCGCGCCACCGCGGGTACGAAGTCGTCGCGACGGACATCCTCCCCGAGGCTATTTCGCTCAGTCGTCGCTACGCAATCGCGCAGGGACTGGACGGGCGTGGGCCCGGGAGCGTGCACTCCGAAGTGCAAGACGGTCGCGCGTTGTCGTATGCGGACGGCTCATTCGA
>QHUJ01000007.1 GCA_003221895.1 Gemmatimonadota bacterium | reverse complement strand
CCGTCGGCCGTGAACTCGAGTGTGGCGCCGTCAGACTGGCACAGCGCGGCGTATTGCTTGGTCAGCGCGTTCTCCGGCTCGGTCATGATGCGCACGAAGTCCGCTTCGTTGAGCGATGTCAGCTCGACCCGAATCGGAAAGCGGCCTTGCAGCTCGGGAATCAGATCGCTCGGCTTGGCGATATGGAATGCGCCGGCAGCGATGAAGAGGATGTGGTCGGTGCGCACGTAACCGTAGCGCGTCTGCACCGTCGAGCCCTCGACGATCGGCAGCAGGTCGCGCTGCACCCCTTCCCGCGACACGTCGGGCCCGGTGCGCTCGCCCCGCGTGCCGGTGATTTTGTCGATCTCGTCGATGAAGACGACGCCGTGATTCTCGACGCGGTCGAGCGCCTCGTTCACCACGTCGTCCATATCGACGAGCTTCTTGAGCTCTTCGTCGACGAGAATGCGCCGGGCCTCGTGCAGGTGCACGGTGCGGCGCTTCTTCTTCTTGGGAATCAGCTCCTGCAGCATCTCGCCGAAGTTGATGTCCGGGCCTTCCATGCCCTGCGGCGGCTGCATCATCTCGAGCATCGGGAAGCTCTGCTGCTGCACCTCGATCTCGACGTCGCGCTCTTCGAGCAGGCCGTCCTTCAGCTGCTGGCGCAGCTTCTCGCGGGTGCGGCGGCGGCGCTCCTGCGCCTCGGTTTCCGCCTCGGGAATCTTCGATTGCACATCACCCTTGGACGACACCACGAAGAGCGGGCGTGGTCCGGCGGCCGGCTCCCCGCTCCCTGGTCCGACTCCCGGCGCCGAAGCGGTGGCGGCGGGCGTTGCGGGAAGCGGCGGCAACAACAAATCCAGCAGCCGCTCTTCCGCCCGCTGCTCGGCCGCCGGGTACACGTCGTCTTCCCGTTCCGACCGAACCATGTTGATCGAGACATCCACCAGCTCGCGGACGATCGACTCGACGTCGCGCCCGACGTAGCCCACTTCCGTGAACTTGGAGGCTTCCACCTTCAGGAACGGCGCGCCCGCGAGCCGGGCCAACCGGCGAGCGATCTCGGTTTTGCCGACGCCCGTCGGACCGATCATAATGATGTTGTTGGGCATGATCTCGTCGCGGATGTCTTCGGGCGCCTGGGCACGACGCCAGCGGTTGCGCACCGCGATCGCGACGGCCTTCTTGGCGGCTTCCTGGCCGACGATGTAGCGATCGAGCTCCGCCACGATCTTGCGGGGCGGCATTTCCTCCAACCACGGCAGCGTCTCCGCTGCCGCCCCCCCTCCCCCACTCCCTGGTGGAGCTGGGGTGGAGGATGGTGGAGCTTCTGGAGGTGAAACCGGGCTCTTGGCCATCGCTATAACTCGAGTATCGTAATGTTTGTGTTGGTGTACACGCAGATTTCCGCGGCGATCTCGAGCGATCTCTGCACGATGTCGGGCGGATCGAGCTTCGACTCCTTGAGCAGCGCGCGCGCCGCGGCCAGCGCGAACGAGCCGCCCGATCCGATCGCCAGGACGCCGTCATCCGGCTCGATCAGCTCGCCGGAGCCGCTGATGACGAAGCCGTGCTCCTTGTCCGCCACGACGAGCAGCGCCTCGAGCCGCCGCAGCACGCGGTCCGACCGCCAGTCCTTGGCCAGCTCGACCGCGGCACGCGGCAGGTTCGTCGGATAACGCTCCAGCTTCTCCTCGAACTTCTCGAACAGCGTGAAGGCGTCGGCCGCCGCTCCCGCAAAGCCCGCGAGAATCTTGCCGCCTTTCAAAGTGCGCACCTTGTTGGCGTTGGCCTTCATCACGGTCTCCCCGACCGTGACCTGTCCGTCGCCGCCGATGGCCACTTTGCCGTCCTTACGGACGCACAGGATTGTCGTGCTGTGTATGCGTTGCAATGTCTGCTCCAACGTGCGTTTCTCGTTTCCCGTTATGCTCTTGGATGCGCCTGGTGATAGACCTTCTTCAGTCGATCGACAGACGTATGAGTATACACTTGGGTGGTCCCCAGCGAGGCATGCCCCAGCAGCTCCTGCACGGATCTGAGATCAGCGCCCGCATCGAGCAGATGGGTCGCGAACGAATGCCGCAACGCGTGCACGTGCAGATTAGTTCCCCGCGCCAGCCCAGCGAACAGCCGTTTCATGGCGAGCTGCACACCGCGCGGGGTGAGGCGCTTGCCGCGCTGGTTCAGGAACACGGCCCCCGCCGCGCGCTGGCCGGGCCCGGCCAGCGAGTCGCGGAGCCGCAGGTAGCGCCGCAGCGCGGTATAGGCGCGCGATCCGACGGGCACGATGCGCTCCTTTTTCCCCTTGCCGCGCAGCTTGACCTGGTCCGACACGAGATCGACATCGGCGTCGTTCAGGCCGGCGAGCTCGGAGAGCCGCATGCCGGTCGAATAGAACATTTCCAGCATGGCCAGGTCGCGCGCCTCGACGAAGCCGCCGGCGGCCGCCCGAGCCTCAGCGTTCCTGAACAGCTCGGCGGTTTCGTTGCGATCGAGATAGACCGGCAGCGTGCGATCGAGTTTTGGCGAGCGCGCGGCGCGCGCGGGATTCACCTCGATGCCGAGCGTGGCATTGAGAAAGCGGTAGAAGGTGCGCAGCGCGGACAGCGCCCGCGCGGCGGACCGTTTGCCGATGCCGCGCTGCTGCTCCGCGGCGAGAAAGCCCCGCACCGCCAGCCGATCGACGCCGGCCCAGGTCCAGGGTCCGCCGTAGTAACGCTGGCAGAAGGCCGCGAAGGCCTCGACGTCGCGCCCGTAGGCTTTGACGGTATGCGGCGAGTCGTTGCGCTCCTTCTCGAGGAAGGTCACGAATTCCGTGATTTCTTTCATGTTCGTGTTCACACCCTGAGGGGGGTGCTCGGCGCGGCGAAGTCTTCCATCTCGCGCAGCGCCCTTGCCGCCAGGGCCTCCCTCTTTTTGAACTTGTCGCGCGGCGCGTTCTCGAGCGGCTCGAGCAACCCAAAGTTCGCGTTCATCGGCTGGAAGCGGGCGGGCTCGGTCTCGCGCAAGTAGCGATACAGCGCGCCCAGCATCGTCGTGGCTGGCGGCAGCAGCGGCTCCGCTCCTGAGAGCGTCCGCGCGAGGTTCACCCCCGCGAGCATGCCGGTCGCGGCCGACTCGGTGTAGCCCTCGACACCGGTGAGCTGCCCCGCGAACAGCAGCCGGGGATCGTCCTTGGCGGACAAATGCGGCGTCAGTGCCTGCGGCGCGTTCAGGTAGCTGTTGCGATGGATGCTGCCGAACCGCAGAAACTCGGCGTGCTCGAGTCCCGGAATCATGCGAAAGATCTTCTGCTGCGCGCCCGTTTTGAGGCGAGTCTGGAAGCCGACGAGGTTCCACATTTGCGCTGCACGATCTTCCTGCCGCAGCTGGACGACTGCGTACGGCTCGCGACCAGTGTCGGGATCCACCAAACCAACGGGCTTCATTGGACCAAACCGGAGGGTTTCGACCCCTCGCTGCGCCATCTCCTCGACCGGCAAGCACCCTTCGAAGTACGGCACCATGTCGAACTCGTGTCCGGGCACGTACTGCTCGCCGCCGATCAGCGCCGCGACGAACGCCTCGTACGCTTCGCGAGTGAACGGCGCGTTCCAGTAGTCGTCGCCGCCGCCTTTGCCGTAGCGGGAGGCCTTGAAGAGGCGGCTGTAGTCCAGCGAGTCGGCGGAGACGATGGGCGCAATCGCATCGTAGAACGCGAGCGATGCGACGCCCAGCCGGGCCGCGATCGCGGCTGCCAGCGTGTCCGAGGTCAACGGACCGGTCGCAATGATGCCCGGCGATGGCAGCTCCGTCACCTCGCCGCGGACCAGTGTCACGTTCGGGTGGGCGAGAACCCGGCTCTCCACGCCCTTCGCGAAGGCGCGACGATCGACGGCGAGCGCGCTCCCGCCGGGAATGCGCGCCTCGTCGGCGGCCTGAAGTACGACGCTGCCGAGCAGGCGCATCTCGGCCTTGAGCAGGCCGTGCGCGTGCATGGGCTCGACGGATTTGAAGGTGTTACTGCAGACCAGCTCGGCCAGGGTATCGGTCTGGTGCGCGGGAGTCATCCGCACCGGGCGCATCTCGTGCAGGGTGACGCTCACGCCGCGTTCTGCGAGCGCCCAGGCGGCCTCGCACCCGGCGAGACCGCCACCGACCACGTCTACTACGACGCCACCTCCTCCGGCTCCGGCGCGGCGTCTTCCACGACCATGGTGTGTCCGCACTTCAGGCACTTGCGTGTGGTCTCTCCCGTCGCCTTCGACGTGATCTCTTCCATCCCGACGAACCCGCAGTTCGGGCATGGGACGACGACCGGCTTGTTCCAGGTGGAATAATCGCAATCCGGGTAGCGCAGGCAACCGTAGAACGTGCGTCCCCGCTTGGTGCGCCGCTCGGCGAGGTCGCCGACGCCGCATTTGGGACACTTGATGCCCAGCGGGACCGGCTGCGTGTACTTGCACTTGGGATAGCGCGTGCACGCGAGGAATTCGCCGTAGCGGCCCGTCTTGATCACCATCGGCGCGCCACACTCCTTGCAGATCTCGTCCGAAGGCCGGTCGGGTACCTTGTCTTTCTTGATGGAGCGCGAGTAGTCGCACTCCTTGGTCGCGTAGCGCGCGCAGGCGATGTAGGGACCGAAGCGGCCGCTCTTCACCTCGAGCGGGGAGCCACACTTCGGGCACTTCTCGGCTGCCACGCCGGACAGATCATGCACTTCATGGATGATCTTGTTAATGTCGATCGCTTCGAGGGCGACGCTGAACGGCTTCCAGAACTCCCCCAGCACGTCCTGCCAGGCGAGATCGCCTTCTTCGATCTTGTCGAGCTCGTTTTCCATGTTCGCCGTGAACCCGACCTCAAAGACCTCCGGGAACGAGCGCTTCAGCACCTTCCAGACGGTCTCGCCCTGGGGCGTCGGCTGGAAGCGCCGGTCCTTCGCGGTCGCGTACCAGCGCGTGCGCAAGGTCGAGATGATCGCCGCGTAGGTCGATGGCCGGCCGATGCCCAGACGCTCCAGCTCCTTCACGAGGCTCGCTTCGCTGTAGCGCGGCGGGGGCTCGGTGAAGTGCTGGCTCGGCACCACCTGCTTGAGCGTCGCGCGATCGCCTTGCTTGAGCGGCGGAATCGGCGCCAGGCTGTCGAGCGTCTTGGCGTCTTCCGCCTCGTGCGCCTCGCTGTAGAGCGCGTGATAGCCGTCGAACAGCACCCGCGAGCCGGTGGCGCGGAACAGGAACTTCCCGTTGGCGAGCTCGAAGTCGACCTTGGTCGCCTCGTACACGGCCGGCGTCATCTGCGATGCCAGAAACCGTCGCCAGATGAGCTGGTACAGCTTGAACAGGTCGCGCTCGAGGTACTTCTTCATGTCCTCGGGACGCAGGCCGACTTCGGTGGGCCGGATCGCTTCGTGAGCGTCCTGGACCTTGGAGCCCCGGCCGCCCTTATGGACGTTGGGTTCGTCGGGTAGATAGCGCTTGTCGAACTGCGCGTTGATGTACTCGCGCGCCTGCTTGATCGCCGCATCGGAAACGCGGACCGAGTCGGTGCGCATGTAGGTGATCAGGCCCACGGATCCCTGCTCGCCCAGCTCCACGCCTTCGTACAGCTTCTGGGCCGCGCGCATGGTCCGCCCCGCCGAAAAGCCCAGTTGTTTCGCGGCTTCCTGCTGCATCGTGCTGGTGGTGAACGGGGCCGGCGCCTTGCGGCGGCGCTCGCCGGTCGATACCGATGTCACGACGAACGGCAGCTTCTCGACCTCGGCCACAATTTCGCGCGCCGCCTGCTCCGTCTTGATCTCGGGCTTGTGGCCGCTCAGCTTCTGCAGCCGCGCCTGGAACGCCTGGCCGTCCTTTTCCAGGTCGGCCGCGATGGTCCAGTACTCCTGTGGCACGAACTTCCGGATTTCCTCTTCGCGCTCGATGATCAGCCGAAGGGCCACCGTCTGCACCCGGCCCGCCGACAGCCCGGTCTTAATACTCTTCCAGAGGACGGGTGATGCCTTGTAGCCGACCAGCCGGTCGAGCACGCGGCGGGCCTGTTGCGCATCGACTTTGCGCTGATCGATGTCGAGAGGGTTCGCCAGGGCCTGGGCAACGGCGTCTTTGGTGATTTCGTGGAACAGCACACGGCGGATTCGGCCACCGTCGCCGTTCAGCTGGGACGCCACGTGCCAGGCGATCGCCTCGCCCTCGCGGTCGGGGTCGGTGGCGAGCAGTATACGATCGGCCGCTTTGGCGGCCTTCTTGATCTCGGCGAGGGTCTTCGCCTTTTCCTTAATAGTGACGTACTTCGGCGTGAAGCCGTTCTCGACGTCGACGCCGAGCTCACGCTTGGGCAGGTCCCGGAGGTGGCCCACGGTCGCCTTGACCGTGTAGCCCCGGCCGAGGTATTTGCCGATGGTTTTGGCTTTGGTTGGGGACTCGACAATGACGAGTGCGCCGCCCTTTACAGGAGCGGCGTCGGTCACTTCGTCATCCGCCGTTTCGAGAACCGCCTCCGCATCTTTTTTCTTGCGGGGCGCTCTCGGCTTTTTGGGTTTCACTTCCTCTTCGTTATCAGGCACTGATCAACCTTTGTTCAACCATTAGGGGTTGCATCTCTTTACCAACCGGCGCTGGTTTGCGCAAGTCGGACGATCTCGGCGGCTAGCTGCTCGGGCGTTTTCGCTTCGGTTTGCACCGTAGCGTCCGCCTGCGCGTAGTACGGCTCGCGCGTCTTGAACAGCTCGCGCATCTCGACCACGGGATCATCACCCATCAGAACGGGACGGGTTCCCGATGGTGCGGCGCGGCCCGCGGCGAGCTCGGCACGCGCCTTCAGATAAATGACGTACCCGCGAGGTTTGGCGTCGTCGAGTGTGCCCGGCTGCGCGGCCCATCCGCCACCGGGAACGATCACCGCTGGCTCGTGACCGAGCGCGTCTGCCACCTCTTTCCGCTCCATCTCGCGAAACGCCGGCTCGCCCTTCTCGGCGAAGATCATCGTAATCGGCTTGCCTTCCTTGCGAAGCAGAATCGAATCGATGTCGACGAAGCTGGTCTGCAGCCGCTCGGCAACGAGTCGCCCGACGGTGGATTTCCCGGCCCCCGGCAAGCCAACGAGGACGAGGTGCTTCTTCACGATGCCGCGCCCTTCGGCGTGCGCGTACGCACCTGCTGGAGGTAGCCCTCGACGTTGCGCTTCAGCTCGCTCAGCGCGTCGCCGCCGAATTTCTCGAGCAGCGCCTGCGTCACCACGATCGCCAGCATCGCCTCGGCGATGACGCCCATCGCGGGCACGGCGGTCACGTCGGACCGCTCCGACTGCGCCTGCGCGGGACCGCCGGTCTTCAAGTCGACGGTCTTGAGCGGCGACATCAGCGTGGAGATCGGCTTCATCGCGACGCGCGCGACGAGCGGCTCGCCCGTGGTCATGCCGCCTTCCGTTCCCCCGGCGCGATTGGTCGCGCGCGCAAAGCCGGGCAGGATCTCGTCGTGCACTTCGGAGCCTTTGCGGCGCGCCGCTTCGAAGCCGAGTCCCAGCTCCACGCCCTTGACGGCCGGAATCGACATAAGTGCTTGTGCCAGGCGACCATCCAGCTTCGTGTCCCACGCAACGTGGGAGCCCAGCCCTACAGGCACGCCCAGCGCGACGACCTCGACGACGCCACCGAGCGTATCGCCGGCGGCTTTCGCCGCATCGATGCGGCGAATGATCTCGGCCTCGGCGTCGTGATCGAGGCAGCGAACCGGGCTTTGGTCGGCCGCCTCGTTCAACGGCGACGGCAGCACGGTCGGAGTTTTGGCAATGACGCCGCCCAGCTCCGCCACGTACGAGCCCACCTCGATGCTGAATTCCCGCAGGAGCTTCTTACACACTGCCCCGCATGCCACCCGCGCCACGGTTTCTCTCGCACTCGCGCGTTCGAGGATGTCGCGCGCGTCCTGGCGGTCGTATTTCAGCGATCCCGCGAGATCGGCGTGGCCGGGCCGCGGCCGCGTCACCTGCCGGCGACGCCCCAGGGGATCGGGGGTGGCATCGGCGTCCGGTGCCATGATGTCCTGCCAGTGCTCCCAGTCGCGATTCCAGATCAGCATGGCGATGGGGGAGCCGAGGGTTTCGCCGGCGCGGACCCCGGAGAGCCACTCGATGCGGTCGGATTCGATCTTCATGCGGGCGCCGCGGCCGTACCCGCCCTGGCGGCGCTTCAACTCGGCGTCCACGTCGGCGGCTGACACCGGGAGGCCCGCGGGAATGCCTTCGAGGATGCCCACCAGGCCGCGGCCGTGCGATTCGCCCGCCGTCGTGAACCGGAATGTCATCGCATCTCCTGTAGGGGCGCAGCATGCTGCGCCCCTACCCAACATGTCCTATAACATGCGAGCCCGACGGTGCGTCGGGCTCGCGTCATCCGGCACCGGGGCCCGCAGGCGCCCGGCATCAGGGAATCGGCGTCCCCCATGGCGGCTTCGTCGGGAACGGGTTGGTGATCACCGGCAGCTCGATCATCACCACCCCGGCAGCCGTCACACCGAACAGCCATTGCCGCGTGTTGGTCCTGTTCCGCGCAACGCGCAGGGGTCCAATGATGGGGTCGCGGACGACGATTCCGCCAACCTTCCCGAAGAAGAAGGTATCCCAGACGTCGATGTTGCCGTCAGGCCGGGCGGAGAACGCAATGCGGTCATTGGGGTTACCCGTGCCGCCGAACGCGGGCGTGCCGGGGTCGCCCGCCAGGAACGCATGGTTGTAGTTCATGTCCATGCCGAAGGCGCCGATCGGGGCGGGTGTCGTGCCCTTGAGCTTCATCCCCTCGTCGAGGAAGTAGATCGAGTCGGCACGGACGAGGTTCGTCCCGCCGTTGAAGTTCGTCGCGATCGAATGGATGTTCACGCCGGTGTTGCTGATGAAGTCGCTGACGTCAATGAACGGCGTCATGCCGAGGTCGCGGTGGTTCTCGCCGCTGTCACTCACGATCGGGCGACCGAGCGTATCCTTCGCGGAATTCGTCGGGCAGAAGCGTGCCGTGCTCGGTCCGTGCAGCAGAGGTGCTTTCGTGGTATAGCCCACCACGCGCGCGAACGCGGTGGTGATGTTGCCGCCTTCACCCATGATCGCGTGCGTGAAGTTCCCGGAGTTGCGGACGTAGGTCGAGTCGCCGAGTCCGAACTCCGCGAGCTCGATCGTGACGCCCTGGCACGCGGTGAGCTGCACCCGCTGTTCGTTGTAGGGGCGGCCGCGCCGCATCTCGAGGCGCAACGTGTCGCGGCTGGTGCTCGTCAGCGTACTGTCGCCCGCCAGCTCCCAGAATAGATGGCTGAACAGCTGCGCCGTATCAGGGGTGTCAATCAGTTTTTCCATCCGCAACGTCGCGCGACCATCGAACGGCGCCGCGCTGCTCGCCGTCGGAAGCGTCGAGTAGATCGCGAACACCGAGTCGGCGTGGCAGGTCGCTGTGCCCGACGTCACTCGGCAGACCGTGGACACGTATTGCGGTCGATCGGAGACGTCGTAGACGTGAATCTCCTCTCGTAGGGGCGATGTCAGAACTCGGTACGTTTCGATCAGGTAGTCCGGCAGATCCTGCCGCCACGCGAGACGCCGCACGCCGGCGCGCACGTCGATGACCGACAGCTCGACGCCGCCGGCGTTCGCCACCACGATCGTGTCTTTGTAATTGCCCAACGTGTCGAGCGGCCACAGCGCGATACCCCACGGTTGCGGGCCCGCGGTCGGGATGCCCTGCTGGACGAATGACGTATTGGCGACCTGGAAGACCTCGACGCGCCCGAGCACCGGGTTCGTGAGATACAGACTCGAGTCGTTGCCGTTGAAGATCGCGTCCGCGATCTTGCCGCCGAAGGGCAGCGGGCGCGTCACGCCAGCGACCACGATCACGGTATCGATCAGGCCCTGCGGCGACGGACGCGGTCCGGCGGCGGGTGCGCTGCCAAACCTGATGGGCGCGCTCGGAATCAAAGTGGTGTTGTTCGTGAACGAGCAGTTGCGCGCCACGGCGGCGTCGCAGGCGTAGCCTTTGACGACGATGGTGCGCGGCAGCGGCTGCAGCCCCTGCAGGCCGAGGGTGAAGTTGTGCGTGACGTCGGTGAGATTGCCCGCGCCGACGTACACTGAATCGAACTTCATGCGCACGCTGTTGGTATCTACCTCGAACCCAATCCATGCGATCGCGCTGGGGTCCTGAGCGCGCACGTGGATGGTGTCGTCGACCTCCACCCGATCGGCGATGCGATGCGCCACGATGGGCGCCGTGTTGTCGGTCGCCACCGACTGGATGGTGACCGTCACCACGCCGCTGAAGCCGCGCCGGCCCGCCGAGTCTTCGGCAAAGCCCACAACGTTGAACGTGCCGGTCGACGGAACCACGATGACCGTGTCGACGTACTCGACCGAGTCCGCAAGCGGCGGGGTGTAGATGATCGAGTCGTTGGGCGGGACCGTCGGATTCGTCACGCTCCCCACGGGGGAAACGAGGAAGCCGACTTTTGTGATCCCGGAGTTCTGAATCGCGATGACATCGACCGGAAGACCTTTGCCCGTCGACGCCAGCGCGCCGGGTGACGGCACGATCAGCCGCACCTGCAGCGCCTGCACGTTCGACAGGAAAATGCTGATCGTGTCTTCCGAGAAGTTGCCCGCGCCGTCCGTCGCGCGGCCGATGATCTGAATATCGCCGCCGGCGCCGGAGTTCGCCCCGAAGGTGATCGTCCGGGACACCGCGTACGTCTTTACCTGGCCGGTGAACGTCGTGTCGAGGATGCCGATCAGGCCGCCGCTGAACCGCAGGGTGACGCTTTTCAGTGCCAGGTTGTCGACCGCCTGAACGCCGAACTGCAGGCCACTGGCGATTTGCTGGGTGTCGCCCGCGGTCTTGACGAGGAGGATGGCCGGCGCGGTGACATCGTGCTGGATGCCGCCCGGATTGCGCGTCGTCTCGCACGACCAGACGGCGAGTACGAGCGCGCCTATCCCGCAGATCGCGGTTCCGCGTGTGACCAGCCGCATAGCAACCCTCTCCGGCGCCTATCCCAGCGGCCTATTGCCCGCCGGGCGACACCAGATCGTCGCTGATGTGTGGCGTGATCAGAATCAGCAGATCGCGCCGGTTTTCCTGTTCCGAGGTGAACCCGAACAGCTTGCCCAGAATCGGCAGATCTACAAGGAAGGGAATTCCGGACTTCGTTACCGTGACCTCAGTCACCGTAAGTCCGCCAATTACGGCCGTTTCGCCGTCGCTGACCAGGATCTGATTGTCCGCCTGTTGCGTCTGGAACGTGAACCCGATGTCCACCGACGCGGGCCGGACGTTGGAGCGCTCGGCGTGCACTTCCATCAGGATCTGCCGGTTCGAGGTGACGTGCGGGGTGACGCGCAGATTGATACCGGTCTGCTCGAACTGCACCGTGGCGCGCGGCACGGCGCTTCCGGCTTGCCCACCCCCGGTGGTCGTGGCACTCACGTCGATGACACGGATCGGCACGCGGTCACCTACCAGAATCTCCGCCTGGCGATTGTCCAGCGTCGTGATCGTCGGCTCCGCCTGGATGTCGGCCAGCTCGACCCGCTGCAGCGCCTGCACGAACGTCGTCAGATCGAAGTTGCCGATTGCCGTCGAGAAGATGAGCTCGAGCGCCGGGTTGATGACTGCCTGGTTCGCGTTGCCGAGCGCCGACAGCGAGTTGCCGCCCAGCGCCACGATGTTCTGGTTGGGCGGGAAGTTTTCCGTCGGCACGAGGGCGTCGGGCACGCCGTCGAGATCGGTATCGACCGGCTTCGCGCTGCGCGGATCGGGCCGCTGCACGAGCCTGTTGAAGAATTGGTTCTGCGAGCCGAGGTCGTACTTGACGCCGAGCTCTTCGACGTCGGTCCGATCGACGAAGATGATCTTCGCCTGAATCGACACCTGCGGCGTGCGCAGATCGAGGCCCTTCACGAAGTCCACGACGTCATCGATGCGCGAGCTCACTTCGGTGATGACGAGCGCGTTGCTGGTCGAGTCCGCGACCGCCTGTCCGCGCTTCGACAGAATCGACTGCACCGACGGGACAAGCGACGTCGCCTTGGCGTAGTTGATCCGGACGAGGCGCGTCGTGATCGGCACGGTGGAGTCGGCGCGCGCCAGCTCGATCTTGCTGACCACGTTGAGAATGCCGCCGGGCAGCGTCTGCACCGCCAGTCCCTGAGATTCGAGCACCGCGTTCAGCGCCAGATCCCACGGCTGGTTCTTGATCTCGGCGGTGACGTTGCCTTTGACGTCCTTCGAGAGAATGATCGTGCGGCCGCTGAAGGCCGCGAACCCGGCGATCACGTCTTCGATGCCGGCGTTGTCCCATTGCACTGTGATCCGCGGCGCCTGCGACTGCACCGCTTCGGCGCGGTGCGCGGCGAGATACTCCTCGATCGACATGGGGTGGCCGAGGGTCGGCGTCGTCACGTGCGCGGCCTGATCCGGTCCGCCGGTCACCGGCGGCTGGGAGCCGACCTCAGCTCGTGACCTCTCCGCTTCGCGGCGAGGGGGAAGGCTGGCCGTCGTCACGGAGCTGCTCGACCACGCCGCGAACCCGGTCCGCTCGCTGCCGATGCGCACGTGCACCTGGCCGTCTCCCCCGCTCCCCGTGCGGTCGACCTGATAGTCTTTGAGCTCATCGAGATCGATCACGATGCGGACGACGCCCGGCTTGAACTGCGCGTAGCGGACGTTTTTCACGCCGCCGCGATTCACACCGTCGTACATCGCCGCGGCAGCGGTGAGCCGCGCGCCGATCAGATCGATGACCAGGCGCGCGGGATTGGTGAGCGTGAAGTCTCGGACCTGGGCGGCACCCTGCAAGTCGATGACCACTTCGACCTTGCCGCTCGCCGGCAACACGCTTACGCCTCGCACCTCCCCGTCGCGAACCGTCGTCCCCGCAAGGGCCCGGGGAGCGACGGCCGCGCACAGGGCCGCGAACATTAGCAGAGCCTTCATGGCGTCTCCTCCTGCTTGCCGAGCGACAACGTCTCCTGCCGCTCGAACCCGAATTCCTGCACGGTGAATACGACCTCGCGGGGCCGGATCTGTGTCACCTTCAGGCGCCCGACGATATCGCCCGTCTTCACGCGATAAAGGCGACGGTTGGTGATGTCGCGGAGTACCGCCACGCTGCGCGCGGCGAACCGCCCATCATACACGACCGTCGTCAGCTTCAAGTCGGAGATCAGCGGCCGCACGTCGCCCGATTTGAGGAGCGACATGAACGGGTCGCGCCCGCCGCCTTCGTACGCAAAGACCTCACGCTGCAACCCCGACGCGGCCGCCGTCGTGTCCAGGCGCACCGGGGTGCCGCGTTGCTGTCCCGTCCCTGCTGCGGGGATGGCGGCGGTGAGGAGCACCGCGGCGACGCTAACTGCGCGCACGGGGCGGCCCCCCCGGTCGTGGCGTCACTGGTCCGGCCGCCTTCACGAACGTGCGGATTGAGAATTCGGCGAGGAGCAGCGCGCCCGCCGTGTCGGCGAGCAGCTTCTGCGCCGCCGGCGAGGCGGATGACAGCGTCACGTCCTGCGGCACGACGATGCGCGGCAGCGATGCGATGTCGGCGAGATACTCCCCCAGCTGGTCGTAGTGGCCGTACACCTCGAGCCGGTAGCGATAGGTGTCGAATGGTGAGCCGGGCTCGGGCGTCAGCGGCTGGATCTTGCCCAGCGTCACCCCGCGGACCTTGGCTTTGGTCGAGATGTCGTCGATGAGCGTCGGCACTTCATTCTTGTCGGGCACGAGCCGGCGCATCAGCTCGAGCGAGCCCTGATAGCTCTCCACGCGGCGCTGCAGGTCGGCGGTGCTGCCGGTCGCGAGGTCGCGCTTCGCGGCCTCCACGATTTTTTCCAGGCTGTCCGACTCCTGGTTGGCCGCCGCGATCTCCTCGCTCTGCGGGACGTGCAGCTTCGTCCAAAACAGATAGCCGCCCAACGCGGCGATGACCACGAGCAGGAACATCGTCCGGCTGCGCTGGTCCTGTGGGAGCCCAAAGGCCATGGGGTCCGCTACCTCATCGACTGGACGAAGGGGACGGTGCGGATGTAGACCGAATCCGCCACGCGATAGCGCACCGACACGTTGAACGCCGTCACCGGACGGTCCGCTTCAATCACCGTCTGCGAGCTCGCGGGCGTCACGTCGGTGAACCAGGGCGACGCGGCGAGCTGGCGCAGAAACGTGGTATACGCCTGGATATCGACGGTACGGCCGTCGATCGAGACGCGCACGGTGGGGGCACCGGTCGAGTCCGTGTCGAGGGTGACCGGGCCGTTGTTCGGCTGTCCCGGCGCCGGCGCGACGATGGTGCTCACCGTTTGCATCCGTGTGATCCAGGTGTAGGGCGGCAGCGCCTTGGTCGTCTGATCGAGTACGTGCGGCCAGATGTAGCGGTCGGCATCGATCTGACGGATCACGTTGATCTGATAGAGCAGCGAGTCGCGCACCTTCTCGAGCTGGCGTTTCTGCGCGATCACGATGTCGTAGCGGCGCTTCTCGATGCGGATGTTGTCGCGCCGCGAGATGGCGTGCGCGAGCCGGGCGCGCTCGGAGATGAACAGCAGCGCGCCGCCGCCGCCCACGATCACCCACGCGATGACGGCGGCGATGAGCCAGGGATCCTTGATCTGCGCAAAGAACGCCTTGAAGTCGGGCATGCGCAGCTGCATGCCCGCTCCTTTGGCCGCCTTCTTCTTACCTGGGAGTAGATTGATTTCAATCATGCGGCGCGCCTTAGCGCCAACCCCACCGCCAGCATCAGCAGCGGGGCGACTTCATCCACTGGCACCGTCTCGAACACGTCGTCCTTCACCCGCAGCCGCTGCACCGGGTTCGCCAGCTCGATCGCGACCCGGAGCCGGGAACCCAGCGCTTCGTTGAGTCCCGGAATGCGCGCACCGCCGCCCGTCGTGTAGACGCGCGACAGGCCGCCGGCATTCCGCGACGCCGTCGCGAGGAACGCCGCGGCGCGCTCGACCCCGACCGCGATTTCCTCACCGCGCGCGCCGACATAGCCCGCCAGATCGGGGTGCTGGGACGATCCCTGAATGACCCGCTCGGCCTCTTCGCTCGCGAGCCCTTTTTCCCGCTGCAGGTCCTCGCGGAAGCGCCGCGTCCCGACCGAGAGATCTCGCGTCAGCACGGGAATGCCGTCCTCGAGGATGTTCACATTGGTCACTTCGTGGCCGATGTTGACGAGACCCACGACGCCTTGCATCGCGTCGGGGTGATTCAGCTCGAAGGCGTTGTGGATGGCGAAGGCGTCGACGTCGATGACCGCGGGCTCGAGCCCCGCTTCGCCGAGCAGGCCCACGCGACTTTCGACCAGCTCGCGCTTGGCGGCGACGAGCAGGACGTTCATCTGAAGGCCTTCGGCGTCGGGATCGAGGATCTGGAAATCGAGCTCCACGTTGGCCATGTCGAAAGGCACGTGCTGCTCGGCTTCCCAGCGGATGACTTCGCGCGCGTCGGCTTCTTTCATCCGGTCCATCTGGATTTTCTTGACGATGACGTCGCGGCCGCCGACGGCCGTGACGACGGATTTCCGTTTGACGCCGGCTGCCTCGAACAAACCCCGAATGGCTTCCGAAACCAGGCCGGGGTCCATGACTTCACCCTCGACGATGGCGTCGGCGGCGACCTCGGTCGTGGCGACCTTGGTCAGCTCAGGCTCGCTGCCGCCGTGGTCGACGACGACGAGCTTGATAATCCCTGAGCCGATATCGAGGCCCACAGAGGTTTTTTTGCCACCTAGCAAGCCAAAAAGGGCCATGCGCGCCTTTTGGTCGAGAGACAAGTAGGGGCGAGGGCAAACTACAATAGGCCCCGCCCCTTATCCTGTCAAGCCTCGAATCGACTTGAGGCCTGAGCACCAACTGCCGTCCCTGCCGTTACTTAGACCACTTTCAGACGGGCTCAACCCACCCCCGGGAACGCCTCAGCGAGATCGGCTCTGCGCCTGTAAAGCGGCTAACATGCTGCAGTTAGAGAAGTTCAGCGTAACGTGTCCGCTGATGTTTGGATCGAGAGTTCGGCGTTCTTGGCCATGACGGCCTAGAAGTGCGCGTCAGTCGATCCACCAGCTGCCGTTTTCAGGTCGTCCTGGAGATGGTGATGCCGAAGAACTGGTACGAGCCCTGAACGTTTAAGTCTTCGTCTACCAATAAGATGGCCCCGATCGGCCCGCTCCCGCAGGGCGGCGCCGTGAGCCGGCCGGAACGAGCCGGCCGGCTCACGATTTCTGTGTCAGGGCGCCCAGCTAAAACAGCTGCACCCACCCCCGCGAGCGCATCATCGAAATCGGGCTGAGCGCCTGCAGCGCCGTCAGGATGGCGCAGCTCGAGTAATTCAATGTCGCATTACCGCTCAGGCTCTGGTCAGAGAGGTCCGCGTTTCTGGCCATCACGCCGCCCCAGAAGTGCGCGTCGGTGGTACCACCGCCCGCGGTCTTGAGGTCGCCTTGAATGATGACGATCCCGAAGAATTGATACGACCCCTGGATGTTGACGTCAGCGTCCGCCAGCAGGATGCCCTGACCCTGGAGGTTATTGAGCGTGATTGTCCCGGTCGCGTGAATGATCGGGAAATAGGTACTGCACGGCTGACCCGGGTTCATCCCGTCGCCCCAGTTGGTCAGCACGGTCTTGTCGCAAGCTCCGCCCGTCACCACCGGTGCAGTGGAGTAGTTCCCGGCGGGAATAACGATGGTCGCCCGCGCCGCGAGCTGCGCGTAGGTCGCGCCGCCGAATGTCGTGAAGGTGCCGTTGTTGATCGTCGGGTCATTCACCACCGGTGGCATGCCCGTCACGTTCGCATTGCCGGTCTCGGTCACGTTGCCGCCCTGATCCCGGACGCCCGCCTGTGGCGGACCCGGCGGATCACAGGTCGCCCAGCCGGTCGGGGATTGGTCTCCCCCGTTGACGAGGGCATTACCACCCATTTGGACAGATCCTTGCGTCGTCAGGGAGGCGTGGATCCCGAAGTCGATCGGCGCGATGCGCGTGATCATGCCGATGCGCTGTCGCGCGCCACCGCCGCCGGCGATGGCACCAGCAGCGCTGTTCAGATCGCGACCCGTCACGTCGATCAGGAAGAGATTCGGCCCGACCTTGTAGCTGTAACCGCCATACGAGCCGGTGCCGTTGGGCGCCGAGAGCGGCCCGATGACGACCGAGTCGCCGCCCGCGCAGTTGCAGTACAACGGCCGCTTGTTCATCGTCGCGGGATCCCAGCTCAGGACCCGCTCCTGGGCGCCGGCTTCTGCGACGCCGAACGAGGTCTGCACCCGGCGCTGGTTTTCCCCGACCCGCTGCTCCTGGGTGCCGGCGAAGAACGCTCCCGCGACCAGGGCCCCGACGACCACCATGGCGAAGATCGCCACTGCGAGCGCCATGCCGCGCTCGTCCCGCAGAATCCGTTTCATAGCTCCTTCCTTCAAGGGTTCCCGGCTGGTCCTAGAACCGCCGGTTATTTCGCAACGCCACGCTGGTGTTGATGCTGTCCACGGCGACCTGCGCCGCCGCTTGTCCGCCAGCCCGCACCGCGGAGGTCGTCCGTGCGCGCACAATGATGTCGATGCGGGCAACCTGGTTACGCACTGCGGTGACGTTGCCGTTGACGTCGTAGTACTGCAGCGT
>QHUJ01000006.1 GCA_003221895.1 Gemmatimonadota bacterium | reverse complement strand
TCTCGACAACGTGGAGAGGGGGCTAGGGGGTGAGGTCGAGATGTTGACAGAACTCCGGGTCCGCGATCTCGCCGTGATCGCCGACGTGACACTCCCGTTCCAACCAGGCCTCAACGTCCTCACCGGCGAAACCGGCGCGGGCAAATCGATGGTCGTCGATGCCCTCGCCCTGCTGCTCGGCGAGCGGGCGTCGGCCGACATCGTGCGCCCCGGTGCGGAGAAAACGATCGTCGAGGGCGCGTTTGAATTCGCGTCCGCCGTCCACCGTCACCTGCTGCCTCCCTTTGCCGCCCTCGGCATCGAGCTGGAGGAGGGCCGGCTGGTCTTGAAGCGCGAAGTGCTGCGTGAGGGCAAGTCGCGCGCGTGGGTGAACGGGTCGCCGGTGACGATCAGTGTGCTGAGCGAGATCGGCGGTCTGCTCGTTGATCTGCACGGCCAGCACGAGACCCAGTCGTTGCTGCGCCCCGACGCGCAGCGCGACATGCTGGACGCCTATGCCGATGCCGACGTCGAGCGTGTGGCGGTGCGCGACGCGTACGCGCGCCTGAAGGAGCTTGAACAGCGCGAGGCCGAGCTCACGACCCGGCAGGCCGAGGTCGGGCGGAAGGCCGATTACCTGCGGCACGTACTGCAGGAGATCGAGCGCGCGAAACCGAAGGTGGGAGAGGACGAATCGCTCGAGGTGGAGTCGCAGCGCCTCACCCACGCCGAAGAGCTTGGGCGGCTGGCGCGGGAGCTCGAGGAGGCGGTCGATGCGGCCGGCCTCGCGAAAGCGCAGAAGACGCTCGCCGCGCTGCTGCGGCTCGATTCGTCGGTGGGTCGGTGGCAGGAGCTGCTCGACGCGGCGTTCGCCAATGCCGACGAGCTGGCCCAGGCGGCGCGGGAGTACGCCACGTCCATCGAGTCCGATCCCGGCAGGCTGAGCGAGGTAGAGCAGCGCCGCGACCTGCTGTTTCGTCTGCAGCAGAAGCATGGGCCGACGATCGCCGACGTGCTGGCGGCGCGCGACAGCGCGGCGCGGGAGCTGGAATTGCTCGACACCGCGGACCTGGACCTGCGCACCACCGCGGCGGATCGAGAGACGGCGGCTGACGAGTTCTCCCGCGCGACGGCGGCGCTCACTGCCAAACGGACCGCGGGAGCCAGGAAACTTGCGCGCGCGGTGAACCGATTGCTGCCCTCATTGGGGATGGAAGGCGGCAGGTTCTCTGCGGAGCTCGCACCACGCACGACGCACCACGCACATGGCGCAGAGGACATCACCTTTCAGGTCAAACTCAACGAGGGACTCGACGCTCGACCGTTGGCACGGGTGGCGTCAGGCGGGGAGCTCTCGCGGTTGATGCTGGCGCTGAAGGTCGTGCTCACCGCCCAGGATGTCGTTCCCACACTCGTGTTCGACGAGGTGGATCAGGGTATCGGCGGAGCAGTCGGCGTGCGGGTGGGGGAAGCCCTCAAGGATGTATCGCGCGAGGGGCGTCAGGCGCTCGTCATCACGCACTTGCCCCAGATCGCCGTCTACGCCGATCAACAGCTCGTCGTCGCCAAGGGGAAGAAGGGTGGGGTCGCGACGAGCGACGTGCAGGTGGTCGACGGCGAGTCGCGCGTGAAGGAGATCGCGCGCATGCTGGGTGACGCCGACATGGCGACGGCGCGCCGCCACGCGGTGGAGTTGCTCAGAACGGCCAGCGAGACAGCCGCATCACAATCCGGAACACCGTCGCCGCCGGCACCCGTTCCCCCGCGGACGCGGTGACGGTTTGCTCGAACGAAGCACTGCCCTCCACGTCGGGTCCCACGTAAGTCATCGCTGCACCGAGGCGCCACCGCACCTCGGCGGTCCCCGGATCGAGGAGGTTGGCCGCAAGCGGCGTCCCTCCCATGTGGGTCGCGACATCGACGGAGTCCTGCGCGGAGCGATAACTGTAACGGTCGCGCTGCTTCGTGAAGTAGCCCACCGTCAATCCCGCGCCGAAGAACTTCGAGAACCGGTAGAGCGGCGCGACGTCGATGGCGGCGTAGTTGCCCGGATCCCAGTTCAGCTTCGCCAGCGCCGCGTGCGGTACGAGCAGCTCGGACTGCGGCCCTATCCGCATGTCACGCGTGCCCGGTCGCTGGTTGGCCAGGCGCACACTCGCGTTGAGCCACAATCGATGGAAGAGCGTGAGCTCCTGCGCCACCTGGATCTCGAAGTCGGTCTGGTGATCGCCCGTCGGAATGTCGAACAGGTTGTTGGGCGAATCCTGGTGGCCGGTCGGCAGTCGCACGAGGAACGTCCCGCTGATCGCGTAGCTCTCTGTCTCGAAGAAGCGGTACTTCGCCTGCGCTTCCATGTCGCCGGCGAAGTAGTGGAGGTTCCGCGGCGTGGGACTGAGCGATCCGTACGCGTACGTCGTGTCGTTGAGGAGCGTATCGAGCGCCAGTCCGGCGCTGTCAGGAGTGCCGGCGGTGTCGACGTTGTAGCTCTGGCGCGAGTTCACGCGCACGAGCGGTGCCTTGAAGCCGATCGCGATGCGATTGGTGATCCCGTACTCGAGTTGCAGCGGCGTGACGCGCTGTTCCTGACGCACGAAAACCGTCGCGGGCAGCGAGGCTCCGATCGGCAGACGGCCATGCGGTGTGAACTCGTAGTCCCACGTCGTGATGACCGGCTCGAACGTCAGGCGCAACGTGCCGCCGCGTGGCGTATCGGTGCGGGGAACGGCCTGTGCCCGGCAAACCCCGGGCGGCAGCCCGGGGACTCCCGGCAGCAATAGCACGGCGCAGAGCACCACGAGGCTGGAGCGTGTGAGAAACGGCGGCAATGGAGAAGCATACCCCATTGCCGCCGTTTCTATCGCCGCGCGCTGGCGTTTACGGGATCGCAGGTATCGCCGTACCGTAGGCCGAGTTGATGACGTGGCGCAGCGTATCCGCGAGGATCCGGTGCCCCGAGGCGCTCAGATGGACGCCGTCGAGCGAGAACGCCCTCCCAAACGGACGGCGCACGGCCACCGTGTCGCCCGCATTGCCCTGCGGGAAGTAGGGGAACGGCCGCACCTGCGCCGTGTCCTGGGCGAGCTGCGCGAACTTCGCGTTCACATCGAGATACGCCCAGTGGCGCGTGCTCGCCTGGCTGGAGATGTACGTGTTGTACGCCGTCATCGCGCCGATCAACTTTACCAGCTCGGACGGGACCACGATCGCCGCAACGGTATCCGCGCAGTCAAGATTGCGGGGCAGGTTGTTCGGCGGCGAGGCAGCCTGCAGCAACGCGGCGCCGTAGGGGAACGGCACGAGGGTTGAGTCACCGCGGCCGAGCCCAGGCAGCACGGTGGACGGCGCGCAGTTGTTGCTGACCGTAAACGCGGGCGGGAACGCTGCTCCGGGCACGAGCCCGTTTTTGATCGCCCAATACACGGCGCCGCGGCTGAAATACGGTACGAGCGTCACGTTGGCGACGCTGAGCAACACAACGCCGCGTGGTCCGGCCTGCTGAATCGTATCGAGCAGCGCGCCGTAGCGCGCCTGGAAATTCGCGACTGACGTGATCTTCGTGCTGTCCCCGGCATTGGGCGAGGACAAGGCGGCGCCCAGCACATCGTTGTTACCCAGCCACGCCGAGACGAACGTCGGATGGGCGCGCTCCATCATCTGCGCCTGCGTCAACCCGCCCAGGAAGAACGACGTCAGCGCATTGGAGTTCGACGCCGTGTCCAGGTTCGAGTAGCCGTCGATGACCTCGGCGCTAGGCACGGCGGTGTTGCTGATGTACGGCGGCGTCGGGTTGGGAACGACGCGCAGCGCACAGGTCGTCGGTGTGCCGCCCCCGACACGTGCCTGCGTGAAAACGTTCGTGAACGGCGGCGGACAGCCCGGTCTCCTCATGAGCGGTGAGAAGAAGGGTGACCGCATCGCGTGCGCGAGCAGCACGGCGTACGACTGGCTTTGCGTGCTGTCGTTGATCCCTGCGGACTGGAAGCCCGCCGTGATCGAGTTGCCCATCGACACGTAGCGATCGAACAGCGCATCCACCGGCGTGACCGAGAACGGCCGGTTGAGCTGATCGTTTTGACAAGCCGCGGCCGCCAACACGAGTCCGAGGACGACCGAGGAGCGTTGAATGCGCATCATGAGTCGCGATTCCTCAGAAGGTGTAGGCGGCCCCGATCCCGAACAGATGGGCCGAGAACTGGTAGAGACCGGTGTTGCCCGCGGCGATGTTGACCGTGCCGCGCCGGTCGTTCTGTTTGATGTACTGGTACGCGAGATCGGCGTGCAGCTTTGGCGTCAACGTGATTCCGGTGCCGATCGTGAACTCATTGCGCGGCCCCTCGGGCAGGAGCGGCGTCACGAAGTCGTCGGGCGACGCGCCGGTGTGATACAGGTAGCCGCCACGCAGCTTCACCTTGGCGTTGTACTGGTACTCCGTGCCGAACCGGAAGCCGTGAGTGTCCTTGTTGTTGGGGTGCAGCGCCAGGTCAGGTGTCGCCGGGTTCTCGAAGTCGATGTTCACTCCGGCGAACCAGCCCCACACCACGTACTGGTAGTCCGCCATCACCGTCCAGTCATTGTTCGCCTTCCACGAGACGCCAAGCGTCCCTTGGGGCGGCATCTCGATCGAGGTCTTCGCCTTACCGTTCGCCAGCGGTCCGCCCGCGCCGAACTCCGCGGCCACGATTGCATCGACTGGCGTACCGGCCGGCAGGCCAAGCGGATTGTTGGGCGGCAGCACCAGCCCGGTGGGGACCTGCTTGAACTCGACCGTGCCGTCGTAGTCGATCTTCTTCCGGGTCAGCCAGTGACCGCCGATGGAAACGCGATCGGAGAGTTTCCAGATGCCGCCAAAATTGAAGGCATAGCCGGTGCCGGTCGCGTGCAAGTGCGCGTCGGCAAAGTCAGTTCCGCTCGGCACACCCAGGGCGGAAAAGGGTGTTCCCGGCGGCACCAGGGCTGAGGGAACGACCTGCTGGGAGAAGTCCGTCCGCTGCCGCAGTGTGAGAGTGCTTGTGATGTAGGCGACCCCGATGCCGAGCTGCAGGGTCGGCGTGATCTGGACGCCAATGGTCGGCTGGATGTAGATGGACCGGACGTCCGTGTTATAGCCCAGGAACCGGCCCTCAAAGGTCGTGCTGTCCCACTTGGTCTCGAGGCCGTACGGTGCATACAACCCGATGCCGGCAGTGAGCTTGGGGCTGAAAGCGTGTGTGGCGTAGACGTTGGGGACGGGAATGACGGGGTTCTGAAGGTCGCTGCGGTGAGCCAAGATGTCGTCCGTGAAGCCACCGCTGGCGGCGATCGCCGTGACGCCCACGCTGAGGTGCGATCCCGGCAGCCCGGCCAGCCCGGCTGGGTTGAAGTAGATCGCGGAGCCGTTCGGACAGGGGTTCGCCGCCGCCACGCCGGCGCGCCCCATGGTACAGGTGTCGTGCTCGTAAACGCCGAAACCCTGTGCAGGCAGCGCGGCGACGAGCGAGGAGGCTCCGGCGAGCAGCAGCAACGCAAACCGCCGCATACGTGGTCTCCGAATGGACGAAATTGGGGTAGATGGTTAATTCGGTCGCGATACGGTAGCATTGGCGTCAATCATTGTCAAACCCATGTCACGACCCGCGATAGACCTCTTTCAGAATGCATTTGGGACAATACCTAGGTCCGCTGCGTCGGCACCCGGTCGCGTCAACCTGATCGGCGAGCATACCGACTACAACGGCGGTCCGGTGTTGCCGATTGCCATCGCGGAACGGACGACCGCGGTCGTGGGACCCGGGCCGGCCGACGCACCGGGGACACTCGAAGCGGTTTCGACCCGTTACAACGCCGTGGCACGCGTGCGTTGGCAGGAAGAGCTGCCGCCGGGCTGGCCGGCGTACGTTGCGGGCGTGCTGCGCGAGCTGTGGACACTCGAGGCGATTCCGCCGCGCGGCAGTCTGCGCATCGCTGTCGCATCCGATGTGCCGATCGGCGCCGGATTGTCGTCGTCCGCGGCGCTCTCGGTCGCCACGGCCAAAGCGATCGCGACATTCGTCGGCGCCAAGCTGACGCCGCGGCAGATCGCAGGTGTGGCATTCCGCGCCGAGCACGATCATGTCGGCGTGCGGTGCGGCGTGATGGATCAGACGATCGCCTCGCTCGGCAAGAGTGGACACGCGCTGCTGCTCGAATGTGCGTCGCTCGAGGCTCGACAAATCCCATTCGCCGCGCGGTTGCTGCTCGTCGATACGGGCGTAAAACACGATCTCTCGGCAGGGAGCCTCAACGAGCGGCGCGCGGAATGCGAGGAGGTCGTGAAGCGCCTCAAGCTGGAGCTTCCCGACCTGGTGTGGCTGGCCAGCTGGCCGGTCGAGTGGCTGCCGCGCCTCAAGCGCGCGCTGCCCGAGCCGTTGCGCTCGCGCGCCGTGCACGTCGTGAGCGAGACCGCACGCGCCCGCTTCGCGGCGCAGCTCCTGGCGGGCAAGAAGCTGACGCAGTTCGGGAGGTTGCTCTACGAATCGCACGAATCCTGTCGCCGGCTGTACGAATGCAGCGCACCGGAGCTCGATACCGTCGTGGCCGCGGCAAAGCGCGCGGGGGCGTTAGGCGCGCGACTCACGGGAGCGGGGTGGGGCGGTGCGGCGATCGTTTTAGTGAAGGAACGGGGAGCAGGAAGTGCGGAGCGGGTGGCCGAGGCGATACGGGCAGCATTCCGCGAGGCGTACGGTCGAGAGCCCGAGATCAGACCGGTGAAATCGTCGGCGGGCGTGCGTACCGAACGCGTCTAGCGGTTCTCCATTGATCGTTGTTCATTGATCATTGGTCCTTCTGTAGCGCTCGGCTGGCGAAATCGGTAAACGCTGCGGACTTAAAATCCGCTGGGCTCTGCCCTTGGAGGTTCGAGTCCTCCGCCGAGCATCTTCCTCGTGCAACGGATAACGACTGGAACGTCTCTCAGGGTTATCAGCAACCCGGGAGACTCCCATGCGCTTCGTCCTGTCCGTCGTCGTTGGTCTCATTCTGCCCCTCACTTCGCTCACCGCCCAGCAACCTCGCGATACCCTCAGCTCCTTCACGTCTGACGCCGAATTCGTCGCGTATTACCGCGGCGTCCTCGAAGAGCGAGAGCGCGCGCGCCGCGCCGCCGATTCCGCCTATCGCCATCGCATGGAAGCGTCGGAACGATGCCGCCAGCACGCGCTGGACCTCAAGGTCGCGACGGGCACTGGCGGTGCTCCCAAGACAGCGGTGATCGGTGGCCAGGTGCTGACTGCCGATAGCATGGCGCTCGCAGGCGTCCAGGTGGTGATCAGCCCGCTCAAGATGGGAACGATGAGTGGGAAGGACGGACGCTTTCATCTGCTGGTACCCGCGGAATCGCTTGCCACACCGCGTCAGGTCAAGGTCGACGCCAGGATTATCGGCTATCTGCCCGTCGATCGCACGATCACCGTGAGCCGCGGCGACTCGGTAGACATGAGCGTGAGGATGTGTGACTGGGGGGGCGTCGCGCTCAATGCCGTTGTTGTGACGAGTGACTTCGTGGTTGACGGGGCAGCGGCGTTCGGCCAGGCCAGGTCTGATCAGATCACGAACACCCAGCATGCCGGCGTCGATGAAGGTGGGATCGTCAAGGCGCACGGCAACCATCTCGTGATCCTGCGCCGCGGCCGGCTGTTCACCGTCGCAATTGGTAGTGCGACGCTGCAGTCCCGCACCGCGGTCGATGCGTTCGGTCCCGACGTCAATCCGCGCTCCACCTGGTACGACGAGCTGCTGGTCGCCGGCGATAAGGTCGTGGTGATCGGCTACAGCTACGAGCGCGGCGGTACCGAAGTCGGTGTCTTCAATATCAACGAGGCCGGCGCGCTGAAATACGTGGCGACCTATCAGCTGCGTTCGAACGACTACTACTCTTCGCGCAACTACGCGTCCCGGTTGATCGGCAACAAGCTGATTTTCTACGCGCCACTCTATTTGTGGGGCAGTCCAGACGACGTTCTCGCGGCCCTGCCAGCGGCGCGTCGCTGGTCTCGTGGTGCCAAGGACAGCGCGTTCAAACGCATCGTGCCCCCGCCGCGTATCTACCGCTCACCGCAGCCGCTGCTCGGGGACGACATCACGTTGCACACCGTTACCGTTTGCGATCTCTCACAAAAGAATCTCGGTTGCGAGGCGACCGTGATTGTCGGACCCAGTGGCCGAGTCTTCTATGTTTCCCCCAACGCTGTGTATGTCTGGGCGAGCTCGTGGAACTGGCGGAGTCCAGGAGCCGACGAGCGCGCCATGCTGTATCGCATGCCCCTGGACGGCTCCGCGCCCAGCGCCCTCGGCGTCGCGGGGACACCCGTGGACCAGTTCTCGTTTCTCGAGAGCGCAGACGGTCAGCTGAACGTGCTGGTGCGCTCCGAGGCGTATGGCGACGCGATGTGGCTGCCGGAAATCGCGCGCGGCGACGTCGCGTTGCTCCGCATTCCGATCAAAGCCTTTGCCAACGGAGAAGATCGGGTGCCGTGGTGGCGTTATCGACGGCTCCCCGCGCCGCGGGACAGCAGTCGATATGAGTTTCACAACCGGTTCGTCGGGACGTACCTGCTCTACGGCATGGGAAGCGGTTGGGGCCGGCCGCGAGGCGACACCACAACGCTGTTCGCCATTCAATGGAACGGCAACGACGATGACAGGGTGAGTCGGCTGCGCCTGGCGCACGGCGTGGATCGCATCGAGGCGATGGGCGACGATGCCGTGATCGTTGGAGCAGACAGCAGCGACCTGCAGTTTACCGGCATTCATTTGGCGAACGGACCGTCCATTGCGCAGCGGTACACGTTGCCGGGTGCGTCGCAGGGAGAGCTCCGCAGTCACGGGTTCTTCTATCGGATGGATAGTGCCGACGTGGGCGTCCTCGGCCTGCCGGTGAGCGGCGCGGGTCGCCCCGGCTATCGCCATCTAATCGATGGATCGGCGGGTGTGCTTTTCCTGCGCAACAGCGCGCAGCGCTTCTCGCCGCTCGGTGTCCTGGGCACGACGGCGCGCGCCGGTAACGATCATTGCCGCGCGTCCTGCGTCGATTGGTACGGCAACGCCCGGCCCATCTTTCTGCGCGGGCGGATCTTCGCGTTGCTCGGCTACGAGCTCGTGGAAGGCACGATTGACGGAACGGGAATCACGGAGTTGCAGCGCATCAGTTTTGCGCCGGTCGAGCAGACTGTGGCGCGATAGGTCTGATCGCCAAACTGTAACCTTTTGAACAGCGCGTGCGCTCGGGGACTTGCCCCCCGGGCGCACGCGCCACTTCCGGAATTTCCTGTTCGTCTCGATCGGCGTGATCGATTCCGCGAGCTTCGTGAACGTCGAAGCGGTGGAGTTTCGGCAGTGTCTGTTCTTTGCCGGCAAGCTGATTTTCCAGCGCGAACGCTGGTACCAACGACTCCTGCATAACGAAACGGCATATCAACTACAGCGTCGCAGTTCGGCGGCCTGAACGCGATGGTCTTGCCGGTTCGAGTTACGGAGGCCGCATGAGCACGCGCTGATCGTGTCCGGGATCGGTCAACCGGCTGATTCATGCAACCTTTACCGAGTTTAAGGCGTCTTAAGAAACGAAGTTGTCGACCATGTCTCTTGCTGGAGGATCCAGATGCGCGGCCTGTCTTTGCTGATTGCGACGATCCTGACGTTCGGATACGGCTTCGCCGCCCAAGCCGCCATGACGGTCGACCGTGCGGAGACGCTCCGCCGGGTTGCTGGCACCGTCGAAACCGCTACCCCAACCGAGGACGCGAACCGTGTCTGGTACGGCGGCATGCTGGCGCCGATTACCGTCGAGGTCACGGCTGAGCCCAAGTGCCCGCTGACGTGAGTGTTAGCCGCATTTTCCCTGCTCCCCGCACCGCCCGCCGGAGTTCCGGCGGGCGGTCGCGTGTCGGGGCGAAACTTGCCAAATTGAAAGCGCGTACCATCACTTGACCATGGACATGTCTCTCGAGCAACCGTCTTCCTTCAAGCGGTTCCTGCGCACGTGGCGTCGCGAAATCATTCGCGGCGGCGTGCTGTTTGGCTTGGTAGTCGCCGGCGGCCTGATGGTCCGCGCAGCCATCCGGAACGTGAAGGGTCACATCCCGCAATCACTCGGCACCCTCGGCGCGTTCGGCGATTTCGACTGGGGTGACGGCGAGGGCGGCAACCTGTTCGGCCGAGATCGCTCAGTCGGTGATGAGTGGCAGTACCGCGCGCTGCTCAAAGACGGACAGCAGGTGTGGATCCGCAATACCAACGGGCCGATCGAAGTCGTCGGCGGGACGAGCGATTCGCTCGAGGTCCACGCCGAAAAGAGCTGGCGGCACTCGAGCCCGCAAAGCGTCCAGATTGTCCCCGTGCCGACCGATCGTGGCGTGACGATCTGCGCGATGTGGGAAGCCCGCGAGCAGAAGTGCGCCGAAGGCGGTGACTACCGCATGAACGGCGTTCGCAAGAACGACGTCGCGGTGCGCTTCACCGTGATGCTGCCGCGTGGCGTGCCGATCGAGGTCTCCACGGTGAACGGCGGTCTCCAGATCGATGGCGCGAGCGCGCCGGTCCAGGCGAACACCGTCAACGGCCGCATCGCAGTGAGCACCTCCAAGGGCCCGATTCAGGCGAACACCGTGAACGGCAGCATCGAGGCGAACATGCAGGAGCTGGCGGGCGGCGACGTGAGGCTCACCACCGTCAACGGCTCGGTGAGTGCCGGCTTGCCGCCCCGCATCAACGCGAACATCGACGCCGAGACTGTGAACGGTCGCGTCGAGAGCGACTTTCCCGTGAAGGTGATGGGCAAGCTGAGCACCCGTCATCTCCGCGGCACGATCGGGACCGGTGGCTCGACGCTGAAGCTCGTCACCGTCAACGGCTCGATCACACTGCATCAGGCGGAACCCGGATCCACGGAGGTCCGCGTGCACGTCGCCCCAATGCAGCGCGTGCGCGTCGACCGGCCGCTACCGCCGACGTCGCCGAAGAAGCCCCAGCAGCAGCCCTAACGGGCTGCGGGTGTACTTCCCGTCGTCCCCACCGCTCCACTACCGCCGCCGATGCTGTACGGCCAGCGAGCCGGATTCATTGTTGCGAAGGCGATAATCATCAGACACGCACCGGTCAGCGTGATGTTCTTCCAGAATTGCGCCGCCTGATTGGCGGCCATCATCGGATCGGTGAGTCCCCAAAACTTGTGAACCGTGAGCGCCGCTGTGACGAGAAAGACGGCGAGGAGCAGCGCCCCCACGCGCACCTGCACGCCGAGCAGGATGCTCAGGCCGCCGGCCAGCAACATCACCCCGGAGAGGGCCGTCAAGAGCGTGGGCGCCGGGACGCCGGACGCTCCGGCGTATTGCGCATACATGCTGAGCTTGGTGAGGTGATTGAATCCTGAATACAAAAAGAAGTACGAGAACACGACGCGTCCGAGCAGCAGCACTTTACCGCCCATGATCATCCTCCCAGGTATCGACCAACCTCAATAGGGAACGTGAGCACATCGATTGGTTTCGTGATGTAACCGTCGAAGCCGGCGGCGCTGGCACGCGAGCGATCTTCCGGCAACGCATGCGCCGTCAGCGCAACCACCTTGCATGAGCGCTCAGGGAGCGTCTTCAGTTCCTCGAGGACGGCGTAGCCATCCCGCCCCGGCAGCTGAATGTCGAGCAGCACGAGATTGGGTGGCGGCTGATGCGTACGCAGCACCTCGGTGAGCCGATCACCGTTGGGCAGTCCCACCACCTGATGTCCCTTCAGCGTCAGCAACGTCGTCAGCAGCTTCAGGTTGTCGGGCTGGTCTTCCACGATGACGATCGTCGCCATTCTCATTGCGCCTGGGGAAGGGTGAACCAGAAGGTGCTCCCCTTGCCGATCTCGCTTTCGACGCCGATCGCGCCACCCTGCATTTCGACGAGCCTGCGCGACAGTGCCAATCCCAGGCCCGTCCCTTCGTATTTCCGGCTCGCCGACGCGTCGAGCTGGGAAAATTCCTTGAACAGCTTCGGCTGATCGGCCGGCGCGATCCCGATGCCCGTGTCGGTCACCGCAATGCGCGCGAAGTCGCCTCCGTTCACGGTCGCGGCCGCGACGGTAATGCGCCCCCCGTCAGGTGTGAACTTGATCGCGTTGGACAGCAGGTTCAACAGTACCTGACGCACGCGGCCGCGGTCGGCCTGGACGCGCAGGTCCTGTGGCGGAGGCGTGACAACGAGCGCGTGCCGGTGCCGCTGCACCTGCGTCTGCACGTTGCCGGCCGCCTCGGCCAACAAACCCGCCAGCTCGATGGACTCTGGATGCAAGTCCATCCGCCCGGCGGCAATCCGCTGCAGATCGAGCAGCTCGTTGATGAGCTGGAGCAGTTGGCGGCCGTTGCGCGCCACCGTTTCGAGAAACTCCCGCTGCTGCGCCGAGAGTGGCGCGCCGAGATCCTCCGCGAGCAGGAGATCGGTGAAGCCAATGATGCTGTTGAGCGGGGTGCGCAGCTCGTGCGAGATGTTCGAGAGGAACTGGTCTTTCGACTTCATCGCCGCATCGAGATCAGTGTTCAATTGCTCGAGGCGCTTGGCGGTGGATCGGACTTCGACCGCGAGCCGCCGCGTGTTGTGATGGGCCGACCCGCGTTCGCACGCAATCGCGAGGTTCGGTGCGGCTTGGTCGAGCGCGGCGCGTTCGTCGTCGCCAAACTGTGCGCCCGGTATGACACCCAGCACCCCGACCAGCTTTGTCCCCGCCCGCAGCGGAGCCAGCACGAGGCCTTGGGGCATCGGCGCGGTGAAACGCAGCTGATGACGCACCGCCTGAACCGCGTCGCCGTGGTAATGGATGGCCCGGGCGGCATCACCGACCAGGTCGCGCATTGTGCCACGTGCCACCGGCTTCGCTTCGAGGTCGCGCGACGCCGTCACGGCCCATTCGTTGGAGTCGTAGGCGGGCTGATAAAGTACGATGCCGCTTGCCTTGGTCGCGCCGGCAATCACACCAAGTGCTTGAGCCAGTCCGGTGGCGGCCTCGTCGGCGGGAGCATTGAGGGCCGACAGCAGCCGAGAGAGATAGGCGTGGAGCGCTTCGCGCCACGCGAGAGACTTGGCCATGTGATTGACGCCGCGGGCGATCGCGCCGAATTCACCGGGTTCATTCTCGGGGAGCGGATCAACGAACTGCCCTTCGGCGACCCGCTGCAGCGCCGCGGCAATCCGCGAGAACGGCGCCGCCAGGCGGCGGCGGCTGTACCAGAATCCGAGTCCCAAGACGGCAAGCATGGCGGCGTAGAGCACCGTCGACGCCAGTGCAGCCTGAACCGCGTCGTCACCCGCCTCCGCTGCGATCTCGGCAGCGGCTGCTTCGTTCATGCGATCGAGGCGCTGCGCGAGGACGACCATGGCGGCCTGGGTGGCGCGGGCGCTTCGCCAGGTCGCGAACTGCGTGACCAGACCGACGAGCGCCACGGCGATGTAGGTGGCGGCGAAGAGCCGGGTGATGCTTGGAGTCCGATTCGGTTTTGGCATGGCAGCGGGAATAACTATGGAGACCCCGGACCGTTGCACAAGAGTCATGCCAGGGGCTACACTTAGGGCTTTCCCTAGGGGACCATCCTGACGGATCTGCTGGAGACAGTACGCGAGGCGCTCGCCGGGGCCTATGCCGTCGAGCGCGAGTTGGGTCGCGGGGGCATGGCGACTGTCTTTCTCGCGGAGGATCTCAAGCACCGCCGCAACGTCGCCATCAAAGTTCTCCATCAAGACCTCTCCGCTCAGATCGGCCCCGAGCGATTCACGCGTGAAGTCGAGATCGCCGCCCGACTCCAGCATCCGCACATCCTCCCGCTCTACGACTCCGGTAACGCCGCCGGTCTCCTCTATTACGTCATGCCGCTGGTCGAAGGTGAGTCGTTGCGCGACCGCCTCGATCGGGAAAAGCAGCTGTCGCAGGAAGAGGCGATTCGCATCATCACGGAGGTCGCGGGGGCATTGAGCTACGCCCACAGCCGCGGCGTGGTGCACCGCGACATCAAGCCAGAGAACATTTTGTTGTCGGGCGGCACGGCCGTGGTCGCGGATTTCGGAATCGCGCGCGCGATTGACGACGCCGACGAGCAGTCGCTGACCAAGGCGGGGACGATCATCGGCACGCCCACCTACATGAGCCCGGAGCAGGCGACCGGCGCGGCGCAGATCGATGGGCGGAGCGACCAGTACAGCCTCGCGTGCGTGCTGTACGAGCTGCTCGTTGGCCAGCCGCCGTTCACCGGACCGACGGCGCAGGCGATCATCGCCCGTCATTCCCTCGACATCGTGTCGCCCCCGTCCATCGTGCGTCCCGGCCTGCCCGAAGCGCTCGAGGACGCGCTCCTCAAGGCATTGTCCAAAGTTCCGGCCGATCGCTTTGCCACGACCACGCTCTTCGCCGACGCGCTGGCGGTGCCGAGTCGCCCGTCGCCCGTGCGGCGGCGCCCAACCCAGTTGTCGCTGTCCGCCCGGCCCCGCGCGTGGCTCAAACCCGTCGGCACGGTTGCCGTCGGTGTCGTCGTCCTTGGCGCGGCGTGGGCTGTCCTCGCCGGTATTCGCGGCAATGCGAACGCAGGGACTGGTGTGGGGGCGGGGGACGCCGATCCTCGGCGGATCGCGGTTCTCTATTTCGAACATCGCGGCGATTCCGCGCGGACGCAGTATCTCGCCGACGGCCTGACGGAATCGCTCATCCACGAGCTTGCGGCTGTGAAGTCGCTGCAGGTCATCTCCGCCAACGGCGTGCGTCCATTCCGCAACGCGTCGACTCCCGTCCGGTCGGACAGTTTGCGACGCTCGCTCGGCGTGGGAACCATCGTGCAGGGCACCGTGACCGAGGAAGGAGACCGTCTGCGCGTCGACGTAGCGCTGGTCGATGCGGTGAAAGGCACGGAGACGAAGAGCACGACACTCGAGCGCCCACGGTCGGAGCTCTTCGCGCTCCAGGACACGCTGTCACGCGCGGTGGCGGAGTTTCTCCGCCTCGCCATCGGTGCAGAGGTACAGTTGCGTGAGACGCGCGCCGCCACGAGCAGCGTCGCTGCATGGGAGCTGGTGCAGCAGGCGGCGGAGGATCATAAGGCATCGGACGGCCTGATCGCGGCCGGCAATCTCCCCGCCGCCACCGCCGCGTTGGCGCGCGCCGATTCGTTGTTGGCTCAGGCCTCGGCACGCGACGGCAAGTGGACCACGCCGATCGTCGAACGTGGTTGGCTGTCCTGGGAGCAACGCCGCATCGTGGGTCTCGACAAGGGTCCTGCCAAAGAATGGACCGACCGCGGACTTCGCTTCGCCGACCAGGCGCTCGCTCTCCGCACCGACTCGGAAGCGATTCATCTGCGCGGCACGATGCGCTACATGCGCTACCTCCTGAACGTCGACGTGGGCTCGCTCTCCGGCGATCGGCTCCTCGCGGCTGCCGAAGCCGATTTGCGCGCGGGCGGCGCGGCGCGCTCGAATCCGCGGCGCGCTTCGGCGCTTGGACTGCTCAGCCACCTGCTGCTGCGGAAATCCGCCACGGCCGAAGGCAAGCTGGCGGCATTGCAGGCGTGGGAAGCGGATGAGTATCTCACCGAAGCCAGCGCTGTGGTGTGGCGCCTCTATGCGGCGTCGCTGGACTTGGAGGACGCTGCCGAAGCGGCTCGGTGGTGCGGGGAGGGGCATAACCGCTTCCCCGCCGATCCGTACTTCACCGAGTGCCGGATTTCGCTGTACGCGATTCACGGCCTCAAGCCCGACGTGCCGGAACTGTGGAGATTGGTCGAGCAGTACGCTCGCATGTATCCGGAGAATCAGCAGGAGTACCGTCGCAAGCGCGCGCAGATCTTCTTGTCGATGGCTCTGGCGAACGCAGGGCTGCCCGACAGCGCTCGGGCCGTCGCGCTCCGCTCGCGCGCCGGTCCCGGTGTCGATCCGACAAACGATCTCATGTATCTCGAGGTTGCGGCCCGCAACGTGATGGGTGATCGCGAGGAGGCGGTGAAGCTCCTCGGTCGCTACCTGGCAACGAATCCGCAGGACCGGGAGTCGATCGCCCGGGATGAAACGTGGTTTTACAAGGGTCTGCGGGATGATCCGCGATTTGTGGCATTAGTGGGGACGGGCCGATAAGCAATTCTGCACCGGTGGGCTTACAGATCTCCCTCCGTCGGCGTTTCCCGTTTCAGCTCAAGTAGTGCAGTTGTCGCGTCTTGCGTAGCACGACGCGCTAGGACCGTTGTTTGCCTATGTCGCGCCTGGCCGGAGGTGTGTCCGGTATCTCGAACCTCATGGAGAGAACATGAAGCGATGGGTGTGGAGCGGAATCGTAATCGCTGCAGGCGTGATTGTGATCGCGTGCGGGGAACAGCGCACCGCAATGCCGTCGGGTCCGATGGCGTCGGTGACCGCATTGACAAATGTGCCTGCGTGCGATCTCAGCGGGACGAACTCACTGGTGTCGCAGTACTTCAATTCGACCGACGCCAAGACAGTTCGCACCCTCATCGATCAGATCGGCACCGCGGGAGCCGGCACCGTGACCGCGCGGGATCGTGGGTTCGACATCATCACGATCATCGCACAGAACGCACAGGCGGGAACGGGCGGGGACGCGAGCGCCGGGTCGATGCTCATCAACAAAGTCACCCCCTGCATGTTCCGCACTCTCGCCGAGTTGCCCGAGAACTATCCTGAGGACTACACCGTTGCCATCACCACCGCCACGCCGGGCGCCCTTGGCCTGCGCGGTGGGGCCGCCGATCCCGCGACCGACCCTGTGCTGTCGCGCGGTTCCTTTTCGGGCGTGGCCCCGCAGTCCGGCGTGACGTGGGCCACGACACTCGGCAGCAATCCCGCGCCGTCGCGCATCGCGTTCTACGGCCGGCCAGGCTCGACGGCCCAGAGCTACGATTGGAAGGTGTTGCCTCGCAACGCGAGCTTCAGCCCGCCCGCGTTGGTGGGTCTGTGCGTGGACCTCACCACGGTGCCGACGTCGATGCTGCATGAGGAGCATATCGGCGTGCTGACGTTCTCAGAAGCGTACTTCCTCGATCCCAGCGTCTGCGGCGCCGTAGCATCGCGGCGTGGGTTCTCTGCCATCACCCACCAGCTGGCGCAGCTGTTGTTGCCGCATTCGCTCTCAGCCGCCAGCACCACCCGTGGCATCGGTGGATCGACGGGCGGGATCGGCAGCGAATTCTCGGCGGACGACGTACCGAACGTCTCGCTGGTCTTTACAGTCCAACCTCCGGCCACTGTGTCCGTCGGGCAGAACTTCACAGTGCAGGT
>QHUJ01000005.1 GCA_003221895.1 Gemmatimonadota bacterium | reverse complement strand
AAGCCCGTGAAGTAGGCAGTCACATTGCAGCAGGCGAGGGGCGGCTCTGTCGAGCCGCCCCTCGTCGTTTAGGTTACTGCTGCGTGAAACCGACACACCTCGGGATCATTGGCCTCGGCGCGATCGGCGGCTCGCTGGCGCGGCAGGGGAAGCTCGCGGGGGTGCCGACCATCAGTGGATGGTCACCCGAACCCGCCGAGCGCGCGCTCGCGGTGCAGCAGGGCGCGCTCGATGACGCTCCAGCGCGCGCAACCGA
>QHUJ01000004.1 GCA_003221895.1 Gemmatimonadota bacterium | reverse complement strand
CGATCAAGAAGACCGTGCTCGAGCTCGGCGGATCCGACCCCTTTGTCGTTCTGGACGACGCCGATCTCGCGGCCGCGGCGGCCACCGCGGTGCGCAGCCGGTTCCAGAATGGCGGCCAGTCGTGCATCGCCGCGAAGCGCTTCATTGTCGTCGCCAGTGTTGCCGAGGAATTCGAGCGCCGCTTCGTCGAGGGAATCCGCAAGCTCGAGGTGGGTGATCCGACCGATCGCAGCGTGGACGTTGGGCCGCTGGCGCGCGCCGATCTCCGCGACACGGTGGACCGGCAGGTGCGCGACTCCGTCGCACAGGGCGCGCGGGTGGTGCTCGGCGGCGCTCCCCGGCCCGGCCGCGGCTATTTCTATCAGCCGACGCTCGTCCTCAGCCCCGGGGAACGAAGCCTGAGCGAGTTGCCGGTATGGCGCGAGGAGGTATTCGGGCCGGTAGCGGTGCTGGTGCGCGCCAAGGACACGGACGCGGCGATCGCGCTCGCGAACGACACGATCTACGGGCTCGGCGCCAATCTGTGGACGCGCGACTTCGCGCGCGCGCAAGTGCTCGCCTCACGAATCGAAGCCGGCTCCGTGTTCATCAATGGCATGGTCGCTTCGGACCCGCGCCTGCCGTTCGGCGGCGTGAAACAGAGCGGCTATGGGCGCGAACTGTCCGACTTCGGGATCCATGAGTTCGTGAACATTCAGACGGTGTGGGTGGGCGATGGCGACGCGCATGTGTCGACGCCAAGCGCGGGCGGGGAGTAACGGATGAGGACTGGATTCGGAGCCTCGGGGAGGTGTGTCACGCGGCCCTCCGGTCCAGTTCGAGACCGTCGACGCCGAGCGTCACGTCGACGTTGCCGCGCGTGGCGTTCGAGTATGGGCAGCGCTCGTGGGCTCGACGCATCAGATCTTCGGCCTCGCCCCGCGACAGGTGCGGCGCGTGCAAGTCGAGGGCGACCGTCAAGCCATAGCCGCCGTGACCGGTGGGACCGATCCCCACGCGCGCGGTGATGGTCGAGTCGGAGGCGTCGAGTTTACGACCGCGCGCCAGGGACAAGAGGGTGGACTGAAAGCAGGCGGCGTACCCGACGGCGAACAGCTGCTCTGGATTGGTACCCGGCCCGCCCTCGCCGCCCATTTCTTTGGGAACGGAGAGCTCAACGGCCAGCCGCCCGTCGGACGTCCGGCCATGTCCTGCTCGCCCTCCCTCGACCACCGCCTCGGCGGTATACAGGATGTTCACGTCTCCTCCTCGTGTTTGACAGTGATGAGCTCGGTCGCATCAGGCTCCACCAGCGCCGCCCCCGCCCCGGCCGGCACGACCAGCAGCGACGTAGGCAGGTGGTTGATGAGCCCCTCGGTGACGCTCCCCACGAGCATTCGCTCGACCGGTCCTTTTCCGTGCGTGGCGACGACGACGAGATCAGCGCTCCATGCGGCCGCCTCGCTCAGGATCGTCAGGAGAGCCGTGCCGTGTCGGACGAGTGTGTCCACACCCGGTGCCCGGATCAGTGGCCAGACGTCGCGCGCCAGAGTCTCCTCCCACCGCCGGTAGTAGTCGGTCGTGTCTTGCTGCGGGACTTCGGGAAGAACGGCAGGCGGCTCAACCACGCTGAGGGCCCGCAGCCTGGCGCCGAACAGGGCGGCGTAGCGCTCGGCGGCGGCGACCGCCGGGCGCGCCGCGGCCGACGGATCCAGGGCGAGCAGCACCCGCCGGATGGCGGGAGCTCCCACGGTGACCAGCACCGGCACCGAAGCCGTCCGCGCCACGGCGACGCTGGTGCTCCCGCCGAGCCAGCGCCCGATAGTCGTGTGGTGTTTGCCGCCGAGCACCACGAGCTCCGCGCCGTGCGCGGCCACGGCCTCGTTCAGGACGGCAGCAGGCTTTCCCCGATGGACCGTGAGCCCCTCGAGCACCTGCTTGGGCACGCGCTTCCCGAGGGCTGCGCCCAGTTGCGCGCTGGCCTCGTCGTACAGTCGCGTATACGGGTAGCTGTCGCCCCGCGAGGCGTGCTCCGAAGTCGCGTGCACGAGATGGTAAGAGGTTTCGGCGCGCTCCGCCGCCGCCACGGCGAACAGGGCAGCATCTGCGGCCTCAGGCGATACGTCGACGCCCACGACGATCGGCTTCCAGGACATGCCAGGCGAACGACGCTCGCGTTCTGAAGGTTCCATGGCCTAATCATTCGTTTATCTAAGTATCATTGCGGAACAGCGGAGCGGCGCTATCATACGGCGATGGCCAGACAGTCGGGTCGCCGAGTGGCTGCGGCGGTACTGGAGATCACCCTGCTCGTGACCCGCCTGGTCACACCCGAAGTGCGGCGGCGGGGCCCGAAGCAGCTGTCGCTGTCCCACATGCGGGCGCTCGGGTTTCTCGACGCCAATCCAGACGCGGACCTGTCCGCAGTCGCCGATTACGTCGGGCTTACCCTGCCCAGCATGTCCACGCTCGTGGACGGGTTGGTGCGTCGAGCCCTCGTGACGCGGCTTGCCGCCCCACACGACCGCCGGCGCCTGCGGCTCCGGCTCACCGCGACCGGCAACAAGGCGCTCCGAGCCGGGCTGGCCGCGGCGGAGGCTGTGCTCGAGACGCGGTTCAGCGACCTCCCGCCGGCCGAGCGTGCCCTCGTCATCCGCGCGATGGCACGCCTCCGACCGTTCCTGTGACTTCGGTTCACATCTTGTATCTCAGCCAGACCAGATCGCCCTTGATCCTTGAGATCGAGATCAACCGGAGTTTCCGCGCCAACCCCTTCCCCACCATCGCGTCGAACAATGTCGGCGTACCGATGCTGCCATCCGCGACGGGGGCGATCAGGATGCTCAGCTCGTCGATCAAGCCGGCGGCGAGGAATGACCCATTGATCTTGCCGCCGCCTTCGAGCAGCAGCCGGCGGATCCCAAACGCCGTCCGGAGTTTCGCCAGGACTCTCCTGAGATCGATGCTGGCTCTGCCCCCGAATATGTACGACACGCCCCTGGATTCGAGAAACGCCAGGTAGTCGTCGGACACGCGTTCGCCGAGAACCGCGATCACGTGTGCATCATCAATGGCATTCGATCGCCACGTGAGTTTCCCCGACGGATCGATGGCGATGGCGTACGACCGCGTCTTTGCCTCGGCGATGAAATCCCTTCGCGGCATCCGCTGCTTCCCGGTGAGTCGCCGCACGCGCGACTTGCCCGCGTACGGTGCCATCGAGACGCGTCCGACGATCCACGCGTCGGCGGCGAGCGTTGTCGCGGTACGCTCGTAGGCGGCGGATGCGATCTGCAGGGCGGGCCATTTCTTCGAAACGATCTTGCCGTCGATCGACGGGGTCATGTGGCAGATGACGTAGGGTCGCTTCTTCATTCCTTACTTAACCCCTTCCACCATTCCTTAAGAGGCTGAGAAGGGCCGGCGTCTCGCTTCAGGGCTCAGTGGCGCTGCCCCAATGCCTCCGATGATTACCGGACCGCTCCCCCCCCGATGACCGAGGCCTCCGCTAATCGACGACCTTCGAAGAGACGGGCGGCGACCGCGCCGAAGATGAATCCCCCAACGTGGGCCGCGTAGGCGACGCCCCCCGAGGCCTGTTGCGGCGCCACCGCGCCCAGACTCACGAGCTGCGTCAGGAACCAGACCCCGATCAGCAGTGCCGCCGGGATGTATGCCATTTGCACAAAAATGACAATCACGAGCAGTGAGCGAATTCTGTCGCGCGGGTAGGTGACGAGAAACGCGCCCATGACGGCAGCGATCGCTCCACTGGCACCGAGGTTCGGGACCGTCGAGCTCGGGTCGGCCGCGACCTGCGCCGCTGTCGCCGCCAGCCCGCCCAGGAGGTAGAACACGAGATACTTACGCCGACCCATGAGGTCTTCGATTTCCGGTCCGAAGGCCCACAGGAAGACCATGTTGCCGAGAATGTGCGACCAGCTGCCGTGCATGAACATCGACGTCAGAATGGTGATAAGGTGACGGCCCGCGACGATGTCGGCCGGGTGGAGCGACCACGTGGTCACGAACGTGTCGCCGCCCACTAGCTCGATCACGAACATCAGCGCGTTCACGGCGATGATGGACGCGGTCATCACCGGGATGCGGCTCGGGCGCCGCGTGGCGTCGCTGAGTGGAATCACCCCCATATCAACCTCCCGGTAATGCAACGTGAAGTTGCGCCATTCAAGCTTTCAAGCTTGCCATTGGGGAAGTGTGGGCGCCAGAACCTGAACGAATGCCAGTCTCGCTGGCTTATTCGCCGACGCGCCCATGTTACCTCACTCTCTGACGCTCGAGATCGACGCGCATCTGGTCGCCCAACTTGCCGACGAGCTTGCCGCGCATGTTGATGGGTGCGGTCGGCAGGTTGTCGAAGCGGCAGCGCCGGAGCAGAACCAAATAGCTCCCGGGCTTTGCCCCGGTGCTCGCCCGATCGATGATGGCCATCAGGTCGAAGGCACCTTCGAAGAAGTGATTCGCGAAGATCTGCTTCGACGCCACAACGGTCACACCTGACAACTCAGGCGGCGTGTACACCACCATGTGGGTCACGCTGAGAATCGGCCTCACGCCGGACATGGAGTCGTCGGCCCAGAACAGCAGCTCGCGCGCACCATCCAACGGGGCGTGCGGGTATTCCGCCAGGTACTGCCGCAGTGAAGGGATGTCCTGGTACACGTACGGCGACTGCGTCAGGAGGGCGGCGAAGGCATCGCTGGCGTGGACTCCGCCGCGGTCGTCGTACACCAGCATCGCCGAGTCGCCGCGAGTCCGGTAGTCCGTGACGTACTCTACGAGCCGCCGCCGCACGTACGCGTCGAGCTGATTCCCGGCGTCCGCGGCCGACCAGTCGATTTCGGCGTGCAGCCGCTGCATGTCCGTGGCCGGCATCTTGATCTTGCAGTCGCCGGGGCGGCAGTGCTTCACGTCCGCAACGTCTTGCGCGGCAACCGTTGCGCTCTCGACGTCCGCCGCAGTCGCAGGAACGTGAAAGATCCCGAACCGGGCGCGGGTGGGAGTGCGGAGTGAGCTCGGGAGATCTTGCAACCGGGCGACGTAGGACTCGCGCGGTACGTCCACCGCGATGATCCCGAACACTGCGACGTCGCGCTTGTTCTCGGTGTCCAGGATTTTCACAATGGCGTCGCCCCGCTCGATCGAGGCGAGCTGCGCCCGGTCGAGGCCGATCCGCTGCTGCAGAAAGGTCGTCAGCTCGGCCGGTGGCTGCTGGGCATGGACCGCGCTGCTCAGGGCCGCGCCGCAACCAAGCAGCGCCGCGCACGTGAAGACCCTCACGTCACGTACTCCTCTCGGTACATCGCGATCAGCTCAAACGCGTACGACACCGCCAGCGGTCCAATGAGGAGACCGAGTATCCCCAGGTACGGGACGCCGACCAGCGCCCCCACAAGGGTGACCAACGGGTGGATCTGTCCCCACCGCCGGGACACCATCGGCCGGATCACGTAGTCGATGTTTCCCACGATCAGTATCCCCCACAGGGCGAGGAACACGGCCGCTCCGGGTCGATGATTGACCAGCAGCACGATCGCCCCCGGCCCCCAGACGAGCCCGCTGCCCAGGACGGGCAGGATCGAGAACACGATGGTCACGGCCCCCCAGAGCGTCGCGTTCGGGAGCCCCGCGATTCGAAAGCCGAGGCTCGTGAGCACGCCATGCAGCAACGCCGAGAGCCCCGTGCCGATGACAGTGGACGTGGCGATGTCGCGGAATCGCTGCGACAGCTTCTCGATGTTGCGCTCGGAAAACGGGATATATCGGCGCACCGCGCTCCAGGTCTCCCCAGGCCGGAGCAGCAAATAGTAGAGGCCGAAGGAGGCAATCGTCAGGTTCAGTGCCGCCCGGGACGCCGTCCCGACGAACCCGAATGCGGACGAGCCGATCCATCCTACGATGTTCGAACCGAGGTCGGCGAGCCGGGCGCCCACGTCGAACCTGCCGATTTTGAGCTCGGAGAGTCGCGCGACGATGGGGCTCTGCATGACCGTCACTCCGAGCCGCTCCGCCTCGCTGACGATCAAGCCGACGGAGAAGCCGCCGAGCACAACAAGCACGAGAAGCAACACCGCCACGACGAGGCCGGCGGCCGCCCGTGGCGGCGCCCGGCGCTTGAGCCAGTCGTGAACCGGCTCCAGCACCACGTAGAGGACGGGGATGCCCAGGAGTCCCGTCGCGTAGGGCGCGAGCGCGATGACCAGTGCGACGCAGAGCGCCACCATGAGTGTGGCGGCAACGCGTTGCCTCGAGTCGAGAAGCGTAGTCACCGCGATCGCGCCCGCATGTGGCTCACGACTCCTCGACCCCGGGGGGGGGGGGAGGTGGCTGCTGGCCCCAATCGCGGTTGTCAACTCGATCCGGAAACATCCGCCACCTCCCCGGGGCCGGCCGCATTACGCGGTCATGCCTGCATGTGCTCGTGAAGTGGCCGACTGCACGACGGAACGGACTTTGAACGCGCCCATGATCAAGGCGACACCGGACACGATCGCGAAACCGGCGATCAGTCCCATGATGGCGGCGAGCGTGATGGGCGGGGCCGCGATCGCGAACACACCGGCGGCCGCGCTCAGCACGCCGAATGCCGCGGTCCAGCCCCAGTTGAGGCCGAGCCTGTTCTCCTGCACCGCGGCGTAGATGCCGATGGCGCCTGTGACCGTGAGCCACCACGCGACCATGACGACCGCGAAGGTCAGGGACAGCCCGGGATAGTAGTAGAATGCCGCGACGCCGAACGCCACACTCACCAGCCCTGAGAGGAGGAGGACCCACCAGTGCGGCGCAACCGACCTCAGCTCGAACGCGTGCACGGTGGTGGTGAGGCCGGTGAAGATCGCCCAAAACGCGATCACCAGCGCGAAGGCTGCGACGGAGTCGAGCGGTCGAGCAAAAATCAAGACGCCGACGGCAAGGCTGAGCAGTCCGCGTAAGAAGAGCGCCCACCAGCCGAGGCGATAGCCTCGCTTCAGGTCATCAAGCATCGGTGTTGCCATGTTGCCTCCCAGTGAAGTGTGCGATTCGTGATAGCCTGCGGGACATTTCACACGCCAACTTCGGAGGTCAGCTTCGGGATTTCCGCGAAATACCAGCCGATGACCTCGCGCGCCTTGGCGGCCTGCGGTGACGTCCAGTCTCGGAACGACTCACACAGGACCGCGAGCGCCGTATTCGGGACGGCGCCGGCGTGTGACATCCGTTCGATCGCCGTGCGGTGCGCCGTTTGGGATCTCCCACCGACGGCATCGGTGACAAACATCGCCTCGTAACCGTTTTTCAGCGCCTCAATCGTCGCGAACGTGAGGCAAATCTCGGTGTGGAGTCCACCGAAGATCAGCCGCTTGCGCCCGGTCTTCTTCACGGCTTCACTGAAGGCGCGATCCTCGAACGCATTCATCGTCGTGCGGTCGATCACCTGAAGGCCAGGAAGCTCGGCGAGGATCGCCGGCTGCGTCGGCCCGTTGATGCCGGCCCCGACGCCAACACTGGACAGCACGATCGGCATGTTGAACGCCTTGGCCGTCCTGGCCAGGAGGCGGACATTGAGCTCTACCAGATCGGCGCTCGTTTCCGAGCGAATGGTTGCGAATATCTCCCCCTGATAATCGATCAGCACCAGGGCGCAGTCTTGATAGGTCCAGACACCGAGATCTCTGTTCATGGTTCCTCTGCTTGGGTTCCTTGGCTCCGCTCCCGAGCGATCCACTCGCGGATGTATCGCGGGCAACGCAGCAGCTCGACGCCGTGCCCTTCATGCGCGGCGAGGAAGCGCACCACCGCGAGATCCACGAGTGTGGTCTCCGCCAGGTCGAACGCGAGCCGTGGGCGGTACCGCTGCACCTCCGCCTGCAGCTCGACCAGCTGATCCTCGTCGATGCGCCCGCTGAGGCGGAACGTCGCCGTTTCTCCGTCGGAGGCGATTTCGATCTTGAGAGTCATCGCTGCAGGAGAAGGCAAGCGCCGCGCCACGGCTAAGCGCTTACGGAATCGCGAGTTGGTCTTGCGGGGCGTGCCAGCCTGTTGGCAATTGCCAATTGGCGAGCGCTTTGTGTTTCGGAAGGCGATCTTCGGGCACGGCGGGAACCAAATCATGGAGCTTCCCGTTGGATAGGCGCACTCCAACAGAAAGCAAGAGGTCCGGTATGGCTCTCGGTCTTCTCATCCTGCGACTCGTTGTCGGCCTCACCATGGCGGCGCACGGCGCGCAGAAGCTGTTCGGCTGGTTTGGCGGGTACGGGCTGGCTGGCACTGGTGGCTTCCTGGAACAACTCGGCTTCGTGCCGGGGCGGCGTCACGCGCTGTTCGCCGGTTTGGCAGAGGTCGGCGGTGGCCTGCTGCTGGCGCTGGGCCTCGCGACGCCCCTGGCGGCGATGTTGATCACCAGCGTGATGTTCGTCGCGATCGCCACCGTGCACATCAAGCACGGCTTCTTCAATCACAACCAGGGATATGAGTACAACCTGACCGTGGCCGCTGTGGCGGTCAGCGTTGCAATGATCGGTGCCGGCCCGTTCTCGGTCGATGGCGCACTGCGTCTGCAGGATGCGGGCCCGGTGTGGGGGCTCGCCGCGCTGCTCGCCGCAGTCGTCGGGGGGGCGGTCCAGCTCGCCGGCCGAAAGGCTCCCGCCACTCAGAAAGCGAACTAGTTTCAATGCCGGAGAGACTCTGACCAGGGAGATGCAATATGTTGACCGAGATCTCGCACGGCGTCGACGAGGGGCGGTGGTTCGTGAAGGGGTACCAGCAACCATGAGTGAGCGCCGCCACGTAGCAGCGGAAGTCGCCGACCGGCTGCGCCACCGGGGTATCGCGCTCACCGGTTCGGAAAAGCCCGACGAGCTCGCCGACCTCCTGTCGGCGGTCGAGCGCTTCGAGTCGGCGGTCGAAGCGCATGGCGGCGACCTGATGGTTGACGATCTCAAGAGCTCGCGGCCTGACGATCGCCATTTCGTGTTGCCGCGGCGTGCCCAGGCCGAATCCGCGCGCGCCTACATGGTGCGCATCGATGAAGCCGCTTTGGCACTGCGGCGCCATCCGCGCCATCCAGGCTAGATGTCGGAGGTCCGGGCCGAGCGCGGCACTCTCGCACCCCCAGTAGGCGAACGAGACCACGTCACCGGCCCGGCAACGGCGCCGGTGACGCTCGTCGAATACGGCGACTTTGAGTGTGCATCGTGCCGTAAAGCCTGGCCGATGGTCAAAGAGCTGCAGCGGCGGCTCGGCAAGAGTCTGCGGTTTGTGTTCCGTAACTTCCCGCTCACCAAGCTGCATCCCAACGCGCAGCATGCGGCAGAAGCGGCGGAGGCCGCCGCGGCGCAGGGTGCCTTCTGGCAGATGCACGACCGGCTGTTCGAGCGGCAGTTCGCGCTCGAGGATGACAATCTCATCGAGTACGCGACCGAGCTCGGCCTCGATGCCGATCGTGTCACTGATGCGCTGCAAGCCGGGACCTACCGGGCGCGAGTCAACGACGACGTGATCAGCGGCTTGAAAAGCGGCGTGACCGGCACGCCCACCTTCTTTATCAACGGCGGACGGTACGATGGCCCCCACGGCACCGAGCCGCTGTTCGAGGCACTCCAGGTCGCGTCGCAATCGTGAATGCGGTCCTCGACGTGCGCGGCCTGCGCTACGAGCTGCACGGCCGGGCGCTCGTCGATGATGTGTCGTTTGCGGTGGGCGCGGGCGAGACGCTCGTCTTGCTCGGTCGCAGCGGCGCTGGAAAAACAACCACGCTCCGGCTCATCAATCGACTCATCACACCGAGCGCCGGGGACGTCCGGATCGCGGGCGACGACTTGGCGACGCAGGATGACTCGCGACTCCGCCGGCGCATCGGCTACGTGATCCAGGAGATCGGTCTGTTCCCGCATTTCACGGTGGCGGAGAACGTCGGCCTGGTGCCCCGTCTGGAGCGCTGGTCGAGCACCCGCGCCGAGCTACGCGTTCGTGAGCTGCTCGCGCTCGTCGGACTCGATCCGGTGACGTTCGGTCCGCGATACCCTCATCAGCTCTCCGGTGGTCAGCGACAGCGCGTCGGTGTGGCGCGCGCCCTCGCCAACGATCCACCGCTCCTCCTGCTCGATGAGCCCTTTGGCGCGCTCGATCCGGTGACGCGCCTCGAGCTGCAGCGGGAGTTTCGCGCCCTCGTGGCCAGGCTCGGCAAAACCCTGGTCTTTGTGACGCACGACGCCCGCGAAGCGCTGTTGCTCGGCACCCACATCGGCCTGCTCGAGAGCGGCCGGCTCGCGTTCTTCGGTACTACCAACGAATTCCGGGCAAGCCCCTTGCCGCAGGTGCGGCAGTTCATGGACAGCGCGGCGTGACGCTGCTCGAGTTTTACCGGCGTCATTTCGACGAGTTGCTGCTTCTCCTGCGCCAGCATATCGGGCTGGTCGCGATCTCGACGGCTGTGGCTGTGCTCCTGGGGCTCCCTCTGGGCGTGCTCGTCGCCCGGCGACCCGCGTGGCGCAAGCCGATCCTCGGCGTCACCAACGTCGTGCAGACGCTACCGAGCCTCGCGTTGTTCGGTCTGCTGATTCCGGTGTTCGGCATCGGTGCCTGGACCGCGATCAGCGCGCTGGTGATGTATGCGTTGCTTCCCATCGTGCGCAACACTTACACCGGCATTACGGGGGTCGATCCCGCGGTCCGCGAGGCAGGACGGGGCATGGGAATGACTGACGGCGAGTTGCTCCGGCTCGTCGAGCTGCCGCTGGCGGCCGGCGTCATTCTCGCCGGCGTGCGTGTGGCCGTCGTCGTGAGCGTCGGTGTGGCGACGATCGCCGCGGCAATCGGTGCCGGTGGACTCGGCGTCTACATCTTTCGCGGCGTCGCGACGGTCGATGACACGCTGATCCTGGCGGGCGCGCTGCCCGCCGCGCTGCTCGCGCTGCTCGCCGATGGATTGCTTGCGCTCGCCGAGCGGAGGCTCGTGTGGCGGCCACGCTGAAGCGGCTCGTGGCGTTGCTGCTCGCGGGCGCGACGCTCACCTGCAGCCGTGGGCCGCGCCTTGTCATCGGGTCCAAGAACTTCACCGAATCGGACTTGCTCGCCGAGATCGTGGCGCAACAGATCGAGCGGCGGACGAGTATTCCCGTCGAGCGCCGGCTGCACCTCGGCGGCACATTCGTGTGTCATGAGGCGATCACCACTGGCGCCATCGACCTGTATGTCGAGTACACCGGCACGGCGTTCACGGCAATCCTCAAGCAGCCGCCCATCGCCGATGCCGACAGCGTGTTGCGCTTCGTGAAGGCGGCGTACGAGCGCCAATTTCAGTTGCGCTGGACTGCGCCGTTGGGCTTCAACAACACCTTCGCCATTCTGGTCCGCCACGCCGACGCAACGAGATATGGTCTCCAGACCATCACGGATCTCGCCCGCGTGGCGCCGCATTGGAAGGCGGGATTCGGCTACGAGTTCTTGGAGCGGGCGGATGGCTTTCCGGGATTGGCCGCGCGCTATGGCCTGCACTTTTCACAGCCCCCGACCGCGATGGATCTGGGATTGACCTCCCGCGCATTGGCCGACGGGAAGGTGGACGTCATTGCCGGAAATTCGACGGATGGGCAAATCGCAGCGCTCGGTTTGGTGCAGCTCGCCGACGATCGCGGCTATTTCCCACCGTACCAGGCCGCGCCGGTGATTCGCAGTGGTGCGCTCGAGCGGTATCCCAAAGTCGCCGCGGCACTCGCCGAGCTTGGCGGGAAGATCTCCGACTCCGAAATGCGCCGGCTCAATGCGCTGGCGGACGTCGAGCACCGCGATATGGCCGACATCGCGCGCGAGTGGCTGACCAATCGTTTACCGTGAACATCAAGGAGCCAGCATGACAGAGACGGGCAGAGTCGTCATCGTTCGCGGCGGTGCGCAGGGCTTCGCGCAGGACATCACGATCGGGCCGCACCACCTCACCGCCGACGAGCCCGCGACCTCCGGAGGGACCGACCGGGGGCCCGACGCCTATCAGCTGATCGCGGCGGCACTCGGCACCTGAATGTCGATCACTATCGCGCTGTATGCGCGACGGAAACAGTGGCCGCTCGACGGGGTGGAGATTCGGCTGCAGTTCTTTCGCAGCCACGCCAAAGACTGCGAGAACTGCATGGACAAGGAGGCGATGCTGGACCGGATCGACACGGAAGTGAAGTTGGAAGGGTCACTCACGGCGGAGCAGCGGGCCCGACTGCTCGAGATCGGTCAGAAGTGCCCCGTGCATCGGACCCTGAAGTCAGGCATCCACGTGACGGCGGTCGGCGGCTAGGCGCTAGCGGGCCGCCCGCGGCGCCGGCTCGAACTCGAGCTCATCGACATAGCACCAGCCCCAGTCCTCGCCGGGCTCGAAGCTGCGCATGATGGGGTGCTTGGTCGTGTGGAAGTGCTTGGTGGCATGGCGATTCCGGGAGTCGTTGCAGCACCCGACGTGACCGCATTCGAGACAGAGCCGCAGATGCACCCACTCGTCGCCGCTCTGGAGGCACTCCTCGCAGCCGTCCGGGGTCTTGGGCGCGACGTCACGCACATGCGAAAGATGCTTGCACTGCTGGTCCATACCGTCATTCCTTGACAGAGAGGTTATGACTTCAGGGAAGCATATGACAGCCTCGACAGTTCCCACATCCTCGAACGCCGGCCCGCAGAAAAACGAGGCATTCCCGCAGCTCACGGCTGCGCAGCTGCAACGCCTCGAGCCGCACGGGCACCGTCGTAAGCTCGCGCAAGGCGAGGTGGTCGGCGAGCCTGGTCAGCCGGTCACCAAGATTTTTGTGGTCGTGTCCGGCCAGGTGGATGCGTTTGCGCAGAACACCGTTCAGGCGTCGAAGGACCTGGCCATCAGCTTCGGCCCCGGGATGTTCACCGGAGAGCGGTCGATCCTGGCCGGCGGACGATTCCTCGGACGCATCGCCGCGGCCGTACCCAGCGAAGTGCTGGAAATCGACCGCGACGAGCTTCTGCAGGTCATGGCGACCGATACCGAGCTGAGCGACATCTTTTTGCGCGCGTTCATCCTGCGCCGCCTGCAGCTGATCGATCGCCAACAGGGCGACGTCGTCATCCTCGGGTCCAATCATTGCTCCGGCCTGCTGCACATCCTCGAGTTTCTTACGCGCAACGGTCACCCGTACAAAATGGTGGACCTCGACACCGATGCGGCGAGCCAAGAGCTGCTGGACCGGTTCCATCTCACGCCCGCCGACATCCCGGTCGTGATTTGCCGCGGCAGCCTCGTGCTCAAGAATCCGACCGTGGAGAAGCTCGCCGACTGCCTCGGCCTGAACCCCACGCTCGATCGCGCCCAGATCTGGGACGTGGTGATCGTCGGCGCCGGTCCCGCGGGACTCGGGGCGGCGGTGTACGCGGCATCGGAAGGGCTGAATGTCGTGGTCGTCGAAGCCAACGCACCGGGGGGTCAGGCCGGCACGAGCTCCAAGATCGAGAACTACCTCGGCTTTCCGCTCGGCATCTCGGGGCAGGAGCTGGCGGGGCGCGCGTATGATCAGGCACAGAAGTTCGGCGCGCGGGTGCTGATCGCGAAGCACGCCATCCGATTGAACTGCGACCACAAACCGTACCGCGTCTTCCTCGGCGACGGGGAGGAGGATGTGCTGCTGACGCGCGCGATCATCATCGCCACGGGTGTGGAATATCGGAAACTGGACGTCGGCAACCTGGCGAAATTCGAGAATGCCGGCGTGTACTACGCGGCCACGCAGATGGAGCGCAGGATGTGCAGCGACGAGGAAGTTGCGGTCGTCGGTGGCGCGAACTCCGCCGGTCAGGCCGCGGTCTTTCTCGCGGAAACGGCGCAACGCGTCCACATGCTGATTCGCTCCGGCGGGCTCTCGAGCACGATGTCACGCTACTTGATCAGCCGCATCGACGCGCATCCCCGCATCGTGCAACACCCGCGCACCGAGATCGTGGCGCTGGAAGGCAACGGGCATCTCGAGCGCGTCGCCTGGCGGAGCGGCCGCAATGGGCCTGTCGAGACGCAGAACCTCCGTCACGTGTTCACGATGACCGGGGCGGAGCCGAGCACGAAGTGGCTGACGGGTTGTCTGGCACTCGATGACAAGGGGTTCGTGAAGACGGGCCCCGCGTTGACGCCGGAGGATCTCGTGCATTGGCCGCTGCGCCGCCAACCCTATTTGCTCGAAACAAGCCTGCCCGGCGTGCTCGCAGTCGGCGACGTGCGGAGTGGCAGCACCAAGCGGGTCGCGTCGGCGGTGGGCGAAGGCTCGATCGCGGTGGCGACGGTGCACCAGGTGCTGGCCGAATAGATAGATGGAAGGACTCAGGTCGTCCGAGCAGGAGGCGCAGGAGATTGTAGACGCCATTCCGCAGACGATTGCCGTCCTGAGTCCCGATGGGCAACCCGTCTACGGCAATCGGTCTCTGCTCCAGTACATCGGTCTCACGATCGCTGAGATGACCTCGGCCGATTTCCGCGCGCGTGTGTTTCATCCGGAGGACGTGGCGCGCCTCCGGGAGGAGCGCCGGGACGCCCTCGCGCGTGGCGTGCCTTTCGAGCTCGAACAACGCGCTCGACGGCATGACGGACAGTATCGGTGGTTCCTCGTGCAGTACAACCCGGTTCGGGACGAGCGCGGTCACACGTTGCGCTGGTACGCGACGGGCACCGACATCGATGATCGCAAGCGGTCCGAAGAGCGCGTGCGTAATGAGAATGTGGCGCTGCGCGAAGATATCGACCGCGCCTCCATGTTCGAAGAGATCGTCGGCTCCTCCGCGTCGCTCCGCCAGGTCCTCGCGCAGGTGGCGAAGGTCGCCCCCACAGATTCCACCGTTCTCATCCTCGGCGAGACCGGCACCGGCAAGGAGCTGATCGCGAGGGCGATCCACAAGCGCTCGCGCCGTGCGAGCCGCGCTTTCATCCGCGTGAATTGCGCGGCGATCCCCACCTCACTCATCGCGTCGGAGCTGTTCGGCCACGAGAAGGGGGCCTTTACCGGCGCGCTGCAGCGACGTCTGGGCCGATTCGAAGCGGCGGACGGTGGCACCATCCTGCTCGACGAAGTCGGCGACTTGCCGGCCGAAGCACAGGTCGCGCTGCTGCGCGTGCTGCAGGAGCGCGAGATCGAACGGGTCGGCAGCAGTCATCCGATCGCGGTGGACGTGCGCGTGATCGTCGCCACCAATCAGGATCTCGAGGCGGTGGTCGCGCGAGGGGCATTCCGGGCCGATCTATTCTATAGACTGAATGTGTTTCCGATCACGGTGCCGCCACTGCGAGAGCGCGTGGACGACGTACCGGTCCTCGTCGAGTACCTCGTAGAACGGTTCGCGAAGCGCGCCGGCAAGAAGATCACGCGCATCGAGAAGCGCACGATGGCACTCCTGCAGGGTTACGACTGGCCTGGCAATATCCGCGAGCTGCAGAACGTGATCGAGCGCGCCGTCGTGCTTTGTGAAGCCGACACATTCTCGATCGACGAGTCGTGGCTGAAGGCGAAAGGCCCTCCGGCGGGCGGGGAGCAGGAGCGAGCCACGATCGAGACGGCGCTGGCCGCGACCAAGGGACGTGTCGCCGGGCCCAAGGGCGCGGCTACAAAGCTCGGCATGCCGCGCCAGACACTGGACTCCAAGATCCGCGCGTTGCACATCGATAAGCTGAAATTCCGGCCACGCTAGGTCTCGCTCAGCATTTTCTGAGCATCAGCACTTCTCGAAAACGTAAGTAGCAGTCTGCGCGCGACATCGCTGTGGCGCGACCTTTGCCCACTCCCAGTGATGACTTTCAAGATCACGGTCGTGCTCCGGATGAGCGGGCGGATCAACGCCGAGCATGTGAGCGAGCTGCGGGCCTGCCTGTTGCGACACGGGCCAAGCGTCCTGCTGGACCTCGACGAAGTGCAGCTGGTCGATGTCGCGGTCGTCCGTTTCCTGGCCCGCTGCGAAGCGGAAGGGATGGAGCTGCGTAACTGCTCGCGCTACATCCGGGAATGGATGGGCCGAGAGCGACCGTGAGAACCTATGGACCACCTCCAGGAGGAGTTATGACGCGGTATGCTCTCGTCGCTCTCGCGGTTCTCGCATCGGCGCCGTACCTCTCGGCGCAGTCCGCGGGTCACCACGCCACGGCTGCCAAACCGACGATCGTCCTCGTGCACGGCGCATGGGCGGATGCCAGTGGCTGGTACGACGTGACGCGTGCGCTGCAGGACCGCGGCTACAAGGTCGTCGCGGTGCAGAACTCGCTCTTTTCGTATGCGAAAGACATCGAGACGACGAAACGCGTGCTGGATGCGCAGCAGGGGCCGCTCGTCGTCGTCGGTCATTCGTACGGCGGCGCGGTAATCACGGCGGCAGCGGCAGGCAATCCCAACGTCAAGTCGCTCGTCTATGTGGATGCGTTCGCACCCGATTCGGGTGAAGCGCTCGGCGCGCTGCTGCAACGCTATCCCGATCTCGGACTCGGGCGAGCCCCTCGCCGTCGCGCCGGCCTGGAAGACAGTGCCGTCCTGGTACGTCCTCGGAACGCAGGATCGCGCGATCAATCCGGAGCTCGAGCGCTTCATGGCGAAGCGGATGAATGCGCACGTGACGGAGGTGCCGACGGGGCATCTCGCGTACATCGCGCGGCCGCAGGACATCGCCCGGGTCATCGAGAGCGCGAGTCAATAGCATGCCGATGATCGACGTGTATGCACCGACCGGTACGTTTCGCGACCGCGTGAAGCTCGCGCGGGACGTTGCGACGGCGGTGATGACGATCGAGCGCGTGCCGAACATCCCGCTGTTCCGCCAGAACACGGCGGCGTTCGTGCACGAGCTCCCGCCGGACAGCCTGTCGAATGTCGACGGGGACTCCGCCTGCATCCGGGTCCAGGTGCTTACGAATGCCGGAGGTCTGGATCGTGAGAAGCAGATCAAGATGGTCGTCGAGCTGACGCGGATCGTGGCCGCGGCGGCGACCGATGAGTCGGTGAAGGAGCGGATTTGGGTGTTGCTCACCGAAGCGCCCGACGGCGGCTGGGGTCTTGGCGGCCGGGCGCACACCAATGCAGAGCTCGTCGCTCTGGCGCGCGAGCAACTCGGCAAGCGTTGATGAGGCAATCACCAGGCTTCGACGTCGCGTGGCGGACAATCGATGGGCTCAATGTGCGCTACGCCACGGGAGGGAAGAGTGGCGAGAAGGTTGTGCTCTTCAGTCCATGGCCAGAGAGCATCTTCGCGTTCGCTCCGGTGTGGGACGGGCTGACAAAACAGTTCGAGGTGCTGGCGATCGACCTTCCCGGCTTCGGGCGATCGGAGGCGCGCGACGATCTCTTCGCGCCGCAGAAGATGGGCGCGTTCATCGTGAAGGCGATCGATGCGTTCGGGCTCACATCGGTGCACGCCGTTGGACTCGACGTCGGATCGCCGTCGGTCCTCTTCGCCGCGCTCATGCGGCCAGAAGTCTTCCGCAGCCTCATAGTGGGTGCCGGCGCCACGGTGTACCCACTCGATGTTGACGGCGCCCTCAAGTGGATGATCGAAGCGGAGCCGTTGCCGCCGCTCAATACGGTCGAGGTCATAGGCGGGTTCCTGGGGTCTATTCGCGGGTACGCCGTGCCAACTTTCGTCCGCGACGACTATCTCGCGTCCTACGAGGGCGATCGGTTGACGCGGTCGGCGGCACTCGTTCGCGCGTACCCGAAAGACTTGGCAGCACTGGCGCCCCACCTTGCGTCGATCGAGGTACCGGTGGCAATCGTGGTCGGCCGGAACGACCCTTACGGGCTCGCTCGAGACGCGGCGCTCCTGCGGGAACGGCTGCCGCATGCACGCTTGGACGTTCTCGAGGCCGGCCACTGCGTCTGGGAGGAGCGAGCGCCCGAGTTCGAGTCGATCGTCACTCAATGGGTGAGTGGTGGCTTCAACGGGAGACCAGGTCAATGACGAAGACCGGGAGCAATACGACCGCCCCCACGCAGCTCCTTCAGGTGAACGGCCATTCCTACGCCTACCGGCGGTTCGGCAATGGCTCGGGGCTGCCGCTGCTATGTCTGCAGCACTTCACCGGGACGCTCGACAACTGGGATCCAGCGGTAACTGATCCGCTTGCCACCGGAAGGGAGGTAATCCTCTTCGACAACGCCGGCGTTGGGCGTTCCACCGGCGACGTCCCGGAGACGATCGCCGGAATGACAGAACACTCAATCGCCTTTCTTGACGGGCTTGGAATAAAGACCTGCGACGTTCTCGGGTTCTCGCTCGGTGGTGTGATCGCCCAACAAATGGCCCAGGACCGGCCTTCGATCCTTCGTCATGTGATCCTCGTTGGCACGGCTCCGCGCGGCGGTGAGGACATCATGCACCTCGAGAAGCCGAGCCTCGCGAAGCACCTCCAGGATCCGCAGAATCGCGGGCTTACCGTCCTGCAAAAGATCTTCTTCGCGCCGACGACGACGAGCCAGGCCGCCGGCGAGGCGTTCATCGCGAGACTGATGCAGCGAAAGGAAGACCGCGAGCCGTCCGCCGGGCCGAACGTTGCCGGCGCACAGCTGGCCGCGTTTCGCGAGTGGGAGCGCTACACGGGCGAGCGCTTTGCCGATTTGAAGGGCATTCGTCATCCCACGCTGGTGGTACAGGGCTTCAAGGACGAGATGATTCCGGTGCGCAACTCGTACTGGCTGGCCGAGAACCTCCCGAACGCAGTCCTGCTCGCGTATCCCGACGCGGGGCATGGCTCTCTGTTCCAGTATCCGGAGTCGTTCACGAAACACGCGGCCGACTTCCTGTCTTCCGACTCCCAATCGGCAGTCTTCTAGCTGGCGGAAACTGACAGCGTTCGCGTTTCGCTCCAGTCGACGATGAGCTTGCGTTCGGCGAAGTACCAGCGCTGCCCGAGTTGGCGAACGGGTCCTTCCCTCTTTTGCTTTTTTTCCTCATAAACGCGAGCCAGCTTGTCATCCTGAGCGCCGAAGGCGCGAAGGACCTGCTTTTGGGATGAAAAAGCAGATCCCTCGCGCCAACGGCGTGCGCGCTCGCTCAGGATGACACGGGTGCGCGCCACGCCGCAACGATCTCGTTGATCCCTTCCGCCGGCTCGGGCTGCGGCGCCTGCCACTCGACCGGTGACCCGGCATCGAGCAGCAACTTGCCCACCCCGGCGAAATCCCTTCCTTCACGCTCCTGCCGCGATCCTTCCGCCGCCCAGATCAGCGGCGGCCCATTGAACTCGCGGTCGCGCACATGCACCGACGCGCCGTGCGCGAGCAGCACCCGCACGGCGTCCAGCCATCCCTCCATCGCGGCCGAATGCAATGCCGTCTTGCCGATGCTCCCATCGGGGCGGTTTGGATCGAAGCCCGCCGTCAGCATCACCTCGAGCGCGCCCACGTCGTTTCGCTCGGCGGCCTGATGAAACGCGTTGTAGTGGTCGTCGGTGATCTCGCTCTTGAGGCCGGGATTCCTGGCGAGCAGAGCCTCCGCAGTCGCGCGATCGCCCAGACTACAGGCGGCGACCAGCCGGTCGACATCCAGGAGGTCCGGCGATGCACCGTGCGCGAGCAGCCAATCCACCACCGCGCGGTTGCCGTTCAGCTCGGCGACGGCATACGGCGTCCGCCCGTCAGTGCGCTTCCGCTCGATGTCGGCACCGCGCGCGACCATCGCCTCGACCACCGGCACATCCCACGCCCGCGCTGCCACGTGCAGCGGCGTCTCGCCGTTCTCGCTGAACACGGCGTTCGGATCGGCGCCGTGCCCGAGCAGCCAGAGTACCCCGTCGGGCGTGCGGCTCCAGTTGAGGATTGCATAGAGCGCGGTCGATCCATCGGTGGCCCAGCGCTGATCGACATTTGCGCCGCGCGCGAGCAGCGCGTCGAGCACCGGGTTGTCGCCGGCGCTCGCGGCGAGCGGCAGGGTGACGCCGTCATTCGGATCGGCGCCGGCATCGAGCAGCACGTTGACCAGCGCCAGCGATTGCGCGTGCCGTGACGCGCCCCACAGCACCGGGCGGCGCACGTTGTGATGCAGCCACGGGAATTTCGTATTCGGATCGGCGCCGAGGGAAATGAGACGGCGCGCGATATCGGCAAGGCCGTGGCCGGAGCCCACCGCCGTGTAACAGATGTAGTGGATTGGCAGCCAGCCGCGCGGCCCGCCTGTCATGGTCGCGAGTGACGGATCCTTCGTGAGTCGCGCGTTTACGGCGGCGGCATCGCCGAGCACGAGCGCTGTGTAGAAATTCGCCGTCCGAATCTTCGGATGCAGCGCGAGGATGCGCTCGGCTCGGGCCCGGCGATCATCGGTCGCCGCTTTCACGAACTCCGTTAGCGCCGCATCGAATTCGAGCGTGCGCGCTTCCACCTCTTCGCGCAGCTTGTTCCAGGACGCGAACCCGTATTCGCGCGCGAGCCGCGTTTGCGCCTCGTGCAGCGGGACGTGCGCCGACTCCTGAAGCTCTTTCGCCTGGTGTTTGAGTTGGTCGAGACTGGGGCGCGGGGGGAGCTGCTTGCCTGGCATAAAGCCTCCATGCTGAGCGCCAGCGGTCCGCAAGCTGGCCAGCACGGAGACAACCGTGCAGGGAACTGGTGTGGAGGGTGGACTCAGTCCTTCGCGCGGACCCGCGTGCGCCCCGAGCGCGCCCAAACGATGGCGCGCGGCAGCGCCGTCGTCAAGCCCGGCATTATTGTGATGCTGTGCTGATTCGAGAGTCTGTCTCCCTCGCCCCGTACACCACGATCGGCCTCGGCGGCCCCGCCCGTTATTTCTGCGACTGCGCGTCTGCAGAGGACGTGCGGGACGCGCTGGAGTTCGTGCGCCGCCGCTCGCTGCCGCTGCATGTCCTGGGTGGCGGCAGCAACGTCATCTTCCGCGATGCCGGCCTCCCGGGGCTCGTGGCACACATCGCGACCCGCGGCATGGCGTTCGAGGCATCCAGCGGCGCGGGGATGGTGGTCAACGTTGCCGCGGGCGAGTCGTGGGACGCGCTCGTCGCCGAGTCGGTCGCGCGGGGATTGAGCGGCATCGAGTGTCTGTCGGGGATCCCGGGAACGGTCGGCGGCGCGCCGATCCAAAACGTGGGCGCCTACGGTCAGGAAACGGCCGACACACTGGTAGACGTGGAGTGCCTGGACCGCCAACGCCTCGAGCACGTGACGTTCGATCGCGTGAACTGCGGCTTCGGCTATCGCATGAGCCGGTTCAAGGAGGTGGACCGGGATCGTTACGTCGTGCTCGGCGTCCGGCTGCGGCTGTGGCGCAACACCCGTCCGGCGCTGCGCTACGCGGAGCTGGCCGCGGCTGTCACGCGCCGGAGTGGGATCGAAGCGCTCGAGGCGCCGGCGGCGGTGGCGCTCGTGCGGGACGTGGTGCTCGAGTTGCGCCGCGGGAAGTCGATGGTGCTCGATCCCGCCGATCCCAACACGCGTTCGGTGGGATCGTTTTTCATGAACCCCATTATCAGCGTGGAGGCATTTGCCGAGTTGAAGCGACGCTGGGATCCACCGTCATTTCCCGCTGAGCGCGGCGTCAAGGTGCCGGCGGCCTGGCTCGTGGAGCAGGCCGGTTATCGCAAGGGGTATGAGCGAAACGGCGTCGGCGTCTCGACCCGTCACGCGCTGGCGCTCGTAAACCGCGGCGGTACCACGGCAGAGCTGCTCGCGTTCGCGGAAGAGATCGAGCAGGCAGTGTTGGCGAAATTCGGGGTACGGTTGGAGCGAGAGGCGGTCGTAGTTTGAGTGTCCAAGCTGGATCGACCTCGACGTCCTGCCCTAGTACGCAGCCCTCAAAAGCGGTATTCGAACGAGAGATTGATCCAGTCGCTCGAACCGGCGATGCCCGAGCGGCCCTGCCGGTAGTAGCGATACTCGGTGACGTGGACGGCGAACGGCAGCCGCGCCACGTGCAATCCGGCGAGCGTCACGTAGCGGCCAGGATACGGACGGAGCTTGGGTTGCTCGCCGCCGTTGACCGTTTTCCCGCCTTCTGCCAGGGCCATATGGGTCACGTGGGCGACCCGTCCCATCAACGAGAAGTAGGCACGCAAGCCCCTCGTTCTCGACGGGGGCGGCGTCGTCGGATCGACGTAGACGGGATCGAGCATGATTCCCCAGCCGGGCGGGTCGGGCGCTTTCGTGAATCCCAGCGGCAGCCCCCAGCCGAAGCGGTACTCGACCTGGCCCCAGATCAACGTCTCGACATTTCCAAGCCCGACGTGGCTCCCGACCGACAGATCGTGGGCGAAACGGCCCGGCGTGAAGTACCGAGCCGGCCGGTCGACGAAGAGCTTGTACCGGTACTCGTAGTTCACGTTGAACAGCGCCTTGTTCGCGAGCTGGTTGTCCCACCCCTTGGGGACGGGGCCGAGACCGAGATCCCCGTGCACGAACTTCTGCACGGGCTCCGCGGCGGAGCACGGCCCCACGCATCCTGCGTAGACCTGCAGCGCCGCCATCCTGCGATTGTCGTAGGCGGACCACGACACGGCGGCGCCGAGCATCCCGGCCCACGGCGCGTCATTCGGTTGCGGCGCCGCGATGCCGACGTTCTTGGGAGTGATAATGACCTGCGAGATTCCCACTGCCCAGCGCGTTATCGGCCCCCCGCGGCCGCCGTCGCCGAGCCCCGGCACGCGTCCGATCCACTTCGCGTAGCCAGGGCCCCAGACGTCGTTCAAACGCGAGTGCAGCTGCAAGCTCCACCCCGCCGTGAACGAATTGTCCTTCCCGAGAAAGACGTCATTGTCGAAGTCGAAGCGGACGACGGAGAGGTTGCGGAGATCGACGCTCGCCCCCTGTGCAATGAGGAAAAACGATGCCAGGAAGAGCAAGATGGGCTCTCTCGTTCATTCCTTGAGCAGCCGCTCGGTGAGGAACGCACCGATGGCATCCAGCGCCTGTGCTGCCGCCTTCAATCTTCCGATGCTGGCAGGAAACCCATGTGGCATCCCCATCCACACATCAGCGCGGGCATCGACGCCTGCGGCAACCGCCCGCTCCACATATCGGAGCGAGTCGTCCAGCAACACTTCGTCGTCACCGACGTGAATGCGGGTGGAAGGCATGCCGGCGTATCGACCGTGAAGGGGCGAAGCCAGTGGTTGTCTCGCGTCGGCGCTCCCCAAGTAGGAATGCACGAGTTCCGCGACCTGCGGACGAGTAAACAGGGGATCGGCATCCGCGCGCGTCTCGTAGCTCGCGCCCGAAAGCGTCAGGTCGGTCACCGGCGACACCACGGCAACTCCGACGAGAGTCGCGTTGCTGGAGGACGCGAGTCCGAGGGCCAGATTGCCTCCCGCGGAGTCTCCGGTGAGCGCAATCCGGTGCACGTCCCGCTCGGCAAGTCCTTCGTAGCATGCCCGCACATCGTCCGTGGCCGCCGGAAATGGATGTTCGGGAGCAAGCCGATAGTCCGGGATAAAGGCCCTCGCTCCCGCTCTCGCGGCGATCTGCCCGACCAGATGGCGGTACGCCTTGGCGGAGCCAAAGTTGAACCAACCACCGTGCAGGTGGACGATCGCTTCGCCTGGCCGCCAACCCGCCGGATGTACCCACAGTCCCGGTACGCCGCCGAGGGTGTCTGCTTCGAATGTCACGTCGCCGCGTGGCGATACGCTCTCCATGAGCGCATCGTACTGTGCGCGTGCTTCGATTCCTGGTCGCGCGCCCTTGCTGGCGCTGACCATGGCGCGCAGGGCGGCGGTGACCTTCGCGTCTTCGGGATCGAGCGGATGAATCACGACCGGCGCGCCCAGTCGGCGAGCTTCGTGAGCGCGCGGCCGAACTCGCGTTCCAGGCCGGCGATGTCGGCGCTGTAGCCGACGCGCTCGAACCACTCCAGCATCAACGCCGTATCCTCGCTGTACTGCCGGACCTGTGCGATTGGCGTTTGCGCGAATGCGATCGGCCGACCCAGCGCCTTCGTCAAGATCTCCGCCGCCTCCGGCATCGTTCGTACGTCACCGGCGAGATCGATCTCGCGGCGGTTCAACGCGGCGGCCTCGGTGAACGCGCGCGCGCCGAACCAGCCGATGTCGTCCACCGCAATCATCTGCAGTTTCGTGGTTGGCCCGAGCGCCCAGGTGAGCGTGTCGCCCTGGAGACTGAAGGGCGCCAGCAGGTTTTCCATGAAGGCCACCGGACGCAGGATCACATGCGAGGGGAAGCGGAGGCCGCGTACGGTTTCCTCGATGCGCCACTTGTTGTCGAAGTGCGGGATGCCCGTCCGCTTGTGCGCCGATCCCACGGACGTGTAGACGTAGTGTTCGACGCCGGCTTCGCGCGCCAGCGTCGCCAGCCGCTTGCCCTGCGCCTCTTCCCGCTCGACGCCCGCCTCCCACGTGTTCTGCACGCCGAAGACGCCCCACGCGCCGGCCAACGCACGGCGCAGCGTCGCCTCGTCATCGAGATCGCCCTTGACGACGTCGACGCCGTGGCGCGCCAGCGCCGCCGCCTGCTCGCTCTCCGGCTTGCGCGTCATGCCGCGCAAACGGAATCCGCTGCTCTTGAGCGCCTGCGCGACCGCGCCGCCCTGATGGCCTGTCACGCCCGTGATGAGAATCGTTCGATCGTTCGGTGTGTTGAGTGTTTTCGAAATCGGGCTCACGGATGCACCCACGAGGCGAAGCCGAGGTCGAGGCGGAGCGACTCCATGACCCAGAAGGTCGTGCTGGCGGTAAAGACGTCAGCGGCGGCGAGTACTCCCGTGTACTTCGCGATCACGGGCGCGGCAGCGGCATCGGTGCACGCATCCAGATAGCCCTTCACCCCTGCCCA
>QHUJ01000247.1 GCA_003221895.1 Gemmatimonadota bacterium | reverse complement strand
TGATAGTCGGCCAGGCCGGCGACCGCCTGACCAAGGCCGCCCGTCCGGGCGTACGGCCACAATTCGGCGGTGAGGTGGAGAACCCGGGTCTTCAACGAACCCTCGTGTTACAGTGGTGGATCGCCGGGCGTCGCTTCGCCGGCCGCAGCGGGAACGTAGTACTGTGTGACGTATGTCTGGAGCATCCGGCGCGCTGTGAAGCCCTCAACAGCGGCCGTCAGCGCTCCTTTCATCATATGTACCCACTCCGGCGAGTGCTGGCCAGGGAGTCGGTTGTAGTACATCGGCACTACTTTGTCTTCGAGCAAGCCAAAGAGATGCTCCATGTCCTGCTGGTCGGTGTCACTGTCCCCCGACGCCAGAGGAATCGCCCATCCGTTCTCGCCCGTGTATCCTTCGGCCCACCAGCCATCCAGCGTTCCCAGCTGCGGCACACCGTTCAGCGCCGCCTTCATCCCGCTCGTGCCGCAAGCCTCGAGCGGCACGCGTGGCAGATTGAGCCACAGGTCGACACCCGCAACCATGCGGTGCGCCAAGTGGAGCTCGTAATCCTCGAGGAAGGCGATCCGGCCCTCGAAGCTGGGATCCTGAGCGGCCAGGAACACCTGCTGGAGCACGCGCTTGCCTGGGTCGTCGGCGGGATGCGCCTTGCCGGCAAAAATGATCTGGACGGGCCGGGCCGGGTCGGTCAATAAGCGCCGCAGCCGTTCCCGATCGCGAAAGAGCAGGTCGGCGCGCTTGTAGGTCGCGAACCGGCGGCCAAAACCGATCGTGAAAATGGCAGGCGAAAGGAGCACGCCGGACCCGGCCAGTTTTGTGGGATCCTTCCATTTGTCCCGCCAGCGGCTGCGCGTTTCTTCACGGACATAGTGAAAGAGCAGCTGTCGGAGGCTGTCGTGGGCGGCCCAAAGCCGGTCATCCTCCATCTCGCGCACGGCGGCGGCGACGGCCGGCGGTTCAGCCTCGAGCTCCCAATCCGATCCGAGGGATTTGGCCACCAAATCCCGAATGGGCCGCGCCATCCACGTGCTGAGGTGCACTCCGTTCGTCACGTGATTGATGGGGATGGCCGCGGCGGGCTTCTTGCCCCACATCCAGCTCCAGATGCGCCGTGATTCTTCCTGGTGGCGAGCCGATACGGCGTTCACACGGCCGGCCAGCCGCAGCGACAAGACGGTCATCTCGAAGCGCGGATCGTTCGCCCCCGGACTGCCGAGGGCCATGAACTGGTCGCGCGTCATCCCCATTGTGGTCCAGAACGGTCCTGTTGCCTGCTCGAGCTGCTCGGTGGCAAAGACGTCGTGCCCTGCGGCAACCGGCGTGTGCGTCGTAAACACGCTCGTCACGCGAATCTGGTCTGTCGCCATTGCCGGCGTGAGCCCCTTCGAACCGCTGATCGTCCCCACCCGGTTTTCCGAGTGCCATGAATTGGTCGCGGGTGAGGCCCATCGTGTTCCAGTACGGCCCGGTTGCCTGCTCGAGCTGCTCGGTGGTGAAGACGTCATGCCCAGCCGCAACCGGCGTGTGCGTCGTAAACACGCTCATCGCGCGGATCTGTTCTTCCGCTTTTGCCAGCGTAAACCCCTTTCCGGTCAGCTCCCGCATGCGCTCGACGAACATGAAGGCCGCGTGCCCCTCGTTCGCATGCCAAACTTCCGGCTGAATGCCGAGGGCACGCAGCATCCGGACGCCCCCGACGCCCAGCACCCACTCCTGACGCACACGCCACTCGGGCTCACCGGTGTAGAGGCGCGCCGTCAACTGGCGGTCGTCTGCATGATTGCTTTCGATGTCGGTATCGAGCAGGTAAACGGGAACCCGCCCTACCATGACGCGCCACGCCCCAACCTGGACTTCGCGGCCGGAGATCGTGACGGCGACGAGACACGGCTTGCTGTCGGAGCCGTTGACTCGGGCGACCGGGTTGACCGCGGGATCGACCGGATCGTCGGAATCGCGTTGCCATCCATCCAAGCCGATCAGCTGATCGAAATAGCCGCCGTGATAGTACAGGCCGACGCCGATCAGGGGGACGCCGAGGTCGGAGGCTTCCTTGCAGTGGTCACCCGCCAGCACGCCGAGCCCGCCGGAATAGATCGGGAGCGAGCGGTGAAACGCGAATTCAGCCGAGAAGTACGCAATCGGCCGGTTCAGGAGCTCGCGATAGCGGGCGGCGAACCAGGTGCCGTTCTTCTGGGTGAGCCGCTCGAACCGCCGCACCACACGATCGTAGCGTTCGAGAGATATCGGATCCTCGGCGTGTTCCGCGAGACGATCCGGCGAGACCTGCCGCAGAAACTGCACGGCGTTGTGCCGTGTGGCTTCCCACAAGCGGCGGTCGATGCGGTGGAACAGCTCCCGCGCGTCCAGTTGCCAGCTCCACCAGAGATTCTGACTGATGTCCGCCAGCATCCCGATGCGTTCCGGGAGATGGTTCGGCGTGTCAGGGGGAGTCGGAGCGGACCGGCGGGCGGGTGGGGCCGCGGGAGCGGCCGGCGGAGACGGCTCGGATGGTGGCATCGGGTGAGACATATCTAATGGAAGAGATTGTAAGGCTCCAGTCAGAGCCGCAACCTTTTTGCTTCCGAGCGCGTCCAACGTGGTATCCTAGCCCACGTGACCGCCATGCCGAGACTCTCCGTCGCTCTCGCCGTCCTGTGCGCCGCCGCGCTACCGCCTTCCTTAATAGCCCAGAACGTCCACCCCCACACCCCGCCTGAAGTCCGGGCG
>QHUJ01000058.1 GCA_003221895.1 Gemmatimonadota bacterium | reverse complement strand
GCTGTTTTACTCGACCGAGCTGCAGATGACCTTCGGTGAGGCTCCCCCTGCGGCGAAGCACCGCGTCTCGCACCGCGGCCGAGCGTTCCGGGCGCTCATTGAGGTACTCCTCAGGCGCTCGCAGTAGTAGCTTGTCTTGCGTCTTGGTGTCTTGGCGTGTGAACACTGCTCGTGGCGGGGTGTGGCGCAGTCCGGTAGCGCGCCTGGTTTGGGACCAGGAGGTCGCGGGTTCGAATCCCGCCGCCCCGATTCATCCGTCCACCTGCGGTTTCAGATACTTGTCGTAGCAATCCTCGCAGACGCCATGGCTGAACCGCGCGGCGGACCGTGCTTCCACGTACCGCTCGAGCGGAATCCAGGCGCCGTCCGTATCACGAATGCGCTTGCAGTAGCTGCAGATCGCGAGCAGTCCTTCCAGCGTCATCAGCTCTTCCCGCAGCCCGAGAATTCGCACAGCGACTTCCAGGCGGGCGGTCAGCTCCTCTGGCACGATCGGTTTCGTAATGAAGTCATCCACCCCCGCTTGCATCGCTTCCAGGAAATTGCTGAGGCCGGTGCGGATCGTTTGCATCATGAAATACGTGTACGGGCCAGGTGGTTGGCTGCGGATTCTCCGGCACAACTCGATGCCGTCCATTGCCGGCATGAGCCAGTCCGACACGACGACACGATGCCGCGCCACCTGCCACACCCCCCACGCGTCCACGCCATTGTCGACCGCGGTGACCTCATGACCTTGCGCGGTGAGAATCGCGGTGAGTGTCCGTCCTGCAACGGCGTCGTCCTCGGCGAGGAGAATGCGCATCATCCCTCCGTCATCGCAGCGCGTTGCTGGCGCAGGTAGTCGATCGCGCCGTGCGCGACAGGACTCACCTGCTCGAACGTCTGGCGTGCGGCTTCCACGTTGCCCGCGCGGGCGGTCGTTTCGATGCGCTCGAGCAGGCCCGCCAGTTCGCGCGCGCCGATCGTGGCGGCGGCACCGCGAAACACGTGCGCGGCTTTCGCGAGGTCGGTCCCGCTGCCACTGGCGGCCGCAGTCGCCAGCGCCGCCAGCCGGTCAGGCGCGTGCCGCAGAAAGGTGTCGAGGACCGAGTAGAACGCGCCTTCGGCGCCCGCCTCGCGCAGCATCGTGCGAAATCCTTCGAGATCGACGGGCGGCGCGCTCGTTGGGGTCGGGGGAGAAGGACTCGGCGCCGCTTTCGCCGTCGCGGGCTCCGCAGCGCGCTCGATCAGCGTGAACAGGTCGAGAGCTTTGAACGGCTTGGCGAGGTAATCGGTCATGCCGTGGGCCAGGCAGCGCTCGCGCTCCCCGGACAGCGCATGCGCGGTCATGGCGATAATCGGCAGGTCCCGGCCTTGGGGCATCGCGCGCAGCGCTTTGGTCGCCTCGAATCCGTCCATCTCCGGCATCTGGACGTCCATGAGAACGGCGTCGTAGTCCCGCGCTGTTATCGCCTCGACCGCCTCGCGGCCGTTACTCACGACGTGCACCTCGTGGCCGCGCTTCACCAGCATCGCGACCGCGACTTGCTGGTTCACGGGATTGTCCTCGGCGAGGAGGATGCGCAACGAGCGCCGGGATTCCGCGATGGTGTGACGGGTCACGACCTCCGTGGCTCCGGTTTCCGCTGGCGTCTTCGCCAGCACGGTGCCGAGGGCCTCGAGCAGATCCGCCCGCGACATCGGCTTGGTGAGATAGCCGCGGATGCCCAGCGCGCGGCAGCGCTCGCCGTCCCCGCGCTGACCCGCGGAGGTGAGCATCAGCAGATTGGTGCTCGTCAGCGCGCGCTCCTGGCGTACCATCGTCGCCAGCTGGAAACCATCCATGTCGGGCATCTGGACGTCGAGGATCGCGAGATCGTACGGTGCGTTCTTCTGGACTGCGCGCCGGATCGCGTCGAGTCCCTCGCCGGCGGTCGCGACCTCGTCGACCTTGATGCCTTCCGCCGCGAGCATCTCCCGCAGGATGCGACGATTGGTCTGATTGTCATCGACGATCAGCATCCGCCGCCCGCCGAGCGCTGCGACGCCGGCCGCGCGCTCGGGCATCCCGGCGTCGACGGGCAATGTGATGGTGAACGAGAATTCGCTGCCGCGACCGACCGCGCTCTCGACAAGGAGTTTGCCGCCCATGAGCCGGACAAGCCGCTGCGAAATCGCCAGCCCGAGGCCGGTCCCGCCGTAGCGGCGCGTCATGGTGGAATCGGCCTGGGTGAATTCCTTGAAGACCGACTGCATGTGCTCGGGAGCGATCCCGATGCCGGTATCGCGAACGGTAAAACAGAAGGCCGCCCGGCCATCGCTCGACCGCTCCCCCCCGGTTGTCACCGACACGACCACTTCGCCCTCCTCCGTGAACTTGATCGCGTTGCCGATCAGGTTCATCAACACCTGGCGCAACCGCGTCGGGTCGCCGCGCACGGTCCGCGGCACGTCGGCGGCGACTTCCGCGAGCAGCTCGAGGTGCTTCTCGCGCGCCCGGACGGCCAGGAGGCTGGCGGTCGCGTGAACGACCTTCGCCACGTCGAAGGGAATCGATTCGAGCTCGAGGTGTTCAGCCTCGATTTTCGAATAGTCGAGAATGTCGTTGAGAATCATCAGCAGCGCTTCGGAAGACGATCGCACCAGCTCGAGGGCGCGGCGCTGCTCGGTTGTAAGCTCGGTGTCGAGGATCAGCTCGACGAACCCGAGGACCGCATTCATTGGCGTGCGGATCTCGTGGCTCATGTTCGCCAGGAATGCCGAGCGCGCGCGGGCGGTGCGCTCGGCGAGGTCGCGAGCATCGCGCATCACCGCTTCGGCGCGTTTGGCGGCCTCTTCGCTGACGGCGAGACGCGCCGTGGTGTTGAGATGTTCGACCAGCGTGATGTGCGCGCGCCGGGCCACGATGGCCATGCCGAGCGTGAACACGGCGACCACGACCGCGGCCGCGAGGTCATGACTCCGCTCACTCATCGCCAGCGACGCAAAGACGGGAAGGGCCATGCCCGCGAGAAAGCCGCGCAGGCTCAACGGATCGGCCGCCAACGTGGTCAACGCGCTCGCGATGATGCCGGCGAGCACGACGAGGATGAGCGCGGCAGTCTCGAACGGCACGATCGGCAACACCAGCGCGCCGCCGACGCCCCACGCGATCGCCAGCAGGGTCACAGTGATCCGCACGCCGGTGCGAATCGAAAGGTCGGTCTGCCCACCGCGGCCGGCAACGAATAGCCAGGCGCCGCGGAGCGCCGCGGTGACGAGCACCGCACCAGCCCAGCCGATCAGCAGGGAGTGGGGGGCGGCGGGCCAGGCGAGGGCGAGTATGACGACAATGAGAACCGGATGGACCCACACGCCCAGCCTGCTCTCGCGGACGAGCCGGGCCTGAAGCAGGTGCCCGAGATCCGCGCGAATGCGCTCGTCTGCGGCGACCGCGTCTTCGGGGCGCCCGTCCGTGAGCTGCGGCCGGGTGGAAGGCGAGGACTGCGTAGCCGTCATAGGTGCTACATGAATACGACAGGACGGCAAAACGTACTAGGGCTCCTGCCGCGTTCGGTCAGTGGAGGTCGCGCGACAGTATCAGCTTCAGGGTGATTTTGTCCGACGCGGCGGTTAGTCCAAATCCCACGCCAGCCTCGATCTCCAGGGCCGTGGTGGTATGATCCACGACGCCGTAGAGCTGATGAGTTTGTTGATTTCCGGAGTAGAACTGGTGTACCGGCCCAAAATCAGCGTACTCCTCGATGGCCAGTTGCCACGAACGGGAGAGATCGCAGGCGACCCGCGATGCTGGCGCGAAGTCCATATTCTCCAGGCCGTCGTACGAGGTATCGAAAATTGGGTTGAGGATGATGTCTACAGGCTGCAGGTGCCAACCAATGATCGGGCGAATCTCCGAGGTGATGCGCGTCGGGTCCCAATGCTTGGCGTTGTAGCTGAGCTCGAAATTCACGCCGTAGAAGAGCGTGCGTTCATCGGCCCGCGGGACAGCGAACAGCATGCGTACCTTGACGCCGTTAAGCATCGCGCTGGTATGACCGGATCTTTCGCCGATACTATACAGTGGGAAATACAGTCCCGCCTCGAACCACGCTGTTACCCCGTAGGCCCACTCGGGCACGCCGTTGAGCGACTGGTCGGGCACGAGGCCGCCGGCAAATGCCGGGGTCGTCAGGCCCTTGGCAATAAAATTGTTGTGCAGCGTCAGATTGAACGCGCCCCTCGGCGCCAGTCCGCCGTTGTACACCTGGATCTCGTCGGTCTGAGCGGAGACCACTCGAGGCACGGCGAGTGGAGCGACGGTGAGCAGCGCGAGTACCCGGATGGCAGAGCCTGGAGCGCACATGAAGCGCCCAAAAGTAAGGGTACCGTATCTCGGGCCGCTAGAACCGCCTGCGGCGCGAATGGTTCTGGTGGCACAGGAGCATTAAGTTTCGCAAAGTGCGTCGAGGCAGCACTGTCGCGCGCCCGTAGCTCAGGTGGATAGAGCAGCAGCCTTCTAAGCTGTTGGTCGGAGGTTCGAGTCCTCCCGGGCGCATGGATTTGGGTGTACTGTATTGGTATCCGTGACGCGCGCGTGAGCGGCGTTCTTTCAGGGGAGGAACGGTGGGTGAATTCAGCATTACGCATTGGCTCATTCTCGGAGCGGTCTTCCTGCTCTTCTTCGGCGCGAAGCGCATTCCCGAAGTGGGCGCGTCGCTGGGGAAGGGATTCCGCGAATTCAAGCGCGGGTTGAGCGACATCGGCAACGCGGCGAGCGACGACCAGCCGACGCCACCGGCGTTGCCTCCCGAGAACAAGCCCCCGAAGCGGTTGGTCGAGTAGGTCGAGGGGGTGGTGTGATCGCGGCGGTGCTGTCGGTCTGGACGGCACCGCTGGCGGCGGCGCCTTCCTGTGACGAAGTTTCGCACATGCTTTCCGAGGGGAAATTGAACCGGCATTAGCCCCGCTCGGATGGCCCTATCTTCAAGTAAATGACCCCCTTGACTGACCTCTCCACCACGGCTAGGATGTGAGTCTCGCTACGAGTTTTTTTTCGTAGCCGCTCTTTGAGAATTGATGATCGAGTGTGTGGAGTGCGGCCCCAATTGAGCGGACGCGTTGTCAGAAGCGCGCCGCGAGGGGTTTCATTCTGATTGTGATTCGGACGACAGATGTACCAGTCGTTCGGTGAGCTGTTCGAATTCTCAAATCATTGGAGAGTTTGATCCTGGCTCAGGACGAACGCTGGCGGCGTGCCTAACACATGTAAGTCGAACGGGACTCGGGGGGCAACTCTCGAGTTCAGTGGCAGACGGGTGCGTAACACGTGAGAAACTTGTCCATCGGTGGGGGATAGCCGGCCCAACGGCCGGTTAATACCGCGTACGATCGTTTGGGGACATCCCTGAATGATGAAAGCATCGCAAGATGCGCCGGCGGAGAGTCTCGCGGCCTATCAGCTAGTTGGCGGGGTAACGGCCCACCAAGGCGACGACGGGTAGCTGGTCTGAGAGGATGGCCAGCCACATTGGGACTGAGACACGGCCCAGACTCCTACGGGAGGCAGCAGTGGGGAATCTTGCGCAATGGCCGCAAGGCTGACGCAGCGACGCCGCGTGTGGGATGACGGCCTTCGGGTTGT
>QHUJ01000003.1 GCA_003221895.1 Gemmatimonadota bacterium | reverse complement strand
GCGCGATGTAGCGGCGCAAGGGCTCGAGCTGGCGCATCGTCGCCGTGTCACTGCGGATTCTCCCGAAGGTCGTGCCCAGGTCCGGGCTCACCGGTTGCGCTGAGACCGCGACCGCTCCGAGTGTGTCGACCTCAGAAAAGAAGCGGCCGTACAGGTGATCGAGTCCCTGCACGCGGTTGAGGAACGCGCTCGAGCCGGTCTTGTTGAACCGCACGTCGATCACGTAGCGCTCCGCCGGGCCGATCACCACGCTCTGGACCCAGGCTTCGCGCTCGAATGGGCCCGCATCCGATGCCAGCAGTTTCATTCGCGCGCCCGCGAACGAGAGATTCCAGGTGCGCGTGTTGGAGGCGTTGGTGAGATAAAACCGCACGACCTCACCACGCCGCACAGCTACGTGATAGTCGGGTTCGCCGTTCACGAGAAACACGTTCCCGAACCGCCCCATCAGCGCGTGCGTCGGCGATTCTTTGCCCAACGGAATCGGCCCGGAATCGCCGATCAGGAGATCATCGAGTATCAGGATCTCTTCACGATTGACGGCCTCACCCTTTGACGGGCGAACCAGGATGTTGCCGTACAGGCCGAGCTCCTGTTGCACGTCTTCGCGTACATGGGGGTGATACCAGTAGATCCCCGCGTCGGGGAAGCGCACCCGGTACGTAAATGAGCCTCCCGGCGCGACAGCGGGTTGCGCCGCATCGGGGACACCGTCGAACGGATTGTCGAGCCGAATCCCGTGCCAGTGGATGGTGCTGGAATCGGGGAGCTTGTTGGTGAACACGATAACCACCTCGGCGCCGCGCGGGACGTCGAGCAACGGTCCGGGATATTGCCCGTTGAACGCGTACATCGCGGAGGTCTGACTCTTGAAGACGCGCGTGACGGTACCGGCCTCGAGCCGCAGCGTGTCGCCGTTCTTGAGTTGCACCCGCTGACTCGGATGTGCTGGTGGCGCGGCGGTGTCAGACGGGAGGTATGGCGTCGCTTCCGGACGCAACCGCATTTCCGCCGGCAGCATCGTCAACTGGGGTGGCGTTGGCACCATCGGCCATTCCCCTTCCCCGTGATGATGATGCGCCATCGCATCCGCCATCGTATCCTGCTGCTGCCCCATCGCCCCGGCGGAAAACTCGAGCAGATCCGGTGGAAACAGGCGCGTGCTGGGTGACTGGCCCCTCAACACATAGCGGCCGGATGGTTGCTCCGAGATGAGCACGGTGAACTTGTCGAAGTCGATCGCGCGCAGCTCGGTCCTGCCGTTCTTGACCGCGCCGAGTTTGACGATGGAATCCATCTGCGGTGTCGCCACCCAGGCGGTGTACGTGTGCCCGGAGGCCAAGCCGCTGAGCGAGACGACGGGGAGGTAGCGCGAACGCCCGTCGGCGGTGACCGCGATGGTGAATGGACCTGGAGGCTGGCTCAGCTCGACCCGTCCCGACACGCCGGTGAGTCCCGGCGTGGGGACGAGCTCGAGGCAATACAAATCGTGGCTGGGGCCGAGAGGCGCCTGTGGCTCACACGGCCGCTGCACCGCAGCGACGAGGAGCAGCAGAGCCTTCAGCAACGCCTAGGTTTTCGGCTTCGTCAGATGGACCGGGTCGGTCGGCAGCGTGAATCCGCCGCCATGCCAACCGCCTCGACCTGACCTCACCGGCGCAGCCGCCGCCGCACTCGCGGTCGTAGACGACGAGACATCAAACGTGTACGCCCCCGAATCCGTGGGGCTGCTCCCACTGATCAGCACGTCGAACACGGAGCTCGCCGGCACGGTGTATTTGATGAAGGCCGTCGTGTTGCCAGCCGCGCTGTCATCGTTGGCCACGGCGAGCGTACGGTCGTAGTTCGCGCCCGACACGGAGTACAGCGCGATGGCCGGATTCATCGCCGCTGAGTGCACGGACATGGTGAGCACTGTCCCCGTCAGCGCGATGATTCGCGCGACATCGTAATGATGGGGCGTCGCCGCCGAGTCGGCGCAGTCGGCTGCGGAGATCACATCGTTGAGACTGACACCGCGGGTGACCCAAACCTGGCGACAGCCGTTCAGCGTCGCGGAGCGCGTGGCCACGTTGATCGAGTACGCCCCCGTTCTGAGCCTGTCGAAGGAATTCGCGCCGATGATGTAGTTGTCACCTGGGAGTATGATGTCGAGCTCGGAATTCTGGACTTGTTGTAAGACTGAGTCGTCATCAAACCCGACGTAGGGTCCGGAGGCGTTCCAGAGATCGACGTACGTGTCAAAGGCAGTGGAGTTCATCGTGATGCGCACACTCTGCTGTCCTGTGGGCAAACCCAGCAGGTAGAAGTCGTAGTAATAGCCGTTACCCTGATAATTGCAGTCAGTGGTGGCAAGAGCTGCGTTGATCGTTTGGCCGACGGACGCAGGAGCGAGATACTGGCAGGGATTCACGACGAGGGTGTGGAACAGAACCGCTTGCTGCACGCCCGGCACGGTGGCCGAGATCGTGACCGTGTCGGGCGTCGCGCCCGCCGTCACGTTGGTCGTGACGATGCCGTTTGCGTCCGACGTCGACGTTAACGGGGCAAGCGTCACTCCGGTGGGCGGCGTGGCGGCCCACGTGACGGTCACGCCCTGAACCGGTGTCCCGTTGGACCCCAACAGCACCATGCTGAGCGGGAACGCGAGCTGCGCTCCCGTGGGGGCCACCTGGCTGTCACCCGATACTGCCGTCACAGACGCCGCATGCGGGCCACTGGGCTCGCTCGAGCTACTGCATCCTACGACACCCATCGCTGCGGCGAGCGCGAAGGCGACAAAACCAAATAGGCCTTTCATCGGGTCTCCTTTACCGGGGAGGCGGGACGACACGGTAGAGTACTTCGCCGTCGCGGATCACGCCGAACTGCTCGCGGGCGACGCGCTCTTGCACGGCGGGATTCGTTTCGAGGTCGTGGGCGAGCTTGGCGAGGGAGTCGAGCTCGATGCGGAGGGCGGCCACCTTGGCGCGCTCGTCAGTGAGCTGGCGGCGAATCGTGATCCAGTCCGCGGTGCCGTATTCCCCGCCCCACACGGCGAGCGCAAGCAGCCCGAGGCCGCCGGCGATGCCGACCACGCGCGTGCGCGTCACAAGCCGTACAGGTGCCGTCCGGGGTAACTCGCCACGTCGCCCAGCTCCTCGTTGATGCGCAACAACTGGTTGTACTTCGCGATCCGCTCGCTGCGGGATGCGCTGCCCGTCTTGATCTGCCCGACGCCGGTGGCGACGGCCAAATCGGCGATGAACGTATCCTCGGTCTCGCCCGAGCGGTGCGAGATGACGGCGCCGTAGCCGTTGCCCCGCGCCAGGTCGATGCACTGCAGCGTCTCAGTGAGCGTGCCGATCTGATTCACCTTGATGAGGATCGCGTTCGCCACCCCTTCCTCGATACCGCGCGTGAGCCGCTCGACGTTGGTACAGAACAAATCGTCTCCGACCAGCTGCACGCGCTCCTGCAACACCTCGGTGAGCTTGGCCCACCCCGCCCAGTCGTCTTCCCCCAAACCATCCTCGATCGAGACGATCGGGTAGCGATCGATCCATCCTTTATACAGCGCAATCATCTCTTCGGCACTCTTCGCTCCGCCCTTGCTCTTCTTGAAGACGTAGGAGCCGTTCTGGTACAGCTCCGAGGCCGCCACGTCGAGCGCGATCGCGATGTCTTTTCCCGCCTCGAAGCCGGCGGCGTCGATCGCCGCCATGATCGCTTCAAGCGCCGCTTCGTCATTGGGCAGGTCGGGCGCAAAGCCGCCTTCGTCCCCCACCGCGGTCGATAGACCGCGCTTGCTCAGCACTTTCTTCAATGCCTGGAAGACCTCCACCCCCATCCGCAGCCCTTCCGGAAACGTCTCGGCGCCGATCGGCACGACCATGAACTCCTGCGAGTCGACCGTATTGGCCGCATGCGCGCCGCCGTTCAGGATGTTCATCATCGGCACCGGCAGCACGTGTGCGACCGGTCCGCCGAGATAGCGGTACAGCGGCAGCCCCGCATCGAGCGCCGCCGCGCGGGCGACGGCGAGCGAAACCGACAGGATGGCGTTCGCCCCCAGGTGCCCCTTGTTGGGCGTGCCGTCCAGATCCAGCATCGCATAGTCGAGCGCAATCTGGTCCTCGGCGGACAGGCCCTCGAGCCGCGGCCCGATCACCTCGTTCACGTTCTTTACCGCTTCGAGGACGCCTTTGCCCTGGTAGCGCTTGGGATCGCCATCGCGCAGCTCCACGGCTTCGTGCTCCCCGGTCGATGCGCCACTGGGCACGGCGGCCGTGCCGACCGCGCCGCTCGCCAGAGTGACATCGGTCTCAACAGTAGGATTGCCCCGGCTATCCAGGATTTCCCGCGCGTGTACCGAGATTACCGTGCTCATGGGTGGCCCAACCCTACCGTACCTTGGACTGTAGGGCAACCATCGCCGCACGCACTTCGTCCCGCAGCCGCTCGCGATCCTCGGGGCGTCTCCCCGCCGTGGAGATCGGCTGTCCGATCAGCAATCGAATGGGTCGCGGCCGCAACCGCCATGCGCCTTTAGGGAGTATCGCGAAGGTTTGGTGAACATAGACGGGGACTATCGGCACTTGCGCCGCGATCGCCAGGGCGAACGGGGCATTCTTGAAGGGCAGCAGCTCCCCGGTGCGGCTACGGGTCCCCTCGGGAAAGACGACCGGCGTCACGCCCCGCTTGATCGTGCGCGCGGCCTCCTCGTAGGCCTCGAACGCCTTCTTCCGCGCCTCGCGATCGATGGGAATATGTCCAGCCGCCCGCATCGCCCGACCCAGCAGTGGGATCTTGAACAGCTCTTTCTTGGCGACAAAGCGCACCGAGCCCGGGAGCGTTGCAAACAACGCCCAGATGTCGAACATCGACGAATGGTTGGAGGCGTAGATCAGCGGCTGGTCGCGCGGGATGTTCTCCAGACCTTCCGCGATCACCGGCGTCCCCGCGGCGCTCAGGACATCGCGCGCCCAGCCTGTTCCCGCCCAATCGTAAACGCCCCCGCCCCCCCGCCGCAAAGGCACGCGCAACAAACCCGCGACCGCGGCGGCTGATGCGTGCACAATGCCAGAGAGTGAGAGGACGACGTAGTACCACAGAATCCTGATCACTGTGGGCTGGCGAAGTGATCGTATCCTTGAGGCAGGGGGACAGGCTTGTTCCGATCCAGCAAGCGCACGCCGCCGCGGCGTCCGCCGGTCGAGCGCATGCACGTGCCAATCCGACTGAGCTCCATTCCGGTCTCGCCGCGGAAGGCCGAGGCGCTCGCGTCGCCGAACGTCGGCGGCATCGTGACGAGGAGCTCGAACTCCTCACCGCTGGCCACTGCTGCCATCGCCTCGACGCCCTCCCAGCACGGAATGTGCTCGAGGTTGATCTCGATCCCGACACCGGAGGCGGCGGAGAGATGTTGCGCGTCGGCGCTCAGTCCATCCGAGATGTCGATCATGGCGGTCGCGCCATGCTGCGCCAGCCACCGTCCGGCGGCAATGCGAGGCTCGGGACACGCGAAGCGATTGCGGAGAGGCGTGGACATGCGCTGGCCGTCGCGGAGGCGCTCGAGGGCCAGCGCCGCGCCGCCGAGGTAGCCGGTGACCCACAGGGCATCGCCCTCACGGGCCCCTGAGCGCCGTACCGGATGGTCGGCGGTGCCGAGCACGCACACGTCTACACTGTATTTATCGGCGCGTGTGAGATCCCCGCCCAGCACACGCGCCGCGAGATTACGCGCCATCGTCGCGACGCCCGCCATGATCTCCGCCGCCGGATCCGTGTCCCCCCCCTCCTTGCCGTCCGCCGTCGGGAGTCCGATCGAGACCAGCACGCCGATCGGCGACGCGCCGTCGGCCGCGAGATCGGAGAACGCCGACCCCGCGGCGCGGAACCCGATCTCCTTGAAGTCGAGCCAGTCCGTCCGGAAGTGGACATCTTCGACCGACGAGTCGATGCTGAGCGCGAGCGTAGTCGCCCCGAGCGGGATGAGGGCGCAATCGTCGCCCAACCCGGAGCCGTCGCCCGTGATTTCGGCGACCCGCGCGATAATCGCGCGGATGCGGTCGAATTCCTTGCCGGGCCCGAGGTTCACTGGATGCGCAGCAGGCCGCTGTCGGTCGCGGCCCAAAGGTAAGTGGGATCGGCTGCCAGATCGCGCACGGCGGCCGGTACTTCGAACGGGACCGGATGCACGTGAATCAATCCGCTCGCAACGTCGGCCTGCCCCAGACCCTGCGTCCCACCGATCCACAGGGTGCCGTCAGGACCCGCAACCAATGCGGTGGGACGGCCGAGTGAGAGCGGGAGCGCGACGGCAGACCACTCACGCGTGGTGGGACTGCGCCAGAGCAGCTGCTGCGCGGTGGCCATGACGATCGTGTCCTGAAGACGCGCAAGCGCGTAGACGGGAACGCGGAGCGCAGCACGCTCCGCCAGCTCGGGCGGCGTGGAGATGGCATCGGCGCCGGGGAGGACTTGCCCCAGACCGACGCTCGTTCCGACCCACACCGTGTCGCTGGCGGCCACGAGACTGAGTATGGCGATCCCGTTCGACGCAATGTCGTATACGCGATCGTCAGGCTTAATAATAGAAAGGCCACGCGTCGTGCCGACCCAGATTCCGACAGGCGTGCGCGCCAGGGACGTGGCATCCGGAAGGTCCCAGGTGCGCGACTGGGACGCCGGCTGATCGATGCGAATGACACCCTGTTCCGTTGCAACCCAGAGCCGATTGTCGGCGGCGAGCATCCGGCGAGAAGAGAGAAACGAGAATTCGGAGAAGCGAGTCGACGACAGATCACTCCCAACCCACGAGACGCCGCGACGCTGGTCGACGCGCGCGTTGGCGCCGGCCCAGATGCCTCCCTGGTCTCGCGCGGGCGCCACGGCACCCACCGCCGGCGCGAGCAATCCGTAGTTCAGCACTTCCCACTCTCCCGTCTGTCTATCTACCCGGACCACCCCCAACCCGTTCGTTCCCAGGAAGATCTCCGGACGGTCCGGAGTGGCCGCGGCGGCGGTAAACTGGTGGACGCGGAGCCGAGAGTCGGTCAGAATCGCGGCCCGCATCGCGTCCGCCAGCGGCGCCTGAGCGAGGGCGGCTTCCACGGTCAGAACTCGGTCATTTTGCGTCGCAGGTAGCGGGCCCGGAGTCCAGATGCGTCCATCGACATCAAAACGGACGTAACCTCCGGTCGTTCCCAGGTCGAGCCAAACCGCATTCCCCGTCTGGTCCGCAATTGCCCGCCGCACCCTTCGTGCCGGGTAGCCATCGAGCACTGTGACCGGCGGGCGGAAGCGATGCGCCACGCGATCGTAGATCAGAAGGCCGTGCGTGGTCGCGCCAAAGACGAGCCACGGTGAAGCCGCGACGGCTTCGATGTCTGAAAAATCCGACAGCAGCACGCGATTGTCTGGTCCAAGAGCGATGGTCGGTCGGCTCGACGGCCCAACGCCTCCCGTCGCGCAGCCGATCATACACACGACGGCTGTTGCAGTTCGACGACACGTGCAGATCGATGGCATCACAAGGATTGGGTTAGGCGGTCTCGGGGGCCTCGAGCTCGACGAGGACTGGTGGTCCGGCGCGCCTTGCATCTTTCCACGCGCGCCACACATCTGGCAGTGCGGCGAGAACATCGGCGGGCCGAAGACTCCGTGCCGTCCATTGGCGCGCGCCCTGCTCCGCCGCGCGTCCGAGCGCATGCGCGCCCAAGGCCGCAGCTTCCGCCGCCGGCGCGCTGCGCGCCAAAAATGCGCCGATGAACCCGGCGAGCAAGTCACCACTGCCCCCGGTCGCGAGGCCGGGATTGCCACTCGCGACGACATGTTCTGGCCCGCGCAAATCGGCGATGACGGTGGGAACACCTTTGAGCAGCACGGTGCACTTGAGCTTCGTGGCGGCGCGCCCGGCGGCGGACCAGCGATCGTTGGCGGCTTCGTCCGCCAGCGCGTCGCCGGCGAGCGCTCTGAACTCACCAAGGTGCGGAGTGCAGACAAGCGCGCGATTGCCCCCCCCACCTCCCCCACCTCCCCCACCTCCCCCACCTCCCGGCGGCCCGTCGGCACGAAACACGTGAAGTGCATCTGCATCGAGCACCGTCGGTAAGGCACGTCCCGCGAGGACATTGCGAACGAATGCTTCACGAGCGTGACGGGGTTCGCGCCCGAGCCCCGGACCGAGGACGACCGCGTCGGCCCACTCGAGGGCTTCGGAGACCGCCGGCTCGAGTTGTTCACCGAGTGCCGTCTCGACGGTGAGCACATCCGGCAGGCTGGCTTGCGCGGCAGCAATCGTTTCGCGCGCGGCGACGAGCTTCACAAGGCCGGCGCCGGCGGCGAGCGCCGCGCGGGCGGCATGCAGCGCCGCGCCACTCATCCCATCCGCGCCGCCGATCACACACACCCGCCCGCGATCGCCCTTGTGCATCTGAGGCGCGAGCCGCGGCAAGCGCGCCGCCGCCCAGGCGTCGGTCACGAGCACCGGCCACGCCGTGTCGGGCGGAGGCAGCCCGATATCGACGACGACGATCTGACCGCACCATTCACGCGCCAGGAGATGGCCGCGTCTGGGAGCGCCGAACGTCACCGTCAGCTGCGCGTGAATGGGACCGTGCGCCTCACCGCTCGTCAGATCGAGCCCCGTCGGTCCATCGACGGCGACGATCGGCGCGCCGTACGCGGCGACCCGCTCCGCAAGCGCGAGCACTTCTCCCTTGGCGGGCCCGGCGGCGCCGGTGCCCAGCAGCGCATCGACGGCCACGCTCGCCTGGGGCCACGATTCCTCGCGACCCAGCTCGCGCACGCCGTCGAGCCGCGCGAGCGCGCGGTTGTCGATGGCATCGTCCGTCTTGGGATCGAGCGCGGCAACCCAGACGGGGATGCCGGCGGCGTGCAGCGCGCGCGCGATCACCCAACCGTCGCCGCCGTTGTTCCCGGCGCCCGCGGCGACCAGCACACCGCCCGTCACGGCGGGCGGCAGCTGCGCCACCAGCACCTGGACCACAGCTCGGCCCGCGGTCTCCATCAGCACGCGGCTCGGCACGCGATACTGCGTGCGCGCCGCGGAGTCCCACGCCGCGGCTTCGCTCGCCGAGAGAACCGGAATCGGATTCACGGAATCACCACCCCCGCGTACCCCACCACACGCGCGTTGTCGCCGGAGACCCAGCCCGAGTGGCGGTAGTCTACAACCTCCGCGCGCTTTGCGCCCAGGTCCTGCGCGGCACAGAGCACCACCGCCGCCGGCCCGCGGCCGCACATCGAAATGCGCTCGCGCTTGCAGCGCGCGAGCAGCTCTTCGGCGTCGAGTGCACCGATGGCTGCGAGCGCCATGGCGTCCTTTTTCTCGGAGACTGCCGCTGGTTCGTAATGATTGAGATCGCTCGAGGCCAGGAGCAGTACGGGCTCGCCGGCCGCGCGGACGAGTCGGGCCAGCACTTCACCGAGCAGCCGCGCCGGCTGCCACGCGTCCCAGCCGATGACGAGCGGCACGATGCGCACATCCGCCCGCAGGAGCTGCAGGAACGGCAGCTCGACCTCGACCGCGTGCTCGCCGCGATGCGCGTCGTGATCCACGGCCACGAACCCGTTCGAGATCTCTCGCATCGCCTCGGCGGCAGCGGCGTCCACCGGCACGTCGCCGAGCGGCGTTCGGAAGGCGCCCGCTTCCCAGAGCGAAACGCCCGATTCGACTTCGCAGACGCCCGTGTGGTTCGGCGCAAGGATAATGACGAGACCCGGGATCGTGGTGCGAGCAAACACGTGAGCCGCCGTGGGACCGGAATAGACATAACCGGCGTGCGGCGCCAGAACGGCGCGGAACGGCGCTGGGGGTGTGGGGGGGGGGCCAACACCTCGTCGGGCATCGGCGAGCAGCGTCGCGACGACGGCTCGCAGCTCGGTGGGGTCAGCGGGATAGAAACGCCCCGCGACAGCGGGTGCGCGGACTGAGGATGTTATTTCGAGCTCGGGTTCCTACCCTGAGGATGAAACGCCTGGCCAGCGATACCCGGCCCCGGCTTTGAACACCTCGCCGAATTCGTAGACCCGCTCGAAGTCCTCGATCCGGTCGCTCGGTTGCCGGGCGAGCAGTCCCACCTCGATCAGGATGAAGACGATCTGACCGAAATCCTCGGTCGTGTGAATCCCCCAATGCGTCAGCACCGTGGCGGCCAGCATGCCGAACTGCTCGAGCGCGAAGTCGCGGCACGCCCACGTCAGCTCGACGCCCGTGAGATGCCGGCGCGCGGGCAGCTTGGTCTGCGCGTACTCGAGCGCCGCGAGCACGAACACGTACGCGCGCTCGTTGTATTTCCCGTCGCGCCGCCGGATCTCGGCCAGGGCCGCTTCGAGCGTACCGACGTCACTCATCGGCGGGCTTCGCCCGGAGGCGGAGGTGGTGGAGGCGCTGGCGGTGTTGAAGGCGACGGCACGACGCGAATGCCCCCGGACCGGCGCCGCTCCTCCTGCGGGGCCTCGAGCAGGGCGAGGGCGAGCACATCATCGATGGTTTCCACGAGACGAATATCAAGCAACTTCCGTACCTCGTCAGGCAAGTCAATCAGGTCATTCTTATTCCGCTCGGGCACAAGCACGGACGTGACCCCGGCCCGCGCTGCGGCCGTCAGCTTCTCCTTGAGTCCACCGATCGGGAGCACCCGACCCCGCAGCGTCAGCTCCCCGGTCATCGCGACATCATGGCGTGCGGGCCTGCGACAAAGCAGTGACGCAAGCGCCGCAGCGATGGTGATGCCGGCCGAGGGTCCGTCTTTCGGGACGCCGCCCGCCGGAACGTGCAGGTGCACATCCGACTGCGTGAACGCATCCAGCGGAATGCCGAGCGCGCTGGCGCGGGCCCGCAGCAGGCTCCACGCGGCCTGCGCCGATTCCTTCATCACGTCGCCGAGCTGGCCGGTGAGCGTGATCTGGCCCTTGCCGGGCATCCGGATGGCTTCGATGAACATGATGTCACCGCCGACCGGCGTCCACGCCAGTCCCGTGGCGACGCCGATTTCGGGCGCGCGGCCCGCGACCTCGCTCTGCACCTTGGGCTGCCCGGCGTACTTCTCGAGATTCTTGGCGGAGATCTTGACGCAGGACGACTTCCCCTCGACCACCTCGAGCGCGGCCTTGCGCAGGACGCCCTGGATTTCGCGCTCCATCTGCCGCACGCCAGCCTCTCGCGTGTACTCACCGATCAACCGCTCCAAGGCCCCGTCGGCGACGTGGGCACGCACGGTCTCGCCCGCCAGCCCCGTCTCCTTCATCTGGCGCGGGAGCAGATAGCGCTTGGCGATCTGCAGTTTCTCGGACGGCGTGTAGCCGTGGAGCGTCAGCTGCTCCATGCGATCGAGCAGCGGATCGGGAATCGGCATGATGCTGTTCGCGGTCGCGATGAACATCACGGCCGAGAGATCGAACGGCACCTCGAGATAGTGATCGACGAATGTCGAATTCTGCGCCGGATCGAGCACTTCGAGCAGCGCGGAGGTGGGATCGCCGCGCACGTCGGCGCCCATCTTGTCCACCTCGTCGAGCATCAACACGGGACTGCGCGACTCGCAGCGCTGCAGTGCATGGAGGATGCGGCCGGGGATCGCGCCCACATAGGTGCGACGGTGACCACGAATCTCCGCCTCGTCGCGCACGCCGCCCAACGAGACGCGGGTGAACTTGCGGCCCAGCGCTTCGGCGATGCTCTGGCCGAGCGATGTCTTGCCGACGCCGGGCGGTCCCACGAAGCAGAGAATCGAGCCTCGCGCCGTCGGATTCAGCGTGCGCACCGCGAGGTACTCGAGAATGCGCTCTTTCACCGTTTTCAGATCATAGTGATCGCGGTCCAGGATTTCGCGCGCGGCCTTGAGATCGAGCCGGTCCTGCGTCACCCGCGCCCACGGCAGTGCGGCGAATACGTCGAGATAGGTTCGCGCTACCTGATACTCGGCGGACTGGGGCGACATCTGACGCAGCCGCTTCAGTTCGCGGTCGCAGACCTTCTTCCCTTCCGCCGACAGCTGCGCTTCCTCGAGCCGCTTCGCGAGCTCCTCCAGCTCGTCGTCGCCCTCCCCCTCCCCCAACTCCTGGCGGATGACCTGGAGCTGCTCGCGCAACACGTACTCGCGCTGATTCTCATCCAGCCGGTTCTTTACCTTCTCCTGGATCTGCGTGCCCACTTCCAGCACCTGGAGCTCCTGCATCAGGAACTCGCCCAGGCGCTCGAGCCGCCGCGTCACGTCGTCGATCGCCAGCAGCTCGGCTTTGGCGGGCAGCGCGAGATCGAGATTGGCGGCGATGAAGTCGGCGAGCTTTCCCGCCTCGTTAATGCCGGCGAGCACTTCGTGCAGCTCGGCGCCGAGGTAGGGCGCGATGTCGATGACGCGCGAGAACTGCGCGATGACGGTGCGCTTGAGCGCTTCGGTGCGCGCGTCCTCGAGCGTGTTCTCCTGCAGCGATTCGGATTCCGCCATCAGCCACTTCTCGCCCTGCGCAATGTCCTTGAGGCGCGCGCGCTCCAGCCCCTGCACCATCACGCGCACCGAGCCGTCGTTGAGCTTCAGCATCCGTACAATCGTGCCGAGGGTGCCGACGTCGTACAGTTGATGCGGGAGCGTGTTCATCACGGCGCCCTCGGGCGGCTCCATCCCGCCCATCGACTTCACCACCCCGAGCAGCAGGCGCTTCTCGCCCTGGATGACTTCGTCGATGAGCTGAACGGCTTTCGGATCGGTCAGGGCCAGCGGCAGAACGACGTGGGGATAGACGACGAGCTGACCCAGGGGGAGGATGGGGAGCCGTTCCATCAGGGCCCGCCTACGCGCACCGATTGCGCGCCGGAGGAGCTGGGCGGCTGTTTGGCGAGCCGGATCTCGAGGAAGCCGTGCTCGTAGGTCGCGCGGATCGTCGCGGGATCGACGACGACGGGCAGCCGGAAGCGCCGCTCGAACGGGCCGATCTGGACTTCCATCGCGTGATAGTGTCGCCTGCCCTGCTGCCGCGCCGTCCGCTCGCCGGCAATCTTGAGAATGCCGTCGTTCAGCTCGACGGTGAAGTCCTCAGCCCGCATCCCCGCGATGTCCATGTGCACCACGAGCTCGTCGTCGGTCTCGTAGACGTCGGTGCGCGGTTTCCACTTGGGGGAGGCGACGAAACCAACGGGACGGCCATGGGCAACTTCGTTGAAGTACACGTCCAGCTCGTCGGCGAGGTGCACCGTCAGCGATCCCGAGCCCCGGGATGGACGTCCTGGAGGTGGGCTCCCACCGCCACTCGAACCGAACAAGCTGTCGTCTGCCATGCGCTAAGATAATGTGCGGCGCAATTACAGTTATTTCAAATACTTCGTCCAGATCAGCAGCACGCCACACCCCGTGGCGACGGACTGGAACTGGATGGGGGCCGAGGTGGCGCGCGGGTACATCTCGACGCCGACCAGGTCGGCGGGCCGGTAGGTTTGCAGCTGCTGGTAGTCCGACAGGAAGCCGTCGATATAGAGCGTGGCCGTGCAGTAGCCGCGGCCGCCAACGCTCGGGTTGGGCAGCATCACCACGAAATCGCTGTTGCCGACGCCACGCGCAAACTGAACGGTCGGCAACGTGCCCAGAGCCCCACGGAGCGACCCGGTCCCTTGGAGCTCTTCTTCGCCCCGGAAGTATCCGATTCCCAGGCGCCGGCGTTCGTCGAATGCCTGGAGCTGCCGGGTGGGCTGCCCCACGACGCGGACCGCCGGGAGCATCACCGCGAGCGGCGGGAGGGCCACGTCGAGCGACGTCGTGTCGCCCTGATGGAAGTCCACTGCCTGCCCCAGGGGCGTTCGCCCGATCGCCTGCACCGTGACCCACTGGGTACCCGGCGCCACGCCGTGCACCGTGTAGCCACCGTCGGCATCGACAACGGTACTGGGACCCTCGCGCACGGACACGCGCCCGCTGAACAGCGGCGTATGCTCGTCCGTCTGCGCGTTGCCCCGCAAGACCGCCGGCTTACGCGCGGGCGCCAGCGCGATCAAGAGATCCTGCCGGCCCACCGCGCGGCGCCCGAGCAGCAGATCGAGCAACCCGGTCGAATCGGCGCCCGCATAGCCGCGCAGCGAGAGCTTCATGTCGCGGGACACGCCGCAGGCGTAGTACGTCCCGGTGGAATCCGTTCGCGCCGTGATACTGCGTGGCTGCGTGGCGACGTTGACGGGGTCGGTCTGGGTGATGCGTAACCACTGCAGCAACACGCCGGCACCCTGGAGATGAGCGCCCGTTGCGGCATCCTGAACGACACCGAAGACGATCGCGCTGTCGACTCGCGTCGTCATCTCCTGTCCACAGCGTCGCTCCCACAATGTGGCAAGCGATGGCGTCCCGACCTTCACCCGCGCCGTATCGGCGGCGGTGACTGCGAACGGCAGTGCGAGCGTATACAAGCCGGCGGAATCGAGACCAGGATGGGAGAGGAGCAGCGTGTAGCGACCGGGCGGGACGCTATCGAAGGAGAATCGCCCCGTCGAGTCGCTGCGCGCGCGCCAGTTCGTTCCGCGCAGCCATAGATCCGCCCCTCGCATCGGCGCGCCGAGCAGGCTGTCGTACACCGTGCCTCTGACCACCTGCTGGGACTCGAGAGCGGTGGTGAAGACCGCGAGGAGTCCAGCGAGCAGTGCTGCTCGCTTCACTCGCGCGTCGTCTCTACCCACGGTGGACCGAACGCCGGCGGGGCGATGCCGTCACCCGTCGGCTTGCGGATCGAGAGCTCCTCGAACAGCAGCGAGGGCACGACAAAGGTGGCCGTTTGGCTGAACATGCCGCCGAGCGACGACCGCCGCATCGCGCCGAGCATCAGGAACATGCCCCGCATGCCGACGCGGGCCGGCATCGTCAGCGCGGTGCGCGAGCGCGATGCCGCGGCGATGTCTTTGAACGACGCGGCGGTCACTCCGGCGAGCAGTGCGCCGCGGATCGGCTCCTCATGGCCGTCGGGGAACAGCTTGACGGCGTCGGCGACGGGGATAGCGCCTCCCCCGGACAGCCCGCCGGAGCGCATCATCGACATGACCCCACCGAGTCCGCGCAGGCTCCCGCCCCGGCCGATCCGGCGGACCACGATCGCATAGCCGGTCGTGCCCTGCTGCGCGACGAGCGCCAGCGCGCGCTTGCGCAGCTGCGCATCGGTGAGACCACTGTCGGTGGTCACGAACAGATTCGTGACGGCCGGTCCGCCGCCTCGGCGGCTACCGGTACTGCGGGGGATGCCCGTCACCGGCACGCGCGTCGTCAGCAGGGTCTTGAGCACGCCGCGCTCCACGAGCCTCGTCTCACGCGTCCGCACGCCTTCATCATCGACCAGCGCCCCGCCGATGACCTTCCCGTCGAACTGTCGGATGGTGGGGTTCTCGACCACGGTGAATGCGCGCGGCAGCACGCGCGAGCCGATTTGGTCGATCAGCCCTTCGGCCCCACCCATGCGTTGGAGCATGCCGTTGTCGGACACCGGTGCGCGGTCGGCCGACAAGTCCGTTCCCACAGCCGACGCGAACAGCTCGGCGGCGGCGCTCCCCTCGAACAACACCGGCCCGTTGTATGTCTCGGAGGGCGGCGTGGCGCGCAGCTTGGTGAAGCGGCTCGCGAAGTCCTGGACTCTGCGGGTCAGCGCTTCGCGGCCAGGCAGCTCGTCGGGTGTCGCGGCGAACTCGGCGATGCCGTCCTCGAGCGGCAGGCCGTCGGTTGCCTGAGAGCTCGCCCGGGCGTGCACCGATCCCCAGGGCACGACGCGCGTGTACGACGTCCCTTCACTGTTCACATACCAGGTGCGGGCGAAGCCGCCCGACCACGTCACCTCGGACTGATAGACGTCGGGCGCATTCACGAAGGCCGCCGAGGCGCTGCGCACGATGCTCTCGACCGTGGCGCGGTCCAGGCGCGGCACCGGCACGGTGTCGGTGATCGTCACGGGGTCCTCGCGGCTGAAATCAGGCAGGTCGGTGCGGCGCGTCCGATTCGCCAGCACGGCCCGCTTCTCCGCGATATCCGAGACGGCGGACTTGTAGGAGCCGTCGGTCGCGAGCCACAGCTCGCGGCGCAACGCCGAGTAATCGTCATCGAGCGGGAGCTCACCCATGCCGCCGCCAAACTCTCCCATGAAATCGGACATGTCCGACGGCATGCCGAGGAAATTGGTGTTGTCGAAGGTGTAGTCGCCGATGCGCAGCTCGACGGTGAGCCGGCGATTGCGGCCTGCGGCGCTGTTGATCAAACTGCCGCGCGACGCAGCCGCGTTGAGATGGGTCGCATCGTCGATGCGATACGACAGGAAATACGGCCGCGGCATCGTATCGAGATGGAGATCCGCCATCGAGCGCGCCAACTCGTCGCGCATCGCGCGCAGCACCACGTTGCCGGTATCCGGACTCGGGTCGCGCGGCGGCGGGGGCAGAATGGGCGGCCGCTCCGACGACTTGGGCTTCTTCTGAATCTCGATTTGCGAAATCAGGATGCCGGGCGACACGGCCGACACGGGCACGTACCCCGATTCCGCCCCGCACATGCCGTTGAAGACCGCGACCTGATCGTCCCCGGCCGTGACTTTGCTGAATACGGTCAGCGGCGTGCCGATCAAGTCGACGCCGCGCACCAGCTCTTCGCGTCCGTCGGGGAAGACGCGATACACCATGATGGGCAGCACTTCGAACGCGTTGGGAATGCCGCGCTGCGTGATGGTGAATCCGCCTTCGATGTCGTCGAAGAACAATCCGAACGGCTTGTGCTGCTGGCGCATCTGATCGATCAACTGCTGCTTGAGCTGCGCGCGAGTTTTGGGTGCGGCGACCTGCACGATCAGATTGGACTGCCGCGCCACGGCCGTGAAACCCACCTGACGCCGTCCGTGCCCGTTGGAATTCGCGAAGCCCTGGATGGGCATGCGCGACATCAGGAACGTCTTGAGCACGCCGCGCTCGATCACACCGACGCGGCGCGCCTTCACCCCTTCGTCGTCATAGCGGTAGTAACCGGCCAGATCGGTGTTGCCCAGCTTCCGCAGCGTGGGGTCGAAGGACACGGAGAATCCGGCCGGCAGAACGGCCTCCGCGACGTGGTGCGCGAATGTCTGGCCTTCGTCTTCATTCTTCTGGCGATGACCTTCGAGCCGGTGGCCGAGGATCTCGTGGAAGAACACCGCACTCGCCCGGCCCGAGAGGATCGCGGGGCCGGTGTACGGGTCGATCGCGGGCGCGCGCCGCAGCGCCTGCAAGTCGCCGATCATGCGATCGACCGCGCGCAGCACGGTCTGGTCGTCCGGTAATCCGTCCGGCGTCGCGGCGTAGAACGACTCGTAGCGGGGCAGCTCCATGCCGTCGTCAGCCTTGCTGAAGGCGGCGATGTAGAGCCGGTAGCCCGGCTGCGACGTCTGGATCGTCGTCCCTTCACTGTTCACGTACCAGTGCGTTTCGACGGTCGCATTGAAGTATGCGTTCGCGCCGTAGATGTCGTGCTGCTGCGCAAACGGCGCGGTGTAGCGGCGCAGCTTCGCTTCCCACGCGTTGCGGTCGACCACCAGCGACTCGGGCGCTTCGATGTACTGCTGCGGAGACTCGCGGGAGAAATCGGGTGACGAATCTTCCGGCGCCACGCGCAGCCCGGCGTTGGTGCGCGCGTGGCTGAGCGCTTCGACGGCATCGCGATAGCGCTGCTGGGTCTCGTACCACAGGGCGGCGCGGATCGCCATCGGATCGTTGTCGATCGGAATATCGACCGGCGAATTGAAGAACATGCCGAAGTCGGGAAACTCGCCGCGCACCGCGTGCGTGTTGTCGAACGCGTACGAGCCCACGCGCAGCTGCACATCGAGCGCGCGCCGGCGCTCGTCGGACCGGTCGGTGATCGCGCCGAACGACGC
>QHUJ01000057.1 GCA_003221895.1 Gemmatimonadota bacterium | reverse complement strand
GTGAGGATAGCGAGGAGGGCGAGGACGCCCACACCGACACGAACGGCTAGGGGTGTGCCGAGAATACGCTCAGCCTGACGGGGTTGGGCTAAGCTAAGGGGTCACGGCTCACAAGCCAACCGTTGGGCAGCTTCAGGTGCGTGCAGGGAGGAATGTTAAGCGAAATGAGACTCACTCGTTAACGCGACGCGTGAACCACACCGAGCAATAGAAAGAGAAACGGGGCTGCTCCTTGGATGAATGCACCGCGCCGCATCTGCGGTGCCGACGCCGCCAAAACGATTGCCGCACCAAGCATGAACAGGCAATTCCAACTCACCAGTGTCAGCCCAGAACCGGGGTGTCCCATCAGGACCAGCGCGAGTCCCGCGAACGTTCCGGCCGCAAGGAACAGATTGTAGAAGCCCTGATTGAACGCGAACAGTCTCGTAGCCTCCGCTTGCTCCAGGGTTTGGCGAAATCGTGCGCGTACCTTCGGGCTCGTCCACCAAAGGCTTTCCATACAGAAGATCAGGACGTGAACAAGGCCCGCGAGTAGCGCCACCAGGAACATGACCGCCAGCATCAGAGGGCCTCCGCGATCCGTACAGGACAAGGGACCATAGAATCGACCGGCCGCGCAGCCGCCGCACGAATGGGGCCTAAGCTGCGGCGCCGAGCTGGAACGTTTACAAACGCAATTCTACCACAGACGACGGGCGCCGTCGGCTTCAGGCGCGTGTTAGGCGGCACGCTCAACAATCCTGAACCGCCACCCAGATCTCGACAGGCTCCGCATCAGGATAGGCCTCAAAATCGAAGGTGTAGGCTCGAGGCGGCGCGTTCGCACATGCAAAATACGCCCACACATCGTGCCAACCATCGATCACTGCTTTGGGCAGAGGACCAGAGCAGCGGAAAACGAGATATGAAGCCTGAGGCGCGGAGACGATCTGCAGCGGCGGCGATACTGACTCGGAGTTCCGCACTTGGCGCCCCACTAACAGCTGGTAGCTGCCGGATGCATCGCTCTCATACTCCGAGTAAACGGCAAGCGTCGGTCCGAGCGCCCCGAGCGTCTCCAGCCGCTCGGACCACTGCTCGGTAGTGAACCGCCCCCACAGCTGAGGAATCTTGCCCGCTGAAGGGTTGGACTCCGCTGCGTTGGTTGTGCGGGTGGCGAGGCCCACGATTCGTTTGGGCTCGGAGCGTCGAGCCTCGGGTCCAGACGTCACGCGATCTCTCAGGTGCCGCCTAACGGGGTGCGCCTAAGCTGCAACTTCAAGTTTTCACTTTCACACGCGCACCGATGCTGCAGATAATCCTGAATGCTCACCGGGGTTGAGTTTGTAACGGCTGGTCTCGTAATCGTGCAGGCGGGGAGGAGAAGCGACGCGACAACCGGAAGCGCTCGTGACAAACCTTGTGCAGTCATTATGGTTTCCCGGCGCCCTTGTTCTTGTCGTCCCAGACCTTCGGCTCCCAGAGCTCGACCTTGTTTCGGTCTGGGTCCATGATCCACGCAAACTTGCCGTTCTCGTGCGATTCGGGTCCCTGGATGACTTCCACACCCCCCGCACGCAGCTGCTCCAGCAGCTCGCCGAGGTTGTCGACCCGGTAGTTGATCATGAAGGATGATTTGCTTGGGCTGAACCACTCGCTGTCTTTCTCCGCGACATGCCACACAGTAAGGCCTCGATCCTCGGCCTTGTCGTCCGGCCATCTGAGGATCGCGCCGCCAAAGTCTTCCAGCGACATGCCCAAGTGCTTCCGATACCACGCTGCCAGTGCAGCACTGTCGCCTGTACTCTTGAAGAAGACGCCGCCAACTCCGGTAATCCTCGCCATCCTTGCCCTCCTACCTGTTTAGCCGCATAACGGAAAGCGGCTGAGCTGCGCCGCCGTGCTGTGCCGTTCACAAACGCAATTCTACTGCGAAGGGCGGCGTCAGCTCCAGCCGCCCGTTAGGCGGCACCGTCACGCTGCGTGAGGACTCAGCGGGGAACGATCCCCTACCAGCCACATGTGCCCGAACGGATCGAGAAAGCCACCTTGCCGATGCGACCCCCACGGCATCTCATGATTGCGGATCTTGTCCACGCTCCCGTTCGCCCCAGCTTCGACCGCACGGGCGATGAAGGCATCCGGGTCATCGCAGAACACTCGATGCGCGTGGACGTCATACCAAGCTTGCTGGGCGTCTCCCAGCGATTATTTGCCGGCTCCCCCACGAAGAAGGGTGCCCCCGCGATCTCGAGACCCACAACGGAGCCGAGATTCCAAAGCTCAACTGCCCCGAGCGCCCGCTTGTACCAAGCGACCGCCTCAGGCGCGTTGGGGACCGCAACCATCACTGAGATTACAGGAGGACGTTTCGTCAAGGTATCGTGCCGCCTCATGTCACTCCTTCGTAGGCGCTATTCCAACGTACAACGAACTTCTGGCTGTCAAGAGGTGTGTGCTGGCGCGTAAATGAGGCTGATGAAAATTCCTACAACGAGCCATTGCACGAAGTACGCGATGGCCTGACCAACGGTGAGCTTGATGCCGATGTTCAGGATCATGTGATTGTGCAGCGCAAAGCCGCACACGGCGAATACGCCAATGAGGGCACCGAACCGCGCGCCATCAAGAACGCCGCCGCCTGCCGGGAACGCCATCGCATACAGCACGGCGACCACAAAGATTGCGACAAGGATTGAGATCATCCCCACGGGCATGACACGCTTCATGTCATCCTCGGTTCGATACACCGCCGGATACTTCATGAATTCCTTGCGCAACGATGGCAACGCGGCAAATAAAATGCCACCGAGCACGAAGTAGGCAACCGTGGCGCCAAGGCCTGCGAGTGCGATACGTGAGTAATTCATCCACGCTCCGCGACGTTGATTGACCGAAACTTCGCCTGCCGGGACAGGTGCGGTTTAACGGATCGCGCTTAAGATGCGGCGCGCTGAACAAAGATTCATTCCTTAATCACCGCGCGCCGTCAGCTTCAAGCGCTTGTTAGGCAGCACGCAAACTAGTGCTAGGGATCGAGCGGGTTCCAGCAACCAGACCTCGCTACGGGCATCGGCTCGGGCGTCCCGCCTCCTGCCACTGGCATCGGGTCTTCCTTCGCGGAGCCCGTGTGGGCGACGGGCATGGGACAAGTGTAAAGGGTGCCTCGGAAACGGACAGGCTCGGCCGCGGACGCGACACCGATACCTCGGCCTGGGGCCTGCCTGAGGCGCAGGGCCGAAATCGAGGCATTGAAGCCCGGGAAGTGCAACGCAAGGTGACTTGGGGGGGAGGGACTTCGACCGAACGTAATCGCCTGCGCACTGACACTCACTCCCCAAGACCCAGCGGCCATAAGAACGATGAAGGAAGTGGCGAAGCGCATAGGCTGCCTCCTCGGGGACAGTGCTGCCTAAGGTGGTGCGCCTAAGCTGCGGCGCCACACTGGAACGTGCACAAACGCAATTCTACCATAGACGACGGGGGCCGCCAGCTTCAGGCGCATGTGCTCCTGGAGCCTTGTTGCAAATCAGACTGCCCCTCGCCGCTTCAAGAACCGGTTGAGGAACAGGAGTAGAACTGCGCCGCCCCCCGCGATTGCTACGCTTCGGAGGTCGAAACCTGAAATGTTGCCGAACCCAAGTCGGGTTCCGAGAAACCCGCCAACCAGCGCGCCGCCGATGCCTAGCAAGATTGTGACGATGAGCCCGCCAGGGTCCTTGCCGGGCATGACGATCTTGGCCAAGAACCCCGCAACCAGTCCGAGAACGATCCAGGTGACGATTCCCATGGTGATTTCTCCGGTATCGATTGCACAGCCTTGTCGCGTCTAACGAAATGCGCGTAAGCTGCGGCGCGCTGAAGAAAAGGTCTCATTCAATATCCTACACGCGCCGGCAGCTTCAAGCGCTTGTCAGGCGGCGTGCGCTGAGACGCCGGCGCAGCACACCTCCGAGATAGAACAACGCCCCCCACCCGAAGCACGCAACCGCTAGCGACACTTCGGGGGACGCGCTTCGAAAGAGCAGCCGAAAGGGAAACGCTGGGAGATTGACGATGAAAAACAACAGATAAATGGCGCGCTGTAGGTTGCCCGTGCCCGAAACAGGCACGGCAACTAACAGGATCTGGCCGACGAAATAGATGACGGCCGCGAGCAATGCGACGCCGAAAAACCTGTCCATGTCAAACGCCGCCTAACGGATCGCGCGTAAGCCGCGGCGCGCTGAGAGAAAAGGGTCAGTCAATATTCTGCGCGCGCCGCCAGCTTCAAGCGCTGTTAGGCCGCCCGCACTATGGAATCCTGGCAAACGTGCTGATCGAGAAAGTCATTTCGTCATCGGCGGTGTTGGCGTGCATATCGATGTGCACCTGCCGCGGGTACCCGAACGTGGGATCGTAGGTCGCGGTGAAGACCTCTGGATTGGTGAGCAGGTCTTGATGAAGGCGCTGGAACGTGCGGTCGATGGTCACGTACCCCCGAAGGGCAGCGGTATCGAGGGGCGAGCCATCATCGGCGTAGGTCAGGCTCAAAATCGTGTCGCTGCGTACGTTGATGCTCACCGGTCGACTCGGGAGGGTGCACAACTGACAACTGAAGGTGATGATGTAATCGTAGCTGTGCACTCCGGCAGCCTGCCAGCGCGCCTCGGCAGCAGCCAGCGATTCGGACGGCTGCTCCGGAGTAGAGCAGGCCAAGAGCATTAGGGGTGCCGCGGAAACGAACAGAACCGAGCGCCCGAACCAGGCGTGCATAAGAGCTCCTCGTGACTAACCTCCCGTCCTAGACAGTTGAGAAATCAGCCGTCCCCGTCAAGTGGGCAGCAGCGGTACGATGTGGCGGCCTCACGAGATGCGCCCAAGCTGCGGCGCGCTGAAGAAAGACTCATTCCTCAATGTCCGCCCGTCAGCTGCAGGCGCTTGTTAGGCGGCGGGCATCCTGACATTTACGCATTGCAGACGAGCACGCCGCGCCGGCCAGGTGCGAGCATTTCCTCACCGAGAAGTACGTTCGATCCAACGACACGACCTCTGATGGCATAGGAGTCTCCCACGCGCAATGTGATGAGCCCGCCGGCTTGCGTGACGACGCCGGTTGCCTCGAAAGTCAGCGAATCGCTGAGCACGAGGGGACCGGACTGCACGGTGAAACATCGAGAATTGAGCACTGCGTCGGCGTCCGTCGCGACGAGCTGGTGCTCGGAGCTGGACCACGCTCCAGTGAGATTCTGACCGGGAGCGACACCGCTCGCGCAGGCAACCGCAACCATCGAGGCAATGCAGAGAAGGAATCGCATGCTTCCTGAACTAATACCCCAACATGGGCTCCTTACGTCACCGCCGTCTAACGAAACGCGCTTAAGCTGCGGCGCGCTGAACAAAAGGTGTCATTCAATATCCTAGGCGCGCCGCCAGCTCCAAGCGCTTGCTAGGCGGCAGCCTCGAGCGGGGGTTAGTCACGGAGGAAGTACTGCACAGTCGTCACTACCCGGACGGTCTTGTCAATCTGGCTCTGTTCCTGAACCCCGGCCGCTTGGTCGCGCGGCAGAATGACGAAGACCCCCTGTTCAGCTTGGCGTATGCCGCCCAGCCTGCTATGGGAGTCGTTCGCGAATTGAGTCGCGGCCTCCCGCGCCCGTGAAGTTGCCTCCGCGATCATCGCGGGCTTGACTGAATTGAGGC
>QHUJ01000246.1 GCA_003221895.1 Gemmatimonadota bacterium | reverse complement strand
TCAAAGCCAATCCCCCCCCGGCGACCGACGGCCTGCTGCTCGATCTTCATCTCCCCGACGGCTCCGGCCTCGATTTCTTGCGCGACCTGCGGCAGCAGGGTCGCACAGCCCGACTTCCCGTCGTCGTCCTGACCGCGGAGGGTGAAGACCGGATCCTCCGGGAAGCGCGACGCCTCGGTGCCGCGCTGGTCACAAAGCCGTTCAGTCCGACGAAGCTCACGCAGCGGATCGCGCAGATGTTCGGAGATCACCAACCGGACGCGCCGGACAGCGGGCCAGGCGAGGGCGGGACCACACCGTGAGCACGTGGGCCGCAATTCTCGCCGGCGGATCTGGCACGCGATTCTGGCCGCTCTCGACGCCGGAGCGCCCCAAACAGTTCCTGCCGCTGACGGGCGACCGGCCGCTGCTCGCGCAGGCCGTGACGCGGTTGCACGGTCTCGTCGCGCCGGAACGCATCCTGATCCTCACGGGCCCTGCCCTCGTCGCCCGCGTCGCCGCCACCCTCCCCGATGTGCCCCGCGCCAACATTTTCGCCGAGCCACGCGCCGCCTCGACGGCGCCGGCCTTGGCGTGGGCCGCCCACTGGATCGCGAAGCATGATCCCGGCGGGCAGATGCTGTCGCTGCATGCCGACTGGTCGGTGGGTGATGACGGTGCGTTCCGGGCGGCTGCGGCACATGCCCTGGGCGTCGCGGCGGAGCAGGATGTGCTCGTGACCGTCGGCGTGAAGCCGACGCGGAACGAGACCGGCTACGGCTATATCGTGCCGGGGAAACCCTCGGGCAGCGCGCGCCGGGTGAAGCGGTTCATCGAGAAGCCGAGTGCCGCGCGCGCAGCCCTGCTCCGCCGGCGCGGCGCGCTCTGGAACAGTGGCCTCTTCGCCTGGAGCGCGGCGCGGTTTCTCGGCGAGGCCGGCGCCTACGCGGAGGAGCTTGCGCCCGGATGGGGCGCGCTCACGAGCGGTGACGTGGAGCGGTTTTTCTCGGCCGTGACGCCGGTGGCCGTGGACGTCGCCGTGCTGGAGCGCACCACGCGCCTGGCGGTCGTCACCGGAACGTTCGTCGCGGTCACCGGCCTCGAAGACATGGTGGTGGTGCGCGCCAATGGACATACGCTCGTGATGCCCACGGGGCATCCGGACAAATTGAAGGCGCTGGTGCAGAGCCTGTGACCCATGCGCTCTATATGCTCGATCCCGATCCCGGTCCCGCATGGGCGCCGTTTGCCGGCATCCGCCCGCTCTGCGAGCTGCGCGCCGGCGCGCATCTCGTGCGCGAGCGGTGGGAAACCTTCGTCGGCACCGAGGCAACCGCGATCTTCGCGTTGCCGCACCTCGCCGGGTTTCCGGAGCCTGGTGTGCCGGCGGTCGAAGCGCGCCGCGCCGTGGCGGGGCCGGCGGTGATCGGCTCGTCCACATTCGCCCCACGCGGCCTCGCGGGCCAACTGCCCGATGCGCCGGCTCGCCTGATGCACGGCGGCATCACGGTGGGGTGGTCGGTGCCTGCGGGACAAACGTGGACCGGGCCCGTCAGCCATGCGCAGGCCGTGAACGTGGAAGGGGTGTTGTTGCGGGGAGTGCACGATCTCGTCAGCGCAATCGAGCAGCTATTGCGCGAAGACGCGATCCGATTGTTGGGTGATTCCGGTGCCGTTCCAAAAGGCTCCATTGTGCTCGGCGATCCCGCGTGGATTTCGCTGCGCGAGACGACGATCGAGCCGGGAGTCGTGTTCGACACCCGGAACGGTCCCGTTGTGCTGGAAAGCGGTGTCGAAGTACGCTCCGGGATGCGTCTCGAGGGACCGCTCTGGGTCGGGGCCAACACCCGGTTGGTGGGAGGCCCGATCCGCAATTCGGCGATTGGTCCGTGGTGCGTCGTCCACGGCGAGGTCTCCACGTCGGCGATTCTGGGCTATTCGAACAAGGGCCACCACGGGTTTCTCGGACATTCGGTGGTGGGCCGGTGGGTCAATTTCGGCGCCGGCACGACGACATCCAACCTCAAGAGCACGTACGGTCCGGTGCGGATGGACGTGGCCGGCACGAGGTTGGAAACCGGACACCAATTCCTGGGTAGTCTGTTCGGCGACCACGCCAAGACGGCGATCGGCATGATGTTCGATGCGGGGTCCGTGATCGGCGCCGGCGCCAGCGTGTTCGACGGGGTACGCGCCCCGAAATACGTGGCACCTTTCGCCTGGGGAGGCGCTTCATCGGAGCGGATGACGCAACAGGGCTTCCTGGCTATCGTCGAGCGCGTACTCCCTCGCCGCAACGTGCAGCTGACCGAGCCGATGAAGGCCTATCTGCGGCGCGCGTACGACTGGTTGAGTCAATGAGCGACGCCCAGCAACGCT
>QHUJ01000103.1 GCA_003221895.1 Gemmatimonadota bacterium | reverse complement strand
AGCTGGCACCCAATGAATTGGGCACCTTCAATGTCCTCTATGGGCCGGGGTTCATGTGGGTGATTGATGGCGACAGCCAAGTCATTCACGACCTCAACTCCGGGCGTATCCCCGACATGGGTTCGTTGGAGGACGGGAAAGCGACGAATGGAGGCAAGGTCGCCTCGCCGGCATTTCTGCCGAGCCCGTTGATCCAACTCGACACGTCCGTCACCGGACCGGATTACCTGCGGTTTTTCTGCGGCAGTATCTGGGCTGAGGAAGGCCCGTTCTTGCTGGTGGAGAGCCCGGACGCGGCGATTCTTCAAGGGGCGAAATTTCCCGACGACACGTGGCGCACCCATATCAAGCCGATCACGATGAAGCGTGTCGACGATTATCTGACCTGCGACGCGGCCGTGGTCTACGCCGGCAGCCTGTTTTCGGCCGAGTTCAAGGTGCAGAACGGCGAAGTGTTCATGGAGGACGACGAGCCGCTCGCGGCGGACATCATTCCGAAACAACGGTATCAGTCACCGTTCCGCAATCTGCGGGCCGAGACGATGGCCACCGAGACGACGGGCGTGCAGTGAAGCATCGCTTCATGTCCTCGACGAACCTCCGCCAGCCGGATACGCTGCCCGAGCCAGGGCTGCTGGTGGGCTGGTCCCTCGAACGCAGGCCACCTCGTCGCCCCATCGGGTTCGGCTATGGCAATCCGCTGAAGGTCCCCGCCACCGGATATCTCGACCCCATTCTCCTGAATGGCGAGGGTCATTTGATGACCATCGCGCCGACCGGCGCCGGCAAAGGCACCGGCTGCATTATCCCGGCGCTTTTGCGGCATCCGGGCCCGGTGATCGTGATCGACCCCAAAGGCGAGAATGCCACCATCACGGCCAGGCGGCGCCGCGAAATGAAGCAGCGCGTAGTAATCATCGATCCGATGGGCGTCACTGATCTGCCGTCGGACACTTTGAATCCGCTGGATGTGATCGACATTCGGCTCGCGAGCGCGGTGGACGAGGCCGCCGTTCTGGCGCAAGCACTCTGTGATACGGCTCAGGATGATCGCAGCCGTTACTGGACCAACCGGGCCATGCACCTGGCGATCGGAGCGATGCTCCAGGTGTTGGTGGATGCCACACCTCCTGGCGGCAACCTATTGCAGGTGCGCGAGCTCATCAACGCCGCGGCAGCCGATCCCGAATTGCTGGCGAAGCGGTTGCTGGCGTCGCCGCACCCGGAGGTGCAGCGCATCGCCCGCATGCTCAACATCGGTGCTGAGGAAACACTCGGCGGCATCATTTCCTTCAGCCAGGACATGGTGGATTTCCTGCGCGGCGACCAGATCCAGGCCAGCGTTGCGCGCACTTCATTCGATCTTGAAGACATCACCAAAGGCTCGCCGCTCTCGATCTATCTGATTTTGCCGCCGCACATGCTGGAGTCGCACCGCCGCTTGCTGCGGCTGTGGCTTGGCGCCTTGATCACATGCATCACACGGCGCCGTGCACGGCCGCGTCACCCGACGTTGTTTATCCTTGATGAAGCGGCTCAGCTCGGCGAACTGCCGCATCTTCGGCAGGCGATCACCCTGCTGCGCGGCTACGGATTGCAGACCTGGAGCTTTTGGCAGGACGTCAGTCAGTTGCAAATGCTGTACTCACGCGACTGGAAGACGATGGTCAATAACTGTCGGGTGCTTCAATGCTTCGGTGCGCTCAACCAAGTGGCCGCCGACAGCATGGCCGAGATGACGGGCTTCAACAGCGGCAACGCGATGCTTGACCTCGCCCGCAACGAGATGGTGTTGCAGCTTGCTGGTGACGAGGCTGTGGTTGCTCAGCTGCCCAACTATCTCGCCGACCCGGCGTTCCGCAACCTGTATGACCGCAATCCGTACCACGATCCGAACCGCCAGGTAATGCCGCGTGAGGGCGCTCGGCAACGCATGTACGCCCGGCCGGGGCAAGAGGCACCATCCGTGGCCGCCGGCGCTATCGACAAGGTCGATCCGCTGCTCGGCCAACTGTTGGAGAAGTCGCGTAAGGCCTAGGAGTCTGCGCGGCAGAAGCGCGCGGGGGCGGTAGTCAGGCGCCGAAGGCGGCGTGATGGCGGCGCCGGAGCCTAAGCGACGAGGCGCGGTGGGTGATCGTTACCTACGTCGCGACGCGCGATCGCACCGTTGGTCTAGGCGGAGGAACCTCTCAATGACACGACTGATACAATTGATCGCCATGGGCCTTGGCGTCGGCGCAATCCCACAACCGGCCAACTAGACCCTTAACTGGTTGATGGCGTTCCAGGCTGCGTCGATTCGTCGCCAACGGGACGCTGAATCAGGGTCAAGGCCGGGCGCTGCGTGCGGTGAACCTTCTGGAAGCTTTCATCCAGCACGAGCAGGCGTAGGTAGAGGCTGGGATCCTATCGGCGGCGAACGGGCAAACCCTGATTGAGGCCGCGCAGAACGCGATCAATCAGCTCGGATTAGCAGCGGCGTCCTCTGGCCCCGCCCGGGGCCGCGCCCTATGATGGAGTTGTCCCCGCGCGCGAGCCCCATTGGCTGACCTGTTCGCCCGACTGCAAGCCGCGCTTGCCGACCGCTACACGATCGAGCGTGAACTCGGCCGCGGCGGGATGGCGACGGTCTACCTGGCCCAGGACCTCAAGCATCATCGCGAAGTTGCCATCAAGGTGCTGAGACCCGAGCTAGCCGCGGCGCTCGGCCCGGAGCGGTTTCTCCGCGAGATCAACACTGCAGCTCGGCTCAACCATCCCCACATCCTGCCGCTCCACGACTCGGGCGAGGCCGACGAATTCCTCTACTACGTGATGCCGTACGTCGAAGGAGCAACGCTCAGGGAGCGCTTAGCTCGAGAAGGACAACTGCCCCTCGCGGAATCGCTACAGATCGCTCGCGAGGTGGCGGACGCACTGAGCTACGCCCACAACCACGACGTCGTACATCGGGACATCAAGCCCGAGAATATCTTGTTCCAGGCCGGGCATGCCGTCGTCAGCGACTTCGGGATCGCGCGGGCGATCACGGCAGCTGCCGCCGGTACGCTGACCGAGACTGGGATCGCCATCGGGACGCCGGGCTACATGAGCCCGGAGCAGGCTACAGAGAGTGAACGGCTCGATGGCCGGAGCGACATCTACAGTCTGGGATGCGTGCTGTACGAGATGTTGGCTGGCGAGCCGCCTTACACCGGCGCGAATGTGCGGAACGTGATTGCGAAGCAGCTCACGGACCCGGTGCCGTCGGTGCGGCGCCTTCGGGACACGGTTCCCCCAACGATCGACGCGGCCATTTCCAAATCGCTCGCGAAGGCGCCGGCGGACCGATTCGCGACGGCGGCTCAGTTCGGTCACGTGCTGATGGCATCGGTTGCGGCGCCGGCTCGGCGGCGATCCCCCGCCCGCCGCGTGCTCACGGTAGCTGGCGCGACAGTCGCCATGGGGGCGTTGGTGCTGGCCTTCCTCCGGTGGCGCGCGGGTGCATGGTCGACGCTCGATCCGAACCTGGTTGCCATCACGCCATTCGAGGTGCTCGACCCGAAGCTCGAGCTTTGGCGGGAGGGGATGGTGGATCTCTTGTCCCGCCAACTGGACGGCGCGGGTGCCTTGCGGACCGTGCCTCCCTCCGTCGTGATCCGCCAGTGGAGCGGACGTGCCGATGCTGCGTCCGCGACCGAGGCCGCGCAACGCACCGGGGCGCGACTGGCAGTGTTCGGGGCTCTCGTCGGCAGCGGTGCGGATTCGGTGCAGTTGACGGCTACCTTGTTCGACGCCGGCGCACGGACGCCGGTCGGAGAAATCGAGCTCAGAAGCTCCACGAACAGGATGGACGCGCTCGTCGATTCACTCGCGCTTCGTCTCTTGAGTGAGCTGGCACGCACACGACCGGTCGTCGCGGTGCGTCGGGCGTCCTTGGGCTCGATCTCGCTCCCGGCACTCAAGGCCTTCCTCGAGGGCGAACGGTTTTACCGGCAGGCGGACACCGACTCGGCGCTGGCCTCGTACCAGCGGTCCGTCGAATTGGACAGCTCCTTCTGTCTGGGCTGGAGGCGGCTCGGACAAGTGACGGAGTGGAGCACCTTCTCGGGTGATTCACTGGCACGCGTCTACCTGCTGCGGGCGGGCAGACTAAACCATGGGCTGCCGCCTCGAGACAGCTTGCTGGTAGCTTCCGAGTCCCTCTTTGAGGCGCTGTACGAGAATCCGCCGGAGCGGGCATGGTGGGATCGCCGTCAGCGCCTCTTCACGACGCTCGAATGGGCCACGCGGCTGTTCCCGAACGATCCCGAGGTGTGGTACGAGCTCGGTGAGGCCCGTGTCCACTGGCCGGCTGGCGGCCGAAACGTGGCCGAGCACGCGCTTGAAGCCTTCGGCCGCGCGATCGCTCTTGACTCATCCTTCGCCCCGGGGTACTTCCACACCGCAGAGCTCGCGCTGTGGCAGGGAGGCCCTGCGGAGGCGAGACGATACCTTGCCGCGTATCTCGAACATGCCGCCTCCCTCCTCCATGGTCATCCCGACCCATGGGCGACCGGGATGGAGCTCAGTTACCGGCTGCTTGATCCCAACGCGGCGCCGGCGCAGCGCGAGCGATGGATCTCGTCCGCCTCTCCGGCCACCCTGTTCGTCAGTCGGTATGCTCTGTGGCCGTGGACAGACTCCGCGGAGACCGCGGTTCGCCTGGCGCGTGCCTTCGCCGCCCATCCGCCAGCCAGCAATGCTGCCTGGGAAGATCCATCACGGAAGCGATTCTTCTTGGCCATCACCCTCGCTCGGCGTGGCCACGTACGCGAGGCTCGCGCCGTTGGCGGTGATAATCCGTTCGTCGGCATCACGCTGCAAGCGCTCGACGGGGTCCCTGCCGATAGTGGCGTCGCAATGCTCAGGCG
>QHUJ01000119.1 GCA_003221895.1 Gemmatimonadota bacterium | reverse complement strand
CTCGAGCGACCGCCAGCGGTAGCCGGTCGCGTCGTGCCAGGCGGTTTCGGGGAGCGGGGTCGCGCGGCCACAGGCGGCGACAACCACGACGAGGAAAAGACGCCTCAACGCTCTACGAGGCCCCGCACGAGCGCCGTCGTGCGCTCGGACGCCCCGCGCCCTGCCTCGATCATTTCCAGCGCCGCCGTCCCAGCTTTGTGCCGGGCGGCGGGATCGTGATGCCAGACCAGCCACTGCGAGTGGAGCGGGTGACGCCCGTCGGCGGGCAACGCGACGGCGCCTCCCTGATCGAGCAGGAGCGCGGCATCGCGGCTCATGCGCCAGTGTGGTCCGAACGTGATCGGCACGCCGAAAACGGCCGGCTCCAGGACGGAATGGAGCCCGGCGCGATGGTACCCGCCGCCGACGAATGCCGTTTCTCCCAGCGCGTAGAGATCCGCGAGAATCCCGACGCGGTCCACCACGATCACCGGGCCGGGCTTTGCGTGCTCGAGCTGCGACAGGCGGACGGGGCGGGGCAGCTTGAGATGCCGCAGCCGCTCGGCGATTCCCGCCAGGTGATCGGGATGCGGCTCGTGCGGCGCGAGCAGCAGGCGGGCGGTGGGAACCTGCACCAGCAGATCGGCGAAGGCCGGAAGAATGACGGCTTCATCGGAGGGCCACGTGGAGCCCGCGACGATGGTGAACGTGTCGGGCGCCTTCCCCGTGTTGGCGAGGCGAGCGAGCGGCTCGCGTAACCGATCGAGGCGCGCGGCGCGCTCCGCGACGCTGTCGTAGCGGGTGTCGCCGGTGACGGCGATCGCCTCGGGGCGCGCGCCCAGCAGCTCGAGCCGCCGTCCATCCTCCTCGCTGATCGTGCCGATCCGATCGAGCGCGGCGTACGCGCTTGCGCCCCATTTGCGTGCGGGCCAGCGCAACCGCGAGCTCTCGAGTGAGACCGTCGCGGAGATCAAGCCGAGCTTCACGCCGCGGCGCGACGCGGCGAGCGTCAGCTCCGGCCAGACGTCGAGCTTGCTGAAGACGAGCGCCGTCGGCTGCAGCGCATCGAGCACCGCATTGACCTCCGCCGCACGGTCGAGCGGGAGATAATCCGCGACGTCGACCGGCAGGTTCTTCGCAAGACGCTCCGCCGACGGCGAAAAAAATGTGAAGGCAAGCTGCCAGTCGGGATGCTCCGCGCGCAGCGTCTCCAGGACCGGCTTCGCCTGCAGTCCCTCACCTACCGAAGGCGCGTGCATCCACACCAGCGGGCGTTTCACATCGCGCTGCGATGCGGCCCATGCGGCGAGACGGGCGGCCAACCCTCGCCGCCCGTCGAGCCCGCGCGCCACCTTCTTGTCGAATCGTGCGATCAGCGGCGCCGCGCGGCTCGCCATATGCACGCTCAAGCGGTACAGCACCGAAGGCCGGGAGGCGCTCACTGATTCGCGCGGGTACGTGCCGTATAGATCGAGTCGAGAACCTTGACCATGGGATCGGGTGTCGGCGGTGCGCCCTGCATCAGCCCGCCCTCGATATAAAAGGAAGGGGTCGCGTGCGCGCCCGAGAGGGTAGCGCGCTGGGCGTCTTGCTGCACCTCCGTGCGCGCGGTCCCGCTGTCGATACAGGCGATCAACTTCTTCCGGTCGGCGCCGGCGCGCTCGGCGAGCGCGATGAGCTTCGCGCGCGGCTGCGGCAGGCTCGCCCAGTCGTTCTGAACCAGGTAGAGCGCGTCGTGTGTCTCCCAGAAACGTCCCTGCCGCGAGGCGCACATCGCGACCTCGGCGGCCGCCATCGCGTTGGGATGAATGCTGACGAGCGGCAGATTGATGAACACCCAGCGTACTTTGCCACTCTGGATGAATTGTTTGTCGATCGCCGGCATGACGTTGATTGTGAACCCCCGGCACGCCGGGCACTGGAAGTCCGCCATTTCGTACACGGTGACGGGCGCCGTCGCGGCCCCCTTTGATCGCGCCGCGAGCGCATCCTGATTCTGCGTCGCGGGCCGAGATGCGAGGCCAGTCCCGAGCAGGACGCCCGGGACAATGATCGCGATGCGCGCGAGTCGCGACGTGGAGCGGTCGAGGGTCAGGGGCCCGACTTGGTCCAGATGGCGATGACTCCACATTGGGAGTCCGCCTTGAGGAACTCGGCGGGCGCTTCACCGGGACTGCGGTAGATCTCGATGCCAACGATGCCGACAACCGGAAGAGCCGGCGTCGACGACATCGTCGCGGGCATGCCGTCGAGGACCCAGTCGGCGGCGCAGACGCCGCGTGCACCGCGGGTCATCTGTGCCGTGCAGTTGCCGGAGCGACAATTCAGTCGAACGCCCGGCACGGCCCGCAGCAGGTCGGCCATCGTCGCGGCGTGGCTGGTCTTGATCTGGTCTTCCGTAATGAAGACGCCTCTTCCGCCGCGACGCCGTTCCTGGAATTCCCGCAGGCGGCGCTCCGCGTATGCGGGACGACCCTCGACGGTCACCGGATCGAGCTCGACGCCGAGCGGCGCAATCTCAAATGTGTAATCGACCACTTCACCGTCTTTCAGCTTCAGGATCCATGAGCTCACACCATAGCCGATCGCGCGAACCTCGATCAGATAGGTCCCGGGGCCAAGGCCCCCGTGTGTAAACCGGCCGCCGCTATCGGTCGCCGTCTGGAGATGCATGCCGAGGAGGCTGACCGTCGCTCCCCCGAGGGGAAGCTGAGATTGCTGGTCGATGACCCTGCCGATGATCCCGCCGCTGGGAACCATGGTGCCGGACTGAGCCGGCATGGGGGAACCCATGGCGGCCCCCAGGCCAACCACCACCGCTGCAGGAAGAATGTAGGGTACACGAGCCACGAGCCGGTCCCAGAACCCGGGTTAATAGATGATAGGTCCCGTCAGCCGGTATGCAACCCGGACACGTAGACCTTGACAGGATTATGTGTCGGGTCGTATAACCGAGTGAGGCCCAACAGGCCTCCTTGGTCCCCAGGCCGTCACCTGAGCCCGAGCGGCATGACCGTCACGCTCGTCAGTAAGAACCGCCCCGCCTTCTTCGGGCGGTTTCCCGTCAGGGAAACCGCGCGCCTTTCGTGTGTCGCCACTCCTATTCCCGTTTCACGTGAGGGTGTCTCCATGCTCCAGAATTGTCGTGGCGTTTTCTTCGCCGGGGCTGCGGTACTGGCGCTGCTCGTGGCCAGCCCGCGTACGGCTCTGGCGCAAGATGCGGTGATTCGCGGCACCATCACCTCCGACCGAGGTGAACCGGTAGCCGGTGCGAATGTCCTCGTCGAAGAGCTCCGGATGGGCGTACTGACCAACGCAACGGGTCAGTATACGGTGCTCGTCCCAGGCGCGCGCGTGCGCGGGCAACCGGTCGTGCTGCGCGTGCGGGCCATCGGCTTCAAGCCCAACAGCAAGGCGATCACGCTGACGCCGGGCGAGCAAGCCGTCGACCTCGTGCTCTCCTACGACGTCAACCTGCTCGAAGCGGTCGTCGTGACCGGCACGCAGGAAGCGACCGAAGCGGTGAAGGTGCCGTTCACGGTGTCGCGCGTCGATGCAGCGCAGATGCCGGTGCCGGGGTCGAATGCACTGTCGCAGCTGCAGGGGAAGGTGCCCGGCGCGAACATCGTATCCGCGAGCGGGCGTCCCGGAGCGCAGCCCTCGGTGCTGCTGCGCGGGCCGACGTCGATCAACGCGTCAGGTCGCGGTCAGGATCCGCTCTACATCGTCGATGGCGTGATCATCAACGGTGGCCTGCCCGATCTGAACCCGCAGGATATCGAGAGCGTGGAAGTTGTGAAGGGCGCGGCGGGCGCATCGCTGTACGGCGCGCGCGCGGGCAACGGCGTCGTCAACATCACCACAAAATCGGCGCGCCGCAGCCTCGAGGGTGTGAAGTTCGGCCTGCGGAGTGAAGGGGGTGTGAGCAACATCGAGCGGGACTTCGGTCTCGCCCGCTACACTGCGCTGGCGACGGACGAAACCGGCACGCAGTTCTGCGAGGCGATTACGGGACTGCCGTTTTGCGCGCGCACGTTCGATTGGGCCACGGAAGCGGCTCGCATCAACGACGCGCCGGGCGACTTCTCGCTCAATCCGAAAGGCATGCCGATCGATCCGGGTTCAACCATCGGGGGCCAGCCGCTGCGCCAGCGCTTCCAGGTGCAGCCGTGGCCGACGACGGGATACAACGCGGTCAATCAGCTGGTCACGCCGAAGCCGTTCCTCGAGAATTCGGTCGACCTGACCGGCCGGTTCGGCAGCCAGACGCGGTTTTTCGCCAGCGCGTCCAACCGGCATGAGGAAGGCGCGATCCGCTACCTCAACGGCTTTACGCGGAACGCCTTCCGCCTCAACATCGATCAGGGAATCGGGACCGACTGGAACCTCGCGTTCCGCACGGCGTACACGCGCAGCGAGCAGGACGGCATCAACCAGGAGGAAGGCGGCAACGCGTTCTTCCGGCTCACGCGCGTGCCGGCGATCTCGAACATCCTGCAAACCGACACGCTGGGCCGGCTGTACATCCGTCCGAACCTCCAGGGCGGCGGCTCGCAGAACCAGAATCCGCTGGCCACGCTGTATCAGACCAAGCGTCTCGATGTGACCAACCGCTTCATCGCCGGCGTGACGACGACGTACGCGCCCGTGAACTGGTTCAATCTCGACGCGAACTTCAGCTACGACCTGCGCCGCGGCGCCGGCTCGCAGATCAACGACAAGGGGTTCCGCACCACCTCCGCGAGCTCGGCGAACCTCGGCTCGATCCTGTACGGCACCGCGAACCGCGAGGCGATCAACGGCAGTGTGAACGCGGCGTTCAAGAAGGACTTCGGTCCTGACCTGCATACGCGTTACAGCCTGCGCTATCTGTTCGAGCAGCGGGATTACGACACGCTGAACGCGAACGGTGCGCAGCTGTCCGTGCAGGGCGTGACGGATCTCGGCAACACGCTGCAGAGCACCCGCTCGACGATCGAGAATACACAGCGCATCCGCCAGATCGGCGTGTTTGCGGGGACGGGGCTCGACTACAAGGGCCGCTACATCGTCGACGCGCTGATCCGCCGCGACGGCAGCTCGCTGTTCGGTCCCGACAACCGCTGGGCCACGTTCGGCCGCGCCTCACTGGCGTGGCGTGTCGCCCAGGAGCCGTGGTGGTCGATTCCGGAAGTCACCGAGTTGAAACTGCACGGTTCCTACGGCACCGCGGGCGGCTCGCCGCGCTTCGACGCGCAGTACGAGACCTTCAGCGTCGGCACCGGCGGCCTGCTCTCCCTGGTGACGCTCGGCAACAGCAAGCTGCGGCCCGAGCTGCACAAGGAGCTCGAGGTCGGCGCCGACCTCGAGCTGATGAATCGCTACGCGCTGAACGTCACATACTCGCGCGCGAAGATCCAGGATCAGATCCTACCCGTGCCGGTATCGGCATCGACCGGCTTCCAACGGCAGTGGCAGAACGCCGGCGAGCTGACGAACAAGACGTGGGAAATGTCGCTCAATATCCCGCTCTTGCAGCGCCGCGATATGCAGTGGTCGGCGCGCTTCATCTACGACCGCAACCGCTCGATCGTGACGGCGCTCGACGTGCCGCCGTTCTTCTTTGGGGCGGATCTGCAGGGCACGGGATCGATCTTCCAGGCGAAGGTCGGCGAGCGGCTGGGCACGTTCTACGGCCACCGGTTCATCACGGGCTGTAGCGAGCTGCCTGCGCCGTTCTCGGCCGATTGTGGCGGGCCGGGCTCGTCGTTCCAGCAGAACGACGAAGGCTTCCTGGTATGGGTCGGGAAGGGCAACAATCCCGGAATGGGAATTAGCGACAACCTCTGGGAGACGTCGATCTCCAATCCGGCGAACAACCCGAACGTGACGCCGTGGGGCATTTCCGTGATCAACTGGGGTGCTCCGATCCTGCTCCGGAACAACAAGGGCCAGGCCCTCAACGTGGCGCTAGGGAACGCACTGCCCGACTTCCGCTTCGGCGTGACGCAGGACTTCCGCTACCGGCGCCTGAGCCTGTACGCGCTGGTCGACGCGGCGATCGGTCAGAAAGTCTGGGACCAGGGGTTCCACTGGGCGCACCTCGACTTCCTGTCGCATGACGTGGACCAGGTCGGGAAGTCGGTCCAGGATGCGAAGCCGATCGGGTATTACTGGCGCACTTCGCCCGTTGACGGCTTCACCGGCATCGGCGGCTTCTATGATCAGCTGGCGCCGAACAGCTACACCGTCGAGGATGCGAGCTACGCCAAGCTCCGCGAGTTGCTCGTCTCCTATCACATCGGTCCGATCGCTCGGACGGGTGATTGGGATATCAGCGTGGTCGGGCGTAACCTGTTTACCATCACCGGGTACCGCGGGTTCGATCCCGAGGTCGGGTTGTCGGGAGGCACGCAGCTGAACGGGGCGGGGTCGGCGGCCATCAATGCCGTGGACGCGTTCACGTTCCCGAACCTCCGCACATTCACGGTCGGTTTGAGCTCGACGTTCTAAGCCGGTCCTCCCCACCGTGCTCGTGATCGCACGGCGAGGAGGACGTGCCCCCTTTTCTGTGGAGGAGCAAACGATGTCCAAGTTTCGGTTCGTAGCCGGCCTCTTGCTCATGGTCGCGATGGCGTGCAAGGACACGCTGGTCGTCGAGGACCAAAACGATCCGGACCGGAACCGCGCCCTGTCGCGGCCGTCCGACGTCGAGTCCTTTATCGGGTCCACCTATGCGCAAATCCAGAACGCCACGCTCGGCGGCTCCAACGACGACCTGCAGACCCAGCTGCAGGTGATGGGGATGGAAAACACCTCGGCCCTGGCGAACTTCGCGATGGGCCCGCGTGGCGCCATTCCGCGTACGCCGATCGAGAACACCCGTAACAGCACCGGCGATGCCGGCAATTATCGCGATTTCGTGGTGCTGCATCGCGCCGCGCGCATGTCGACGATCGGCATCGCGGCGATGAATCACCTGGTGACCCTCGGCTCGCCCGCTCAGGATGCCCGGGCCCGCTCGTTTGCGCGCTTCGTGCAGGGCGTGGCCTACGGCAACCTGGCGCTTGCATACGACTCCGCCTCGCTCGTGAGCGAGACCGACGACCCCCAGGCCATTCAACCGCTGTCCGATTACCAGACCGTCATGGCGGCGGCCTACGTCATGCTCGACTCCGCCATCACCATCGCGCGCGCGAATCCTGCCTTGTTTCCGCTCCCGGTTACCTGGATCAACGGGCTCGCCCTCGATACCGCCACCTACTTCCGCCTCATCCATTCCTACAAGGCGCGCTTCCGCGCCGGTGTGGCCCGGACGCCGGCCGACCGGGCGGCGGCCGATTGGAACGCGATCATCGCCGACGCCAATGCCGGCATCACGGCGGACTTCAGCGTCTCGATGAACCCGACGGCGGGGTGGGATGTCATCTGGCCGGTGCAGTCGTATGCGACGGGTCCCGCCAACTGGCACCAGATGTCGCAGTTCTGGATGGGCATGGCCGACAAGTTGGGCGGCTACGATGCCTGGCTCGCCACGACGCCCGCCAACCGCGCGCCCTTCCTGGTAGTGACAGACGACAAACGGTTCCCTCAAGGCGCGACGCGCGGCGCCCAGAACGCGGACACCCTCCGGCCCAATTACCGGACCTTTACCGGCTTCCCGTACGTCCGGAATCGGCAGTCGGGCGAAGACCAGCCTGGGCAGCCGCTGCAGATCTCGATGTACGACTTCTACCGCTCGCGGGCGTTCTTTGTCGCCGGGCGCATCGGCAATTATCCGATCATGACTCGGGCGGAGATCCGCCTGTACGCGGCCGAGGGGTACGTCCGTACCGGCAATATCGCGGCGGCCGCGGTGCGGATCGACAGCTCGCGCGTTACGAACGGCGGACTGCCTCAGCTGGCAGGCGTGATCGGCGATACCCTCACCCCACTGCCGGGTGCAGCCGCGTGCGTGCCCCACGTTCCCGATGCAGCGGCCGCCGCCGGTCCATACAAGGCTTCCAAGTGCGGCAACCTGTGGGACGCGCTCAAGTGGGAATACCGCATGGAGACGATGTATACCGGCTACGGGATGTGGTATTTCGCTGGTCGCGGTTGGGGCGATCTGCCGGAAGGGACCGCGCTCTACTGGCCCGTGCCGTATCAAGAGATGGATACGCGGCGTCAGGTATTCTATTCCTCGGGTGGCGTCGGTGGGGTCGGAAGCGCGCCACACGGCAACTACGGCCTGTATGCCGGCGGTGTGTATTGAACATGCGCTGGGTTTCGTTGGTCGGACGGCTGTGCGTCGCGGTGGTGGTCCTGCCGGTCCTGGCAGGCTGCTACAACCTGACTCCCATCGCGACGCTACAGCCCGCACCGGGCACCAAGCTGTCGCTCGTGCTCAATGACGAGGGACGCATGAACACGGCGCAGCAGGTAGGCCCGTACACCGTGCAGATCGAGGGGAGGTTGGTGCAGGCCAGCGAATCGAACTACGTCCTGGCCGTGACGGACGTGGTCGATATCCGGGGCTCGCACTCCAAGTGGACCGGCGAGACGGTCCCCCTCCCCCGCAGCTACGTGATGACGACGTATGAGAAAACGTTCTCGACACCCAAGACCGCGCTGCTCGTCGGAACGGTCGCAGCGGGATTCATGGCGTTGGTCGCGTCGTTCAACTTGTTCGGATTCGGTTCGAGCAGCGGGGACAGCGGCAACCAGCCCCCTCCAAACGGACAATAGCCGTCCCAATCACCTTTTTCGTGTGAGTGTTGCAATGACTCGAGTGCGTTTGTTCGCCTGCTGCGTGGTGCTCCTGGCGCTTGGCTGTAAGAAGGATGCGACTTTCACCGAGCCGCTACCAGCGTACGCGCACATTACCTGGTTGAATGCGGTGTCCGATACGGGCCAGCTCGACGTTCGGATTATCGACATCCCGACCAACGCGAGCTTCATGGACGCCGATTTCCGCAGTATCCAGCCGTTCCCGCTCAACATCGAGCCGGGCACGCGCCATATCAAGGTATTCAACAGCAGCACGGTCGATACCATCGCGAAGAAATGGCTGCTCGATACATCGTACACATTCGTCGACGATCAGCCGTATAGCTTCTACCTCCTCGGCTTTGCGCGTGCGGGGTCGACACCAGCGATGCATGCGGTCATCACCAACCTGACGCCGGCGACGCCGGGGCCAGCGCAGTTTGCCATCCGGGTCCTGAATCTCGCACCCTCACTGGCGGGATCGATCCGGGCGATCACGGACACGCTTGCCAACTCCGATGCGTTCATCCTGGGTCGCAATGTTCTTCCGTCGGGTGCACCGGCGTTCACCAACCTGCCATTCAACACCCCGTCGGCATACATCAACGTCGACACCGGGGGTTATCGCCTCGCGCTGACGACAACCGGTACGACCGATCCGATGGTGGTGCAGGCCACGATTCCGCCGGGCGTGGCCGGTGCTTCGGGGGGAACGCCGGGGGTCGCGGGATCGCGCATTGGCGGGTCCGTGCTCACGGCGATCATCGTCCCGCGTTCGGTGCCGGCGAGCGCCGCCCCACAGACGCGTCCCACGTCCTCGCGGACTGACACATCGACGTCGCAGGCCTCGCAGAAGATCACGCGCAGCAACGACACCGTGACCGTTCAGGTCGGCTCGATTACGATTTTGACGAACCGGCGAAAGGCCGGTGGCGCCTCGCAGACCGATTCGACGATTGCGCGCACCGGAACCGGAGCGAGCTCGGGCGTCACCGCCGCTGGCGTAATCCTGGTATCGGGCGCCAACGAGACCCAGTACAATGGCTGGCAGGAAGTCCTGTCTGTCAACGACACGCTGATTTGCAGTCCGTCAGATCCGGGCGACGTCGTGACCGGTAACAACCGGAAATGCGCCCCGCCTGCGGACACGACGCTCGCGAGCGCCGACACCGCGCGCACGATATTCCGGTTCCGCTACCGGATCGTGGGGGCTCCCGCGACGCCGGGCACGGGCACCGCCGTGTATCGGCAGTATCCGGCGGCCTACACGGCGGCGGATTTCGCCACGCCGCAGATCATCTTCGTCGTCGACAAGCGGCCCTAACGAGTGGCGTGATCAGCACACCGCCGCCATCGCGCGTTGCGATGGCGGCGGTTGTGTTTTGGGTAACCGGGCTGAGAGCCCGGGCTCGGCCGTAATGGGCGCCCTGTAAGGCGTACTCTGGAGCCGAGCGCGCCCTCTCAGGGCGCGATGTCCAAACGACGCGCTAGAGGATTGGACGCCAGCGTGGCCCCCCGTCTGCCCAGAAACCGCTGGTGATGCGGATCTTCCTGGTTCCGTCCGAATTCATCACCCAAATGTCGCCGTCCTGCTCGTACGCGATGCGCGTGCCGTCGGGCGACCAGTTCGGCGCCCCGGAGGGGGGGGCGGGATCCGTGAGACGCACGGGGTTCGATCCGTCGGCGTTCATCACCCAGACGGCGTAATTGCTCGATCGATCGGACTGGAAGGCGATCTTTGTCCCGTCAGGTGACCAGGCGGGCGCCAGGTCCGATCCGCCATGATTGGTGAGGTCCACCTGCTGCGAGCCGTCGGCGTTCATCACGTAGATCTCGTTGTTGCCGTCGCGGTTGGTGGCGAACGCGATCTTGCTCCCGTCCGGCGACCAGACGGGCTGCGCGTCATCGGCGGCAGCGTGAGTCAGCCGGATGATGTTCGTGCCGTTCGGATCCATCACGTAGATCTCGGGATTGGTGTCGCGACTCGAGGCGAACACGATCTTCGTACCGTCGGGGGACCACGCGGGGTGGAAGTTGCTGGTGGTATCGATGACGTGACCGGTGCTGTCCCTGGCGGGGTCGGGGAACGTCAGCTGGCTGAGGTTGCTTCCGTCCGAATTCATCACGTAGATCTGAAACCGAGCGGTATAGGTTGTATCCGGGATGCGATCGGACTGGAACAGGATTTTGAGCGTATCGGGCGACCAGGCGGCCCGCTCGTCGAGGGCGAAACTGGCGGTGAGCTGCTGGAGGTTGGTACGCCGGGCATCGATCGCGTAGATGTCTACGAGACCGTTGCCGGCGCGGGTGAACAGGATGCGGCCGGGTCCGGGATCGGGGCCCGGGTCATTCGAGCCGCCACAAGCTGCGATGCTGACAACCAGAATCACCGTGTTGACCGCTGCAACGCACCGACGGAAACAGAGCAACGGACGGCCCCTTTTTAAGGACAGGCCGTGAAGCTAGGACGGACTCGCCGAGGTCGACAAGGGCGGTGTTCCATGTAGGGGTTCCCTTGCGGCCTTTCGTCCCTGGCCTCAGTATAAGGAACGTTATCGGCGCAACCTCACTCCTCTACCCGTCATGCGGAGGCGCCATGAATCAAATTTCCGTTCGCTGCGTTCTCCACCTCCAGCGCAACATCATCATTCCCGGTCGATGTAGTCGCTAAACCGATGCACCTCGCGTTGCTCGCGTAAAACCAGCCGGTCCCGTCGGGCCGGTTCATCGGACTTTCCGTTGTTTTCACCTTTTTCGCGTGAGGAAGCGGAATATGCGATTTGCTATCGGGAGGACCTGGCTCGGTGCCGCGGTGGCGCTGGGCTTCTGTCTGCTTGTGCCCCTGCGACTAGCCGCCCAGGGGGGGGGCGGCGAAGTGACTGGACGCGTGACAGACAAGGAGTCCGGTCAGGCGCTCGTCGGCGCTCAAGTATCCGTTGTGGGTACGACGATCCGCGCCCTGACCAACCAGGATGGGCGCTATCACATCGTCAACGTGCCCGCCGGCGCGCAGACCGTGCGCGTGGCGTTCATCGGGTACGCCACGACGACGCAGCCTGTCACCGTTTCCGCCGGCGGCTCGGCGGCAGTGGATTTTGGCATCTCGCAGGTTCCGTTCGGTCTTGATGCCGTCGTCGTGACGGCGACCGGCGATCAAGCCGTCCGCGAGCAGGGCACTGTGGCCCATACTGTGGATCTCCACGATCGCACCGGGAAAGCGGTCACATCGAACCTCTCGGACGCGCTCAATTCAACGGTGCCGGGTGTGCTCGTCCAGTCGAGCGGCGGCACCAGCGGGACGGGCACGCGCATCCGTATCCGCGGGTCGAACAGCGTGTCGCTCTCCAATGAGCCCGTGCTGATCGTGGACGGCGTTCGTGTCGAGAATGGTGCGAATTCCGCCTCCGTCGGCGTTGGTGGCCAGCAACCTTCTCGCCTGAACGACATCAGCCCGCAGGACCTCGAAGCCGTGCAAGTGAACAGCGGTCCGGCGTCGAGCGTGCTGTACGGCACGGACGCGGCGAATGGCGCCATCCTCATGCGTACCCGGCGTGGCCAACCGGGCGCGACCAGGTGGACGTTCTCGGCGGAAGCGGGGGCCGTGAATGATGTGGGCAGCTATCCCGCCAACTATACCGGGCTGACATCCCTTGACTCGGTGTGCACGCTAACTCGCGCGGCTGTAGGTGCCTGCACGATCGCGCGGGTCCGTCAGTTCAATCCCATCGAGCAACGCAGCCCGTTCCGGACCGGTCACCGGCAGCAGTACGGCATCAGCGCGTCGGGCGGCACGGAGCAGACGACGTACTACGTTTCCGGGCACTACAACAATGAAGATGGCGTCTATGAGGTCAACACCAACAAACAGGTGAACATGTTGGCCAACCTGTTCACGTACGTGCGCCAGAACCTGGACCTGCAGACGACCGCGATATACACAAACGGCAAACTGCGCTTGCCGCAGAATGACAATAACTCGTTCGGCGTGCTGTCCAGCGGCTTTCTCGGTTCATCGGACAGCACTCAGAACGACGGGTACGGCTTCCTGACCCCCGCCCAGAGCTTCTCGATTATCACGTTCCAGAACATCGATCACTTTACTGGCAGCCTCCAGACGAACTACCGGCCAACGTCGTGGCTCGAGCTGCACGCCGTCGGCGGGACGGACTTCCTCAGCCGGTACGACGAGAACACGCAACCGCCGGGCGTCATTCCGGCGGCGTTCAGTCAGACCGCCTTCGAAGGCAACCGGCAGGCGAATCCGTTCCAAATCTACAACTGGACGGGCAACTTCTACGGCAGTGCGTCGTTCGCACTGACCCCGGACCTCAACTCGGTTACGACTGCGGGCATTCTGTACTACCACCAGAAGTTCCATGGCGTCATCGCCCGCGTGCAAAAACTGACGAACGGGACCAATTCGCTCTCTGGTGGGGTCATTCAAACCGACAGTGAAACGACGCAGGAGACGGTGACGCTGGGCCGCTTCGTCGAAGAGCGCCTGGGATACCGGAACCGGGTGTTCGCGACGGTGGCGCTACGGAGCGACGACAACACGTCGTTCGGTAAGGACTTCAGTAACATCCTGTACCCGCGCGTGTCGGGAGCCTGGGTCATTTCGGAAGAGCCCTTCTTCCCATCCCTCGGATGGCTCAGCGCGCTCAAGCTGCGTGGGGCCTATGGCGTGTCTGGACTGCATCCCGGTCCGCTCGATGCCTTGCAATATTACCTGGCGACGCCCGTGCTGACTGGTTCGTCGGACATTCCGGGTGTCACGCTCGGGAATCTCGGAAACGTCACGCTCAAGCCCGAGCGCACGAACGAAGTGGAATTCGGATTCGACGCCGATCTCCGCCCGCTCACCTCGCACCTGGGCTTCACGTTCTTCAACAAGGTGTCGCATGACGCGCTCATCAACGTGACCTTGCCGCCCTCGTGCGGCTGCGGCACGTCGATCTTCCGGAATCTGGGCTCGGTCGGCAACAAAGGCGTCGAGATCACGGCGAACGGGACGATCGTCCGCAAGCGCAACTTCCAGTTCGATCTGGTCGCCAGCGCCTGGGGCACGCAGAGCCGAGTGAAGGATCTCGGCGCCAACATCGCACCCATCATCTTCGGGCTCGGTGGCGCGACGCAGCGCATCCAGATCGGGTGGGCGCCGGGCAGCTACTTCCAGCGGCCGTACACCTTTGCGGACAGCAATAGCGACGGCAAGCTCAGCCTGAACGAAGTCGTTCTGGGTTCAACCGCGACGTTCCAGGGTCAGCCGTTCCCGGATCATGGCGGCACGCTGAGCGGCACGATCACCATGTATCAACGCTTCCACCTGTACGGGTTGGTGGACGGGCGGTTCGGCAATAAGCTGTTCAACAGCACCGAGCAGTTCCGGTGTGGCCTCGCCAATTGCCAAGGGCGCAACGATCCGAGCGCCTCGCTCGCGGATCAGGCCGCCGCGGTCGCCAATATCAAGGGCACGCAGGCCGGCTACATGGAGGACGCCGGCTTCGTCAAGCTGCGCGAGATCTCGCTCACGTACGATGCGCCGTCCAAACTGACCTCGAAGATCGGGGCCGCCGCGCTGAGCTTCACGATCGCGGGTCGTAATCTGGCGACGTGGACCAAGTACACCGGCGTCGACCCCGAGCTGAACGAGGCGGGGCAGAACAACTTCACGACGGCCGACTTCCTGACCCAGCCCCCGGTGCGGTATTGGATCGGGCGCGTCAACGTCGCCTTCTAACGGAGATACCGAACCATGACTATCCAGATGCTGAAAATCATGGCCCGCGCGCTCCGGCAAGGAGGGCGCGTGCTCGCCGCCGGGGTCGTCCTGACGGCGCTGTGGACGCTTGCAGCGGCGTGTCACCTGACGGACGTGGCGAATCCCGACATCGTTCCCCCGGGAGGCCTGAATGATCCGGCAGCGCTTCCTACAATTCGTTCGGGTGCAATCGGGGACTTCGGGATCGCCTACACTGGCTCGGGCGCCAGTGGATCGGGCGGTACGGTGGAGGGCCAGGTGCTGGCGAGTGGCCTGCTTGGCGATGAGTGGATCAACACCGAGACGTTCCCTGATCGTGTCCAAGCCGATGCGCGGCAAACGGACCCGGCCAGCGGCACGTTCACGACCATTTTCCGCAACGTGGCGCGATCGGACCTCTCGGCGCTCGGGGCGGCAAGGAAATTCGGCCAGCTCTCGGACACGATTCGCAACACGGGTATGAGCGAGATGCTGTCGTTGGCGGCATACACGCGGTTGTTCTTTGCCGAGAATTATTGCTCCGGCGTGCCGATCAGCTATCCCAATCCAGACGGCACCATCGTATACGGGGCGCAGAATACGACGGCCCAGATGCTCGATTCGGCGTTGCTCGTCTTCAATCACGCGTTGACGGCAGCGCGCCAATTAAACGACAGTACCGCCGGCAAGTCGACGGTTGTCCGGCTCGCCTTGGTCGGGAAGGCACGCACGCTCCTCGACATGGGTCGGATCGTCGATGCTGATACGGTGGTATCCGCGGCGAACGTGCCGACGAGCTTTGCGTACACCATTCTTCATGATCTCAACACGACGCGCCAGCAAAACGGCGTCTATAACGGGATCCGCAAGTTCAAGCGGTACGGTGTGGCTGACCGGGAAGGTGGCGTGGGAATTCCGTGGCGCGACACGACTCAGCTGGATCCGCGCACGCCGTACACTCGCACGGCGACGTCGCGTGGCGCCCGCACCAACGTCGGGTTTGACAACGTCACGCCGCAGTATGATCAGCTGCGCTACACGGATGAGAAAGCGTCGATCACCCTCGCGACCGGGCTCGAGGCGCGGCTCATCAATGCCGAAGCTGCGCTGCTGCGGGGTGACACGACAGGGTATTTAGGTCTCGTCAACGGGTTGCGTGGCGCGCCACCGACCTACATCCTGGCCGGAGTGCAGTGGACGACAGCGCCTACAACGCCGCCCACGACCATCGCGCCTATGGCCCCGCTCGCGGCACCGACATCGGGTACGGCGGCCGTGAACCAGCTGTTTAACGAGCGGGCGCGGTGGCTGTGGAGTACCGGGCATCGCCTAAACGACATGCGGCGGCTCGTCCGCGCCACGGGAGTTCGCGGTGGTTACGGTCGGGCGGAGAACAGCGTTTTCCCGAACGGCCCGTACTTCAAGAACGGACTGATCTACGGATCGGACGTGAACTTCCCGATTCCGCTGGACGAGCAGAACAACCCCGGCGTGCAGGGATGCCTGGACCGTTTGCCGTAGCCGGACGCAGGTGAGTAGTGCCACAGGAGGGGCGCACGATGCTGCGCTCCTCCTGTTTTGCTAGCCGGGTTTACTGTCCGCCGGTCTTGGTCTTGATCACGATGACGCCGCCGACAGCATCCGTGCCGTAGTACGTCGTACCCTCGATGCCGGTGAGAATCTCGATGCTCATGAGCGTCGACGCGGGCAATGACTGCAACGCCTTGATGTCCTGATTCCGCGCGCCGTCGATGATCACCATCGGCGAATCATTCAGCACGAGGCTGCTGCGGCCCCGGCGGGTCATCCCGGTCGCCTGGCCGTTGCGGTTCTCGCCAAAAGCGATCTGTGGGGCCGTACGTCGTAACACTTCCCACGCGTTTTGACCGCCGGACTTCGCGATCATCTCCTCGGTGATCACGATGCGGTCGGCATCGCCCTGGGGTGTGATTTTCGCGGGATGGCAAGCGACAACGGCCAGACTGCCGAGAACCGAACCGACGCCGATGCAACGACCCAACGAGGCGCCCATGGCGGCCTCCGCAGGCGGGGAATCTTTCGGCTTAACTCAAATCAGATGTGCGGTACAGCGTGCGTCAAGGCGGGAACAGCGTCAATCCACGATCGCGTCGGGGAGCACGTACTTCATCGGATCGACCGGATGACCGTTCACCCACACTTCATAGTGGAGATGCGGTCCGGTGGACAGGCCGGTGGAGCCGACCTTGGCGATCGCCTGGCCGCGCTTCACGCGCTGGCCGCGCACCACCAGAATCTTGGAGCAGTGCGCATATCGCGTCACGAGCCCATACCCGTGATCGATCGTCAGCATGTTGCCGTAGCCTTCGACCCACGCGACGTTCGTGATCACGCCCGACGCCGGTGCTTCGATCTCCATGCCCATCGGCGCGGAGACGTCGATGCCTTCGTGCGGGCGGGCAAGGTGCAGGATCGGATGCACGCGCTCACGGGCGAACGCGCTGGTCAGCCATCCCTTGGTGGGCATGATCGATGGGAGCGCGGCGTAGCGCGAGCGCTGGCTCGAGGCGGAGTCGAAGGCTTCGTTGAGCGACCGCACCAGAATGTTGGCGCGGCGGGTCAGCTGATCCATGTCGATGCGGGCGGCGAGCGCCTGCGCGCCGCTCGGTCCGAGCGTCGACAGGCTGTCGCGCTCCGACCATTGCCCGGTCGGTCCACCGATGCCACCCTGCTGCACGTCCTTGTCGACGGGAGAGAGGCCGGCGAGCAATCGCAGCGCCTGCTCGCGCTCGCCGAACACGTTGAGCGTGTCACGCAGGCCCACGAGCCGCTCGCGCAACCGCTGGATTTCGCTCGCGAGCAATTGATTCTCGCGCTCGAGCGCGCGACTCCGGGTGACATTCACGCCGCGCGACAGCGCGGTGCCGCCGAGCACGAGGAAGAGCAGCGCGAGCAGGCCGCCGATGCCGACGAGAGCCTTGACGACGGTCTGCGACACTTCCACGGCGCGGGACGAACCCGATCCGTGGGGGACCAACATGACGGTCCAGCGTCGCTCGGCCTGTTTCTTCTTCATGGGGATGCAAAGATACGCCCCATCTCCTGAGTCCGTCAAATAACCAAATGTGCGCTCCGTCACGTTTGTGCGGGCAGCGAGCTAAGCCGCGACGGGTTTGGGGAATAGGATGGGCGGTTTCGAGACGTGGTGCCGGGCCACCGATAAACCCGCGAGATCGCCGAGTCGCACGGCATCGAGTCGCCGATCGGTACCCAGCGCGTCCCAGATTTCCTGTGCTTTCGCGGGAATGAACGGCGCGGCCATCACCGCGAGTCGCGCCACGACGCGCGCGAGATTGGCGAGCACGCGATCGAGCTCGGCGTCCTGTTTTGCCTTCGCGAGTTTCCAGGGCGCCGTCTCTTCGACGTAGCGATTGGCGCGCGACGCGAGCTCGATCACCAGCGCCGCGCCGTGCTGCAGCTCCTGCCCATCCATCGCGCGGGTGTAGGCGGCGATTGTCTCCTGTGTCGCCTGCTCCAGTGAGTCCCCTTCGCTACGCGTAGGGAGCTCGGGGACGGTACCATCGCGATAGCGCTGCACCATCGACAGGGCGCGGGACACGAGATTGCCAAACGTGTCCGCGAGATCGGCGGTGTAGCGGGCATCGAAACGGTCCCAGGTGAAGTTGCCGTCGCTCTCGAATCCGACTTCGCGCAGCAGGAAGTAGCGCAGCGCGTCGGCGCCGTGGCGCTCGATCGCGGCTTTGAGGCTGACGGCCGTGCCCGCCGTCTTGCTCATCTTCGTGCCTTCCCACTGCACGTAGCCGTGCGCCCAGACGAGCTTCGGCAGCTCCAGCCCGGCGGCGAGCAGCATCGCGGGCCAGATGATGCAATGGAACCGGGTGATGCCTTTCCCGACGACGTGCAGATCGGCCGGCCAGAGGCGCTCGTAGCCCGTGGCCGGGAACCCCGTCGCGGACAGGTAATTGATCAGTGCGTCGAACCAGACGTAGACCGTCTGCTCGGGATCGCCGGGGAAGGGGATGCCCCACGGCAGGCGCTGCCGCGAAATGGACACATCTTGCAGGCCGTCCTCGAGCAGCCGCACGACTTCGTTTCTGCGAATCGCGGGCTCGACGCGGAATTCCTGCTTCGCGATCAGCTGCAGCAGGCGCTGGCCATAGGCGCTGAGCCGGAAGAAGTGATTCCGTTCCTTGGTATGGATCAGCTCGAGCGTGGGATGCTCGATGCAGTGACCATTGGCGATCTGCGCCGGCTGCTTGAACTCCTCACAGCCGGTGCAGTACAGGCCCTCGTAGTCCGCGACATACAGGTCATCGGGATGGCGCTGCTGGATACGCTCGAGCAGGGACACCACGCCGCGTACGTGGCGGGGCTCGGTGGTCCGGATCCAGTCATCGTTGCTGCACTCGAGCCGGCGCCAGTAGTCGGCGAACGTCGTGGCCATGCGATCGACCCATTCGCGTGGCGTGACGCCGGCGCGTGCGGCCGCCTGGATAACAGACTGACTGTGCTCGTCCATCCCCATCAGGTAATGGACCTGATCGCCCCGCAGCCGATGATACCGGGCGATGCAGTCGGCGCCGACTTTCTCCAACGCGTGCCCCAGGTGAGGATCGCCGTTGGAGTAATCGATCGCGGTCGTGAGGAAGTACTTCGGGCCCGTCACTCCGCCTGCAGCTGGTCGAGTGTGACGACGCGGGTTTCTCCAGCGTCGGAACGGAGAGTCACGCGCTCCCGGAAGATGTCCACCGCGACGACCTTCTCGATGCCCACGGGCGTGCGGACCGCCTTTCCTTCCTTCGGAAAGCGCTTGCGTTGCTGCACGTAAAAATCGTGCTCGTAGTGGAGGCAACACAGCAGCCGGCCACACGGTCCCGAGATCTGCACGGGGTTGAGTGACAGCCCCTGCGCCTTGGCAAGCGACAGACTGACGGGCCGGCCTTCCGGGAGCCAGCTCGCGATGCACAGCTGCCGCCCGCAGCGGCCGATGCCGTCGAGCCGCTTGGCTTCATCGCGCGCACCGATCTGCCGCAGCTCGATGCGCGTGCGAAACAGCCCCGCGAGATCGCGCACCAGCGCCCGAAAATCCACGCGCTGCTCCGCCGTGAAATAGATCGTCAGTTTGCGCTTGTCCCATTGCCACTCGGCGTCGGAGACCTTCATGGGGAGGGTGTGCTGCCGGACGCGGTCGCGCACGATGCGGCGGACTTCCTCTTCGTTGGTGCGGAGCTCCCGAGCGACTTTGGTCTCGTGGTCGGACGCGCGGCGGACGATCGCTCGCGGAGCGGGAGGAGCTTCGGTCGATGGGTCGGCAGTCTGTCCTTGACCACAGGCGCCGCACCGCTGGCATTTCTTCTCGGCGACTCCGCCTACGGCCGATACCCGGCCTAAATCCTGCCCGCGATCGACCTCCACGATGACAGCATCGTCAACGCGGAGGGAGTCGTCGGAAGGCCAGGTGAAGTATTCACGCCGGTTCCCTTTGAACCGGACTTCCAAGACATGCGTCAAATCACTTCTCGGTCAGAGCACCCATGGAAAGGTACTTTTCTTCGCGGCGTTTGAGCAGTTTGTCGGTCTTGAGCCTGCGCAGCTGACCGAGGTGCCGCTGCAGCGCGTCGCCGAGTGCCGCCGCGGCGGCTTCGGGGTCGGAATGGGCGCCGCCGGGAGGCTCGGGAATGATCTCGTCGATCACGCCCAGATTGAGCAGATCCTGCGCGGTGATTTTGAGTGCCTCCGCCGCGCGCTCGCGCTGGCTGGCGTCTTTCCACAGAATCGCGGCGCATCCTTCGGGAGAGATCACCGAGTACACCGAGTTCTCGAGCATCAGCACCCGATCGGCCAGCCCGACGGCGAGGGCCCCGCCCGACCCCCCCTCACCGATGACCGCCGTGATGATCGGTGTCTGCAGCGAAGCCATCTCGATCAGGCTGCTCGCGATCGCTTCGGCCTGGCCGCGCTCCTCCGCGCCGAGGCCGGGGTAGGCGCCGGGCGTGTCGACGAGGGTGACGACCGGAGCGCCGAACTTGGCGGCGAGCCGCATCAGCCGCATCGCTTTCCGATAGCCCTCGGGATGGGCCATCCCGAAGTTGCGATAGAGGTTCTCCTTGGTATCACGGCCCTTCTGGTGACCGATCACCATCACGCTGGTGCCGTCGAGTCGCGCCCAGCCGCCGATGATCGCGGGATCGTCGCGGTAGAGGCGGTCGCCGTGCAGCTCGACGAAGTCGGTGAACACGGTGTTGACGTAGTCGAGCGGATAGGGACGGCGCGGGTGTCGTGCGACCTGCACGCGCTGCATCGGCGTCAAGTTGCGATAGATCTCGACGCGCAGCGTCGCCAGCTGGTTCTCCAGCGGCTTGATATTCCTGGCGAAATCAGGCTTGTCCCCGGCGACGCGCTTCAGCTCCTCGATCTGTTTTTCCAGCTCGAGCAGCGGGCGTTCGAAGTCCAGGGTATATGTCGCCATTTACGATCTCACCAAGCGCACACCATCCGCTCCTCCCCCCACGAGATCCCGCAATGCCGCCAGGAGATCGTCCGCCGCGTCCACCCGGAACGAGCGGCTGCGCAATCTCACCGCTTCATTCCCGGAGCCATTCGTGCCGCTCCACTCCAGAAACACCGGCGTCGGTCCCGGATGCGCCGCGCACAGCGCGGCGATGGCGCGCGCGGTCTCCGGTTCGGGCCGCCTGGCGGTCGTCCAGCGGAGCGCCACGCCGATCGCGCCACTCGGCTTCAAATCGTCCAGCACGCGTGCCCCATCGACGATAAACGGCGCCTGCTCCTCACCGCGGTCGCGTGTGATGTAGCCCCCGGTGAGCAGATACGAGCCGTCGGCGTGAATCACGCCGTTGAGCTTGGCCCACGACTCCGGAAATACCAGTGCCTCCGCGGTGCCATGGAAATCCTCCAGCGTAAGCCGCGCGTATTCGGCACCCGATTTCTTTGAGATCTGCCGCTTGACCACCGTCACGACAGCGGCGACGCTGACCTTCTGCTCGCTCCAGAGGCCCAGGGTGGCGGTCGTACGGGTCCCAAAAAGCTCCACCTCCGCGCGGTACTTGGCGAGGGGGTGGCCGGAAATGAAGAAGCCCAGGACGCTCTTCTCGCGGGTCAGGCGGTCATGCTCAGACCAGGGGGGGACGTCCGGCAGCGTCGCCGGAGGCGGCGCCACCGGCGCGTCATCGCCAAACAGGGCCTGCTGGCCCGAAAAACGCTCCTGCTGGCGCACCTGCGCTTCACTGAACGCATGGTCCAGCGCGGCCACGAGCTGGGAGCGTTCACCCCCCAGTGAGTCGCAGGCGCCGGCATCGATCAGCGACTCGATCACGCGCTTGTTACACAATCGCAGATCGATCCGGTCGCACAGCTCCACGAGCGAGCGGTACGGCCCCCCCCCACCCGCTGCTTGCCGGCCGGCGATGATCGAAGCGATGGCGCCTTCCCCGACATTGCGCACCGCGCCGAGCCCGAACCGAATCCGCTTGTCCCCCACGACGGTGAACTTATAGCCCGACTCGTTCACGTCGGGCGCGAGCACCTGCAGCCCGAGCTCGCGCGCCTCGTTGATGTATTGCACCACGCGGTCGGTGTTGCCGATTTCCGACGACAACAGCGCCGCCATGAACTCCGCGGGATAGTACGTCTTGAACCACGCCGTCTGGTAGGAGAGGATCGAGTACGCGACCGAGTGCGACTTGTTGAAGCCGTACCGGCCGAAGGTCTCGATCTGCGCGGCGATTTCCTCGACTGTGCGCTTGTCGTGCCCGCGCGCGATGGCGCGCTTCACGAAATTGCTCAGCTCCTCCTGGATCAGCTCCTTGATTTTCTTGCCCACCGCCTTGCGCAGCACGTCGGCTTCAGCGAGCGAGTAGCCGGCCAGCGCGCTCGCGATCCGCATCACCTGTTCCTGATAGACGATCACGCCGTAGGTCGGCGCAAGAATCTCTTCGAGCGCAGGATGCGGATAGCGGACCTTCTCGCGGCCGAGTTTGCGGTTGATGAAGACGAGATACATCCCGGTGTCCAGCGGCCCCGGGCGGAGCAATGCGTTCGTCGCGACCAGATCGTCGAACCGGTCGCACTTCATGTTGCGCAGGCAGTCGGTCGCGAGCGGCGATTCAAACTGGAAGATGCCGGCGGTGCGTCCGGAGCGAAGCAGGGCATACACCTTGGGATCGTCGAGATCGGGACGCTCGAGATCGATGGTGACCCCGTGCCGCTCCGCCACCATGCGCGTGGCGTCGTGCAGCACCGTCAGCGTCTTCAGCCCGAGCAGATCGATCTTCAGCATGCCGACGTGCTCGAGCCCGACCATGTCATACTGCGTGATGATCGCGTCCGAATCAGTCTTGGAATCGGGAGCGGTGCAGACGGGCACGTAATCGGTCAGTGGTCCCGGCGCGATCACGACGCCGGCGGCGTGCACCGACGCGTGGCGCGCCAGCCCCTCGATGCGCGCGCCCAGGTCCAGGACTTTGCGGATCCGCTCATCCTGCGCGGCGGCGGCTTTCACTTCGGGCACTTTCTCGCCGGCTTCGGTGAGCGTGATGCTGAACGCCGGGCCTGACGGAATCAGCTTGGTGAGTCGCTCGACGTCGCCCATCTCGACGCGCAGCGTGCGCGCCACATCGCGGAACGCGGCCCGCGCCTTGAGGGTCCCGAACGTGATGATCTGGCCCACCGACTCGCGCCCGTAGCGCTCGCGGGCATACTCGAGCACCTCACCCCGCCGCTCGAAGCAGAAGTCGAGGTCGATGTCCGGCATCGAAATCCGTTCGGGATTCAGAAAGCGCTCGAACAGGAGGTCGAACTTGAGCGGATCCACGTTGGTAATGCGCAGCGCGTACGCGATCAGCGAACCGGCGGCGGAGCCGCGGCCCGGACCCACCGGAATACCGCGATCGCGCGCGGCTTTGACGAGATCGTACACGATGAGGAAATAGCCGGCGTATCCCGTGCGCGTGATGACGTCGAGCTCGTAGGCGAGCCGCTGCTCGACGGCCTCGGGCAGCGGGTCGCCGTAGCGCTCGATGGCGCCGCGGCGGGCAAGGTGGACGAGGAGATCCTGATCCGAGGCAAACTCCGCGGGGCGGGGGAACTGCGGCAGGAAGTAGCGTTTCTCGAAATCGAATTCGCACAGCTCCGCCACGCGCGCCGTCTCCGCCAATACGTCGGAGGAGCGCTTCCCGAACAGATCGCGCATCTCCTTCTCGGACTTGACGTAGCTCTCCTGTCCGAAAAAGCGGAACCGCTTGGGGTCGTCGAGGTCTTTCCCCGTGCCGATCGCGAGCAGCACGTCGTGCGCCTCGGCGTCTTCCCGCTTCAGATAGTGGGCATCGTTGGTCGCAGCGATCGGCAGGCCGAGCTCGGCGCCAATCCGAAACATCCCTTCGGTGACGGCCTGTTCCTCGGGGAGGCCGTGATTCTGGACCTCGAGCCAGAAGCCGTTCGGTCCAAACGTGCGCGCGAACCATGCGGCGCTCGCCTTCGCGCCTTCGTAGTTTCCCTGCCGCAATTACAACGCGATCTCACCCGAAAGACAGGCAGCCAGCGCGACGATGCCTTCCCGATGCTGCTCCAGCACCTCTTTGTCGATGCGCGGCCGCCGGTAATAGCCTTCCAGAAACCCGATCGACGATAGCTTGATCAGGTTCTGATAGCCGACCTTGTTCGTCGCGAGCAACACCAGGTGGGAGTAGGGCGAGCCCAGCGGGACATCCGGCGCCGGCTTTTCGCGGCTGTGGCGGCTGCCGAATGCGAGATAGGCCTCGAACCCCAGAATCGGCCGAATCTTCCGGGCCTTCGCTTCGGCATAGAACGACCAGGCGCCGTGCAGATTGCCGTGGTCGGTGATCGCCAGCGAATCCATGCCCAGCGCTCGCACCCGGTCCAGGAGATCCGGGATCCGGTTCGCGCCGTCGAGGAGAGAGTACTCGCTGTGGGTATGGAGATGAACGAACGGCATGGTTACCCGGCGGAATCTGCCGTATTTTGCGCGGTCATGCAATGGCTGTTGCTTGCGGTCACCTTCATCATCACCGCGATGTTAGAGCGAATCGCCCGCTCGACCGGCGCACAAGTTCCGGTCGAGGCGCGCGCGACATTGTCGCTCGGCCTCGTCTTGATCGCGGCGTACATCGGCGGTGCGGTCGCGCAGCGCATCCGATTGCCGCGCATCGTCGGCTACGTCCTCGTCGGCTTCATCGCGGGGCCGGCGTGGCTCGGGCTGATCCGGCTCGATGAGCTGGAGGTATTGAGCGTCATCTCGACCGGCGCCCTGGCCCTCATTGCGCTGGCTGCCGGTTCCAAACTCAGCCTCGATGCCTTTCGGGGTCAGGAGCGCCTCGTGCTGTCGCGCGTGATCGGCGGCGCGATGGGCGCGCCGTTCGTGGTGGTCACGCTCGTCACGCTCACGGTCAGTCCGTGGTTCCCCCTCACCGCGCATCAACCATTTCGGGACGCGCTCACCGTTGCGCTCGTGCTCGGCACGTTTGCGGCAGTCGCATCTCCCACGGTGACGTGGGCCCTGATCCGAGACGTCGGTGCCCGCGGCGCGCTGTCGCGCAGCATGGTGAATGTCACGATCCTGCAAACGGTCGCCGCGGCGGTATGCCTGGTTGTTGTGTTAGCCATCGCGCGACCGCTGGCGAGCAGCGGCGCGGTGATCCCCGGCAGCGCCGTGCGCGCGCTGCTGATGATCGTAGGGTCGCTGGGCGTGGGCGCCGCGCTGGGCCTCGTTATGGCGCAGTACCTCCGTGCGATTCGGGTGGTGTGGGCGTTAGTCGCCTTCGCTTTCATTATTGCTCAGGTCGTGCGGCTGACCGGGCTCGAGGCTGTCCTGCTGGGGCTCGCCGCGGGCTTCACGTTGCGCAACACGGCCCCGGTCGAGAGCGAGCGTCTCGACGTGGAGCTTGAACGGTGCGCGGTTCCGATCTATGTCGTATTTTTTGCGCTCGCAGGGGCCAGCCTGAGCTTTGATCCACTCGATGAGCTGGGGCTCTTCCCTTGGGCCATACTGTTCGTGGCCTTGCGGATCAACGGGTTGCGCTGGGGGCTCCAGCTGGCCGGCCGACACCCGGCGGTTAGCGCCGAGATGGGCAAATACGGCTGGCTGGGCCTGGTTTCCCAGGGCGGAATGGCCATCACGCTCGCCGCCGTGCTACGCAGTGCGTTTCCGGAGTGGAATGTCTCGTTGGAAGCGCTGCTCGTGGCAATGATCGGATTCCATGAAGTGGCCGGTCCGATCTGCTTCCAAGGGGCTTTGCGGCGCACTGGTGAAGTCACAGAACGACGGGGGGAACGGGATGTTGCAGAGACCGCTCTGGTGGTTGACGGGGACAATCTGGTTAGTCGCGTGTAGCAGCGGCACCGAGCCGGGCATCCGCCCATGCACGGGCGGCATACCGGTGAATCTCGCGGTAACCCAATACGTGTCGCTCGACGCCGGCGTCGATTCCGGGTGCGTCGAGTTTCCCGCCACCAGCTCGATCGTCGAATACCTGGTGGTCCCGCAGCTCGCCACCGGCACTCCGGGCCAGATGACGAGCTTCGTGCTCGGCGGCGACACGATTCGGCCACCGGCTCCTGCGCCACCTGTGGCGATGACCGGGGCCGAGGAAGGCAGCGCAGAGCGTTTCCACACGTTTCTGCGCATTGGCGATGAGCGCCGGTCGTGGGGGTTCGCTCCGGAACCCCCCCCCCGTTCGCCGGTGATTGCTCCTTCGCCGGCCGTCATCACGGCGGGCCCGCCCGCGCTCAACAGCCTCCGCACATTCATGGCGTGCGCCAAGCTCGACTGCTCCCGCTTTGACAAGGTCGGCGCGCGCGTTCGCGCGCTCAAGTCCAAAGTCGCGATCTACGTCGATACCCTGGCGCCTGCCGGCGGTCCCGATTCGACCGCGCTCGACAGCATCGCTAAGGTCTTCGACCAGCGGCTCTACGCGGTCGATACGGCAGCGTTCGGCCGTGAATCGGACATCGACAGCAACACGGTCGTGCTGGTGCTCATGACCAACGTCGTGAACAAGCTCGTCACCGCGAGCGAGTGTGACAAAACCGGCTTCGTCGCCGGATTCTTTTTCGGTGCCGACCTGGATCCCGCGTTCCGGAACGATTCGCGCTCCAACAAGGGAGAAGTGTTCTACTCCGTCGTCGCGGATCCTCAGGGAACGCTGAGCTGCAGTCACACCGTAGCCGAGATTCAGGCCTTCCTGCCGGTGACGTTCGTGCACGAGTTCCAGCACATGATCAGCTTCAACCAGCACGTGCTGGTCCGGGGCGGCTCGGGCGAGGTGCTCTGGCTGAACGAAGGGTTCTCGCACTACGCCGAGGAGTTGGGCGGGCGCAGCTACGAGACCAACCCCGCGGCCAGGCTGACCGACTGCACCATCGGTACGGCGAACTGCCGTTTCTATGCGGGGGATCTGCTGAACGCCTACAAGTATCTCGACTCCACACAGAGTCACTTCCTCCTGCCCACGGCCGGAATTGGGACGCTGGGGGAGCGCGGTGCGGCGTGGCTCTTCGTGCGGTACGTCGTGGACCGTTACGCGGCGGGTGCTACGACGGCGCAGTGGAATACGTTTTCGCGCTCGCTCGTGCAGACCAGTAGTACCGGCGCGCAGAACATCGCTGCGGTCACCGGTGCTCCCTTCGCCCAGGTCGTGAGTCGCTGGGCGTTGACGAATTGGATGACCGACGACGGCAGCGGGCCGCCGGAGCTGCGCTACGATTCCTGGGCGCTGCACTCCGTATTCTCCTCGCTGAGCTCGCAGCGGCCCACGCTCTTTCCGCATGCCTTCCCGCTGATCCCGACCGTGAGCGTCGGTCGCGACGTGGATCTCAGCAGCACGTTGCGCGCGGGCTCGGGGGTGTATCTGCGAGCCACGCAAGCCGCTGGTGACCCGGGTTTCACAGTGCACCTCACGACGCCGTCCGGTGCGCTGATCAATCCGGCATACGTCCCGCGGGTGAATGTGATCCGGCTGCAATGACCCCGGCGGTTGGTCGGTTTTGCGGAAGCGCGATTGGCGTCGCGGTTGCGTTGCTAAGCGCCCAACCGCTGAACCGCCTCACCGCCCAATCCGAAGGCTCCATCCTGACCGCTCTCCCAGGCTCGACGCGCGCCGCGGCGTTGGGCGGTGCGGGAGCCGCGCTCGTGGGCGACCCCGCTTCGCTGTTCGCCAACCCGGCGGGGATCGCCACGATTCGCCACCTCGGCCTCGAGGGCTCGTACGAGCCGTATCTCGAGGGCACGGCGATCTCATCGGCGGCGATGGCACTGCGCGTCACGCGGTTCACGTTGGGGTTCGGTGCCCAGGCGCTCGATTACGGCACCGAACCCGAGATCGTCCCCGACCCGTCGACGGGCGGTCGCCGCGGCATGGCGACGGGTGCTTCGTTCCACCCCTACGAGGGGCTCGCGGCGTCGTCGCTCGTGTATCGGCGCGGCTTTGCCGCCCTCGGCGCCACCGTAAAGTACGATCGGCAGCAGATCGGCGCGGAATCGCGCGACGCGTGGGCGGGAGACATCGGCATGGCGATCGCCGTCTTCGATATCATGGCCCTTGGTGTCAGCGTGCAGAATTTGGGCGGCGATCTGGGGAGTGGCGCGCTGCTGCCGCGCCGTACCCGCGCCGGTTTGACGCTCAACTACACCGATCCCCAGGGCACATATCGACTGCTCACGACACTCGAAGGCTTATGGGAGAGGGACAAGAGCGCGGTCCTCATCCAGGGTGTCGAAGCCGGCGTCGTGACGAACGGCGTGGGGTTGGTCGGCCGAATCGGCTATGCCACGCGTCCCACGATCACAGACGCGTCGAATTGGACGTTCGGGGGGGGTGTGGTGCTGGGCGGCCTCGCGATGGACTATGCGTACCGGTCGTATGACGTGCTGGGTGGCGGCACGCATCGCGTGGGATTGCGGTGGACACCCTAGTCGAACGGGCTCGCCCCCGGTGGGGACGCCTCCTGAAGCGGATCCTCGCCATCGCGCTCGGCGCGGTGGCAGCCGGCATCGTCTTCGTGCTGCTCATCAGCGCGGACGCGCGTTACATCGCTCGCGCGGGGATCGAAGAAGCCCGCCTGCTGCTCAGGCGGCGTTCGATCGACAAGCTCATCACTGACGCGACGACGCCGGCGGCGCTGCGCCAGCGGTTCGCCCTGGTGCTCGCGGCGCGCGCCTTTGCCGCCGACTCCCTGGGACTCGCGGTCGGCAAGACATATACCACCTACGTCGATGTGGGCCGCGATACGCTGCTGCTGGTGCTCTCCGCGAGCCGGCGTGACAAGCTGCGGGAAGTCACGTGGACGTATCCGATCGTCGGCATCGTCCCCTACAAGGGGTTCTTCAAGGCGTCCCGCGCGCGCAGCGAATCGCAGCACCTCGAGCAGCAGGGTCTCGACGTCTTCCTGCGCCCCTCGGGCGCGTTCTCCACGCTCGGGTATCTCAGCGATCCGTTGTTTTCGACCGCGATGAGCCGGGACACGATGGAGCTCGTCGCGACGGTGATTCACGAGCTGGCGCACAACACGCTGTACGTGAAGAGCCAGACGCCATTCAACGAAAGCTTTGCGAGCTTTGTCGGCTATCGCGGGGCCGAGGCCTTCTTTCGCTCGCGCCGCGACACGATCGACGCGCATCGAGCGGCGGCGCGCTGGCGTGACGAGCGGACGCTGGACGTGTTCTACGCGGAGCTCGCCCGCCGGCTCGATTCCGCCTACGCGGAGCCGCTCACCAGCGCGCGCCTGGAGCAGGTGCGAGAGACGCTGTTCGGGTGGGCCCGGGAGCAGTTTCGTGGCCCCGTGGGGCAGTCGCTGGAGACCTACGACTGGCGCTGGTTCGCGCAGGCGCCGCTGAATAACGCGGTGATCATCGCCGAGCGGCTGTATCGGATGGATCTCAACCTCTTCGACGAGATCTACCTGCAGAACAACGCGGACATCGCTGAGACGGTGCGGGCGATTCAAATACGAGTGTTCACCCAGCCGGACCGCGACCCGTACAGGGCCCTGTACTCACGTCCAGGGATGAACGAAGACTAGTTTCCTCTTAGTCGTTCCGCGTCAGCCACTCGCTGTAACGCGATTCCATACGCGGCTGTCCTGAAGGTCACCTTCTTTTCCTGCGCCAAATCCCGCACCGACGCATACGCCTTCGTGAGCGTCGCTTTGAGCTCGCGATTAACCTGCTCATGCGTCCAGCGGTACTGCTGGAGGTTCTGGGCCCACTCGTAATAGCTGACCGTCACGCCGCCGGCATTGGCCAGGAAATCGGGGATCACCGCAATGCCGCGCTCCTCCAGAATCCGATCGGCCGTGGGCGTGGTAGGTTCGTTGGCGCCTTCGACCACGACCTTGCAGTCGATTGTGGTGGCGTTGGCTTCCTTGGTAATCACCCCACCAAGTGCGGCAGGTACGAGCCAGTCGCAGGGAACCGTCCACAGCTCGTCGTTGGTGATTCGCTTGCCGCCAGTCCATTCGGGCACGGGTTTCCCCTGTGCGACGTGCGCGAGTAGCCCGGGAATGTCGAGCCCCTTGTCGTTGTACACGCCGCCCTCCACGGCGCTGACCGCGACGACTTTTGCGCCGGCTTCGCTGTCGAGGAGACGCGCAAGATGACTGCCGACGTTTCCGAACCCCTGGATCACCACCCGCCCACCTTTCACCGTGATGCCGAAGTCACGCGCGTACTCCTGCATCACGTACATCACGCCCCGCCCCGTCGCTTCCTCGCGGCCGAGCGATCCGCCCAGCGCTATAGGCTTGCCGGTGACGACGGCGGGGCTATACCCCTGGCGGTTCGAGTACTCGTCGAGGATCCAGGCCATCACCTGGGCATTGGTGTTGACGTCGGGAGCCGGAATGTCGCGATAGGGGCCCAGCACGATCGCCACCCGCTGCGTGAAGCGGCGTGTGAGACGCTCCAGCTCGAGCTTGGAGAGCTTCTTCGGGTCGACGGTTACGCCACCTTTGGCGCCGCCGAAGGGAATGTCCATCAGCGCCGTCTTCCACGTCATGATGGCCGCGAGACCGAGCACCTCGTCGTGATCGGCCTCGGGATGGTAGCGGATGCCCCCTTTGCAGGGGCCGCGCGCGCCGTTGTGCTGGATGCGATAGCCGGTGAACACCTCGATCCGGCCGTCATCCATGCGGACCGGAACCTCGACCTGCACTTCGCGGAAGGGGGACATGAGGATCTTCCGCATGTACGCTTCGAGATTGATGAGGTCGGCGGCCCGGTCGAATTGGCTCTGGACGATGGCTCGCCCGGACATGGGCGCCCGAGTGGGACGGGGCTGGGGCGGGGGCGGGGGGGCCGGTTGTTCAGTCGGTGTCATACACGGGTCGACGGATGGACAGGCTACCGCACACCCTTCAGGGTGTGAACCATCATAGGGGGCGTAACCGACGTGCCGCCACCCGCGATCCTGGATTTTGAGCCTCACTGAGGGCCTGCGCGGGATTCGGCGCGCGCTCGCGACGCTTGCCGGCGTCCGTCAGCACGCCCACCACGTCAACGGTCGCGCCGGTCCACTCCTCGGCGGGATGCTCCATCGTCAGCACCAATCCGATCGACTGGTCAGCCAGGCGCCGCACGATTCCTGTCCAGGTCCTGTCGGTCACCAGCGGCCGCTGCGCGACGATGAGGGGACACACCGCGGGATCGAACGCCGCGGGCGTGACCAGGGGAGCGCCCATCCGGTCGGCCAGATCGTTGCTCGCCCGGAATTCCTGGCCGAGCAGGATGACCTGGCCGAAATGCCAGCCGGCATTGGCGGCGACTTCCGCAAATGTCGCGACCAGCGTTTCGTCGCTGGGGGCGACGGGTCCCGGTGTGGTGGCCAACACGACCGCGCCGGTGTCGGCGAACCAGCGCTCCGCCGGACTGAGGTCTTCCGGCCGTCGCGGCGCATAGGATGCGTACCGGCGTGTCGCACTGATTTCCCGTTCGGCGTCGTGTTTCTGCTCGGGGTGCTCGGCCGCCTGCGCCGCACCTTCGAAAGCGACTTCGGCGGCTTGGTAGCGGCCCGCATCGCGCAACACCTGACCGCGCAACCTCAGCGTGTCGGTGTGGGGTTCGAGCGCAAACGCCCGGTCCAGCGCGAGCAGCGCGCGGTTGCGGTCGCCGATCTTGTAGGCAGCGTAGCCGAGCTCGTGCCACACGAGCCCGAGGTCGGGGTCGGCCTCGACCGCGCGCTCAAGTTCGGCCAGCGCTTCGGGATACCGGCCCAGCTCGGTGAGCGCCGCGCCGCGCAGCGTATAGGAGAAGCCCGTATCACCGAACACCGCGCGGGCTCGATCGGCGAGATTGAGCGCCTCGTCTTTCAGCCCGTCGGCGCGCAGCAGTTCGAAATACTCGGCCCAGCACGCCTTCACCTCCGGTGTCGTCGTGAGCAGCTCGTCATACGCTGTCTGCGCGTCCTTCAGCCTTCCTTCGCGTGCCAGCCACCGCGCGCGGGCCAGCGCCCGCTCGGTGCGGGCGTCTGGAAAGAGATCGTATGACGCGGTTGTGCGCATTGGTGGCTCAAATGTACCCGGGGTCCTGTCGCTGGCTAGCGGTCACTCGGGTGTCTACATTTCTGCCGCGATGGATCGAGATCTCTTGTTACGCGAGCTGAGCGATTTCCTCCGAATCCCCTCAGTCTCGACGCTTCCCGCCCACAATCAGGATTGTCGCCGCGCCGCCGACTGGCTGGGGGCAGCATTACGTGCACTCGGTTGCCCCAAAGTCGAATTCCTCGGCAGCGAAACCCACCCCGTCGTGTGGGGCGTAGGCCCGGAGGTGCCGGGCGCGCCCACCCTGCTGATTTACGGCCATTACGATGTGCAACCGCCCGATCCGCTCGGCGAGTGGACCACGCCGCCGTTCGAGCCGACGGTGCGCGACGGTCGTCTCTACGCGCGCGGCGCGGCCGACGACAAGGGCCAAGTCTTCTGCCTCCTGAAGGCGATCGAAGCGGCCGGCAAACCGGCGGTGAACTTTCGCTTTCTCATCGAGGGCGAAGAGGAACACGGCTCGCAGGTCCTGTTCGATCTGCTGAAGCGCGAGCCGCAGCGCGTCGCGGCCGACGCGGTGCTCGTCGCGGATATGTCGTACGTCGCACCCGGCTGGCCGGCGGTCTATTCGACGTTGCGCGGGCTCTGCTATGGCGAAATCACGGTTCGCACGTCCAAGACCGATCTGCACTCGGGTGAATACGGCGGCGCCGCACCCAACGCGCACGAGGAGCTGTGCCGCCTGTTGACGCGGCTCAAGAGCGAGAACGGCCACATCAACATCCCCGGCTTCTACAGTGCCGTGAAACGGCCGTCCAAAGCAGAGCTCGCGGCTTGGAAAAAACTGCCCTTCAAGGAGAAGGACTTCCTCGAAAAGCGGGTACAGGGAAAGGGCCTGGTTGGACTCAAGAAGTACTCAGTGCTCGAGCGCCTGTGGGCGCTTCCCACGTTCGAGATCCACGGCATTCTCGGTGGCTTCACCGGCGAAGGCGCGAAGACCGTGATTCCGGCGGAAGCGACCGCGAAGGTCAGCATGCGCCTGGTGCCCAGTCAGAAGCTCAAGACGGTCGAGCGACAGCTCACTGCGGCGGTCAAACGCTTCGCCCCGAAGTATGTGACTGCAACAGTGCGCTTTCTGCACGGCGCGGACCCGGCGCAGATCACGCTCACCGATGCGTCGTTCCAAAAGCTCGATGCGGCGTTCAAATCGGTGCTGGGGCGCGGCACCGTCCCGGCGCGCGCGGGCGGCTCGATTCCCGTCGTTCCGGCGCTCGCGTCCGCAGGCGCGCCGGTGATTCTCACCGGGATTGGCTTGCCCGACGATCGCCTGCACGCGCCGAATGAAAAGCTTGAGTTGAAGCAGCTGTGGGACGGGATCGAGGTGTTCCGGAAGTTCTACGAGCTGCTGGGGAAAAACGGAGTTCGCTAACCCCGGGTCCACGCTCGGGGATCACCGAGCGATCTTCTTACTCGCATTCCGAAACTTGTTGATCTCGTGTTGCGTGAGGCCGCGGCCGCCGTATCGCTCTTCGGTCCACGGATCGCCCCGCATGTGATAGCCGTTCTGCTCCCAGAAACCGGGTAGATCCTCGTCCAGCAGCTCGAATCCCCGCACCCACTTCGCGCTCTTCCAGAAGTAGAGATGCGGCACCAGCAGCCGCGCCGGCCAGCCGTGCTCGGGCGTCAGCAACTCGCCAGCCCACTTCAAAGCAATGAGATTCTCGGGCCGGTTGAGATCCGACAGTGGGAGATTGGTCGTGAATCCCTGTTCGGCGACGACCAGGCAATACTTCGCCGCCGGCTTCAATCCCGCGCGCTCGAGCAGCGCCTGCACGGAAACTCCCTCGAACGTATTGTCGAGCCGGCTCCAGGTAGTGACGCAATGGATGTCGCACTGGACCGTCTGGCGCGGCAGCGCGAGAAACTCGTCGTAGGTCAGCGTAAATGGTCGCTCGACGAGTCCGGAGACCCGAAATGTCCACTTGGATGTGTCGATCGTCGGGACATCGCCGTAGTGCAGGACCGGCCATTTGGTGGTTTGGATCTGGCCGGGCGGGATCCGGGGAGGACTAGAGGCGGGCACTTCGTGTTGATCCGTGGGCTAAAGCGGCCCCTTCAGGGGACGGAATAATCGACGCGCCGAAAGCCTTCTGAAAGCCAGCCACCACCGCACCAACGCTCTCACGCCACAACGGCTCGCTGCGCCCCGCTCCCCGCTCCCGTTCCACCGACGTCATCACGACACCCTCAATCCCACACGGCACGATCCGATCGAAATGTGCCAGGTCGGTGGAGACATTGAGCGCAAAGCCGTGCCAGGTGACCCATTGCTTCACGTGGATTCCGATGCTCGCAATCTTCCTGCCCCGCGTCCACACGCCCGTGAATCCCGCATTGCGCTCGGCGGGGATGTCGAGCACGCCGAGGGCGTCGATCAGGGCCTGCTCGAGCGTTCGCAGGTACCAGTGGAGATCCTGCTTGTAGCCGCTGAGGTCGAGGATGGGATAGCCGACGAGTTGGCCCGGGCCGTGGTACGTCACGTCGCCCCCGCGCTCGACTTCGAACACATCGATGCCCGATGAGCGCAGCAGGTGTGCTGCGTGCGAGTTCCGGCCCAGGGTTACAACCGGAGGATGTTCGAGTAACAGTAGTATGTCATGGGCCAGCTGGCCGGTGATCCGGTCGTCGGCCAGTTGGCGTTGCCACTCCAGGGCTTCGCTGTACGGAACCAGTCCCGCTTCGATGATTTCGAGTGGCTTCATGCGGTCCCCGTCCCTTGCCCCTGTTCGCCCGTCCCTTTACCGCGTATCGCCCAACGCGTGCCGAAGATGCCGAACGCGATGTTGATCGCCACCCACACGATCATTCCCGCGATGCCGAAGAAACGATCCAGGGGGGCGGCGAGAAAGCCGACGAGGATTGCCCCGACCGCCGCGAGCACGGCGATCACGCCACGTTGCCAGATGTTGTCGAGGGCAAAACTGCGATACCACCCGAACGCACCACCGACGCCCACAGCAGCGATGAGCCCGGCGAGCAGAGGATCGGCGGCGTTAGCCCTGTAGGCGTCCGGGGCGAGGTCGCCGCGGAGAATCGAGGCGACGATTTGGGCCACCGTCAAACAGGCACCTCCGAAGCCCACTCCCGAGCCCAGCGAGCCGAGTCCTAACGCGAGCGCGTCCTTCCTCGTGTCTTCGGTCAAATGTTGACGGCCCGTCCGAGCGAGTCGAGCGCGGCGTCCGCGATGGCTTCGGACATGGTGGGATGGGCATGGATCGCCAGATCGACTTCTTCGACCGTGTACTCGTTTTCGCGCGCCACTGCCAGCTCATGGATCATCTCGGACGCGTGCGCCCCGACGATGTGGGCGCCGAGGATCTCCCCGTACTTCTTGTCGCGCAGAATCTTGACGAACCCTTCGGTCTCGCCGGTGCCCCGCGCGCGACCATTGGCGGAGAAAGGAAATTTCCCTGCCACGTAGTCCAGCTTCTTCTCTTTGCATTGATCTTCTGTCAGCCCGATGCTCGCCACCTCGGGATGGCAGTACGTCACGCTCGGCACATTGTCGTATTTGATCGGATGCGGCTTCTGGCCGGCAAGGAGTTCGGCGACAACGACCCCCTCGCGGCTCCCTTTGTGCGCCAGCATGGGCGGTCCCGCGACATCGCCAATCGCGTAGTAGCCGGGCGTCGTGGTCTGAAGGTTCTGGTCGATCTTGATGAAGCCACGGTCGGTGAGCTGGATGCCGCACTCCTTGAGGCCGATGTTCTCAGTGTTCACGGCACGGCCGGCGGCCATCAGCACCGCGGCTGCCACCACCTGTTTCTTCTCACCGCCCGCTGTCACGTCGAGCGTGACCTTGTCCTTGGCGACGGTCGCCTTGGTGACCTGGGCGCCGGCGATCACCTCGATGCCCCGCTTGCGAAAGCTCTTGGAGAGGACGTCCGACGATTCGGCATCCTCGATCGGGAGAATGCGGGGCAGTGCTTCGATGAGCGTCACCTTCACGCCGAACGCCGCGAAAATGTCGGCGAACTCCATGCCGACCGCGCCCGCGCCGATGATCGCGAGCGTCCCGGGAATCCGCTCCATCAGGAGCGCCTCGTCGGACGAGATGACGGTCGTCTTGTTGATCTCGAGACCGATCTGCGGAATCCCTTTGACCCGCGAGCCGGTCGCGATCACGACGGCCTTCTTTGCCTCGTAGACGTCATTCCCGACCTTCACCTTCTTGCCGGGCTGCAGGACGCCGGTGCCTTTGACCACCGTGATCTTGTGCTTCTTCATCAGAAACTCGACGCCCTTGGAGTTCTGATCGGCCACGCGGCGCGAGCGCTTCATGGCGACGCCGTAATCCGTCTTGACGCTGCCGGCCTCGACGCCGAAGTCCTTCGATTCCTTGAGCACATTGGCGAGGTAGGCCGAGTGCAGCAGCGCTTTGGTGGGAATGCAGCCGATGTTCACGCAGACGCCGCCCAGCTTCTCCTGCTCGATCACCGTCGTCGCGAAACCGAGCTGGGCGCAGCGGATGGCGCAGACGTAGCCCGCGGGGCCCCCCCCGAGCACAATGACGTCAAAACTGTTTGCCAACGGTTCCCCCTTCGGAAATACGGAATGTGGAATGTGGAATGTGGAATGTAGGGGCGAGTGTCATGCGCTTCGACGCGCCCCGATCAATTCCGCATTCCGCATTCCCCGTTTCGCATTACAAAAGCATCGCCAGCGGATTCTCCAGCATCTGCTTGAGCGTTCTCAAGAACGCCGCGCCGGTGGCCCCATCGATCACGCGGTGGTCGCAGCTCATGGTCAGTCGCATGCGGCGGCGCACCACCACGCGGTCTCCATCGGGAACAGCCTTTGCGGCGACACTGCCGATCGCGACGATACCGGCCTCGGGCGGGTTGATCACGGCCGTGAACTGATCGATGTCGAACATCCCGAGATTCGAGACGCTGAACGTCGCCCCCGTGTACTCCTCCGGTTTGAGACGGCGATTCCGCGCCCTCCCGGCCAGCTCGCGCGACTCGGTGCTGATCTCGCGCAGCGATTTCGTGTCGGCATTGCGGATCACGGGCGTGATCAGGCCGTCTTCGATCGCGACGGCCATCCCGATGTGCACCTCGTTCCAGTAGCGGATGTGATCCTCCTGGAACCAGGCATTGCAGGCGCGGTGCTGCACCAGGGCCAGGGCGACGGCTTTGATGATGATGTCGTTGAATGAGATCTTGCCGCCTGCTTCGCCCAGCTGCGTGTTGAGCGCCTCGCGGGCTTCGGCGGCGCGCTCCATGTCGATCTCGGTCGTCAGGAAGAAATGCGGAATCGGCCCAATCGAGGCGGCGAGCCGCTTGGCGATCGTCTTGCGAATCTGGGTGAGAGGGACGTCCTCGTAAGGCTCAGCGGTGCGTGGTGCGTGGTACGTGGGGCGTGGGGCGGCGGGGGCAGCAGCTGGCGCGCTCGACGCGGGCGCGCCTTCAACGTCGCGCTTTATGACCCGCCCGCCGGGACCCGACCCCTGGACGAGCTTGAGGTCGACGCCTGCATCCTTCGCGATGCGGCGTGCGAGCGGCGATGCTTTTACTCGCGTCGAATCGGCCGGAACGGGCTGCGGAGCCGGGGGGGCGGGGGCGGGCAGAGGCGCAGGAGCCGGCGGTTGCCGGGGAGCCGGTTTGGCGGCGGGCACCGGTGCCGTCGCCGCTGGCGCACTCGCGCCATCTCCATCCACCTTCTCGCCAGGCTTCCCAATCCACGCCACCACATTCCCGACGGGCACCGTGCTGCCTTCGGGCACGACCACCTTGAGGAGCTGGCCATCCGCACGCGCCACCAGCTCCATGACAGCCTTATCGGTCTCGACCTCGGCGAGCGTGTCCCCCGATTTGACGGCGTCGCCCTCGTGCTTGGTCCACTTCACGAGGCGCCCTTCCTCCATCGTCGGCGACAACGCTTCCATGTGGACTTTGGTCGCCATGGGCTAGTCCAAGTACAGAACGCGACGAGCCGCTGCCACGACTCTTTCCGGCGATGCCTTGGCAGCGCGCTCGAGCAGCTTGTTGTACGGCATCGGGACGTCCGCCTGCGTGACGCGCTGCACGGGCGCGTCGAGATCGTCGAATGCGTCGCGCTGAATGAGATCGACGATCTGCGCCCCGATCCCCGCGTGCGGCCACCCTTCTTCCACGACGACGGCCCGGTTCGTCTTCTTTACCGACTCGAGAATTGCGGACTCATCGAGGGGCCGGAGTGATCGCAGATCGAGCACTTCCGCGGAGACGTTTTGCGCGGCGAGCTGCTCTGCCGCTTTCAGGGCAACGGTCAACGTCTTGGAATGACAGACCAGCGTCACATCGGTCCCCGGACGCTTGGTGTCGGCTTTCCCGATCGGCACGACGTGCTCGCCGTCCGGAACCTCGCCCTTGATGTTGTATAACATCTCGCCTTCCAGCACGATCACCGGATTGTTATCGCGGATTGCGGATTTGAGCAGACCCTTCGCGTCGGCGGGGGTCGCGGGTGCTACGACCTTCAGGCCGGGAATGTGGGCGAGCCAGCTTTCCCACGCCTGCGAATGTTGTGACGCCAGCTGAAGAGCCGCGCCGTTGGGCCCGCGAAACACGATCGGCATGGAAATCTGGCCGCCCGACATGTAGAGCATCTTGGCGGCTGAATTGACGATCTGATCCAGCGCCAGGACAGCGAAATTCCACGTCATGAATTCGATCACGGGCCGCAGTCCGCTCATCGCCGCACCGACCCCGATGCCGGCGAATCCCAGCTCGGCGATCGGCGTATCCACGATCCGCTGCGGTCCGAATTCCTCGAGCAGCCCGCGACTCACCTTGTAGGCGCCCTGGTAGACGCCGACTTCTTCGCCCATCAGGAAAACATTGGGATCGCGCTGCATCTCTTCACGCAGCGCCTGGTTGAGCGCGTCCCGATAGGTGAGGGTGGCCATCGTCAGTCGACCAGCACGTCGGTGAACAGCTCGGCCGGGTCGGGGTCCGGACTCTCATCGGCGAACTTCACGGCCTGCTCGACCTCGGCGTGGAGCTCGGCATCCATGGCGTCGAGCGCTGCCTGGTCGATCACACCGTCCTCTTTGAGCTTGCCCGCGAGGTGCGTGATCGGATCGCGCGCCTTCTGCTCCTCGACCTCGTCTTTGGTGCGATATACGCCGTGGAGCGGGTCCGACATCGAGTGACCCATGTAGCGATAGGTGCGGACCTCGAGCAGCGTGGGGTGGCTCTGTTTGCGCGCACGCTCCACCGCCCGCCGCGTCGCGTCGTAGACCGTGAGCGCGTTCATGCCGTCCACCAGCTCGGCAGCCATGTCATAGCTGCACGCATGCTCGACGATGTCGGTGACCGCGGCGACCCGCTCGAACGCGGTGCCCATGCCGTAGCGGTTGTTTTCGCACAGGAAGATCACGGGCAACTTCCAAACCGACGCCATGTTCAGCGTTTCGTGGAAGGCGCCGATGTTGACCGCGGCTTCACCGAAGAAACACACGCAGACCTTGCCCTGGCTCTGATATTTGCTGGCGAACGCGAGGCCGGCGGCGAGGGGAATGTGGCCACCGACGATGGCGTGACCACCCATGAAACCACGCTTCGCGTCGAAGAGATGCATCGAGCCGCCCTTGCCCTTCGAGCAACCCGTCGCCTTGCCGAACAACTCGGCCATCACGGCGCTCGGCGAAATCCCCTTGACCAGCGCCTGGCCGTGCTCGCGATATGAGCTGATGACGTAGTCGTCATCCCGCAAGGCCGCGATCGCACCCACGGCGACCGCTTCCTGCCCGATGTAGAGATGGCAGAAGCCACCGATCTTGCCGAGTGCGTAGGCTTCGGCCGCCTTCTCCTCGAAGCGACGGATGAGCAACATCTGCCGCAGCATCTTGAGGTGCAGCTCGGTCTGCGCGGTGTCCTTGGGGGATCTGGCGGTAGCGGTCATGTCGTGGCGGCCTCGATCTGCTCCCATGCATGGTAGCTCGAGCGAACCAGTGGGCCCGATTCAACGTGACGGAAGCCGAGCGACATCCCGTACCGCTTCAGGTCGGCAAATTCGTCGGGCGTGTACCACCGGGCGATCGGCAGATGTTGATCGGATGGACGCAGGTACTGTCCCAGCGTGATGATGTCCACTCCCTGCGCGCGCAAGTCACGAATCGACGCGAGCAGCTCGTCCCACTCCTCCCCCAATCCGCACATGAGTCCCGATTTGGTGAGCAGCTCGGGATTCATCTCCTTCGCCCGCTTGAGCAGCTCCAACGCGCGCGCGTACCGGCCACCGGGCCGCGCGATGCGATACAGCCGTGCAATGGTCTCGAGATTGTGATTCAGGATATCGGGCCGGGCGTCGACGATGATGCGGAGCGCATCAAGATCGCCTTTGAAGTCGGGGATCAGGACTTCGATCGAGGTCTGCGGCATCAGGCGGCGGATCTCCTCGATGCACGCCGCGAAAACCTCGGCACCGCCGTTCGGCAGGTCATCGCGATCCACGCTCGTAATCACGACATGCTTGAGTCCCATCTGCGCCACCGCGCCCGCGAGCCGCTGTGGCTCCGCGACATCGAGCGGCGCCGGTGTGCCGTGCGCGACCGCGCAGTACGCACAGTTGCGCGTGCACACGTCGCCCAGGATCATGAATGTGGCGGCGTGATGCTCCCAGCATTCGCCGATGTTCGGGCAGTGCGCCTCCTCGCAGACGGTGTGGAGCTTGAGGTCGCGCATCATGTGCTTGAGGGCCACGTAGTTCGGGCCACCGGGCGCCTTCACCTTCAGCCAGGGCGGCTTGCGGGCTGGCTCTACCGGCTGGCGAGATGGTGGAGGGAGGATCTGGATGAGAGGCGCAGCCATGGAACTCGAAGATAGCCTGAGCTTAAGAGCCGGGGTAGGCCAAAATTCAACCAGACGGTTGATCTCCGTCGCGGTTTTTCAGCCGACGCAACTCCTCCTCGACCAGCGTCGACGACCCGAGTGTGCCGTCGGCGATTTCGGCGATTTCCTCGGCCTCGCGCCACTGCCGCTCGAGCTCTTCGACCTCTGCGCGCTCATCAACCGCCATTTCGAGCGCGAGTCCTCGCTCCGGCCGCAGGGCCCGCAACGGCAGCTCGCGCCGGGCAATCTCGCGGACGAGATGGTCGGGGCCACCGACTCTGTCGACCTCACGCGCCGCGTCCTCGGCGCGGCGGCGGCCGCCGCGCGCCAGGTTCAGGTACGTCAGGCCCTGCCGCAGCACCTGGACTGCTTCGATCCCTGTGAGCTGCGCGCCCTCCTGATGGCAGCGCGGGCAGCTCAATAACACACCCATATCGGCGTGCGCGTCAGGCACGATGCGCGCGTGCTGCACATGGCGCGCGCGCAGCTGCATGATGCTGCCGCAGTGGGTGCAAATGGGAGACTCGATCAGCGAGACTTTGCGGCTGCCCACGATCCGCAGGTACACCCAGTCAACGGCCCGATGGATGTTCCACACGATCACGCCGAATCCGCCGCCCGCGGCCACGTTGGCCGCAATGCCGAGGCCAATGGCAGCGACCGTGAGCGGCACGACGACCTTCATCCGCTCGCGTTGCCGGTTGCGCAGCCGCTCGCCGTAGCGCCACGTCGCCAGCTCGACGCGGAGCGGTTTGCCCACGCGCACGAGGTCGTACCGCTCCCAGCGGATCAGCGCGACCTGGTCGGTGGATGCGGCGACGCGGCCCGATTGCGCCGCGCGGGCCACTGCCTCGATGCGCTCGAGACGGTCGTCAAATGGCGTGAGATTCCAGCGACTACAGCGCGGGCAGACGACCCACAGCCGGCCTTTCCACTCATCGAATGCGATGCGGCGTCCGACGCCCAGGCCTGAAGGGCCACCATCACCGTCAAACGGCGTGTTACAAAACGCACAACTGCGAAACATTTATGAACTAAAACGCTCCGGGGCCAGCGAAGCAATCTCTATCTCGGAGGCCCCTGTCGTGATGAGGCTTGCGATGATGTCCCCGGTCAGGCCGGCGAGCAGCACCCCATTGCGGCCGTGACCAGTCGCGTACCACAGACCGCGCACATCGGGGTCGGGGCCGACGATGGGGCGGCCATCGGGCGTGAGGGGACGCAGTCCAGACCAGGCGCGCGTGGGAGTCGCCGGCAGGCTGGGCAGCAGCCGCTGCGCGGCAGCCACGATTTGCGCGATGCCCGTCTCGGTCACGCCGCCATGAAAGCCGACGTGCTCCATCGTGCTGCCGAACAATGCCTCCCCACCGCGGGCCAGCACGTACGCATGGTCATAGTAGAGCACGGTGCGAGGCATCGTCATGGGCCAGGGCGCAGCCGCCATCTGTCCGCGCACCGGCTCCACCGGAAGATGCCGGGGCAAGTGGTCGATCTGCGGCGACCACGCGCCTGCGGCGATGACGACGTGCTCCGCTTTGATCTTGCCCGCGGGAATCTCGACGCCGGTTGCCCGACCAAGAATCGTGGTGATGCGGTTCACGCGCGTCGCCATGGTCCGCGCGCCCAGGCGTTTCGCGTCGTCCCGCAGCGCGCGGGTCAACGCAGGCGCGTCCACGGCGCCATCCTCCGGCGCAAACAGCGCACCCATGCACGGCGCGGCCGCGGGGAACCGTTCTGCAACATCGGCGGCTTCGAGCCAGTCGCACCTCAGCCCGGCTTGCCGCTGGTGCGCGACGGCGTCGCGCAACCGCTGCGCCTCGGGCTCCGTGAACGCGAGCGACGCGACGCCGTCGCGCCACAGCCCGATGTCGATTCCCGTCGTTTCGGCGAGGCTACCGGCGAGCGTGTCGTAGAGCTCACGGGCGCGCAGTCCCAGAGCCCGCAGGCTCTCGTCGGTGCTTTCGATCTGCGGAGCCAGGATACCGGCGGACGCTGCCGACGCAGCGGTGGGGTCGGGGCCGGGCTCGCAGATGATGACGCGAAGTCCGCGCGCCGCCGCGGCGCGGGCGCAGGCCGAGCCGATGATGCCGCCGCCGGCCACCAACACTTCACAGGACGAAACTTTGTGCGACATTTAGGCGTACGCTGCAGACGCACCGGACACCACGGAGGGTATCATGTTCCGGAGCATTCTCGGGTTCGCGCTGCTCGCCATTGTGGCCTGGCTCGCTCTCAAACTTGTGTTTGGGATCATTGGCAGCCTCTTTGGCATCGCGATGACGGTCCTCACGTTGGCAGTCATCGGCTTCTTCTTCTATATGGCGCTACGCATCCTCAGCCCGTCCACGGCTGACCGCGTTCGCGACATGATCAAAGGCCGCGCGGACGCGTCCTAAGGCTCCCACGGGAGGGGCTGGCTCGAGTGCGCATGCGCAATCTTCCAGTTCTCTCCTCGCCGTTCACAGATGAATGTCGCCCGGCCGGCTTCCTCCCGGCGTTCGGTCGGGTTGAGCCAGTTGTAATCCACTAGCACCCAGGCGAAGCGCCCTTCGACATTCGCGGTTGCCGCCGTGATCGTCACGCGGCCCGCCCCGGTCGTGCTCGTGATCCCGGCGAAGCGCGGCGCGGCCAGCCGCCCCCGCGCATTTCTGATGACGATTGCCTCCGGCGTGTACAACGTGTCGGCACCCCGATCGCCGGTTGCGTCGAGTGCGATCGCGAGCCTTACCACCGCCTCGACGTCGCCGGGTCGTCCGTTACCGGCCACCTCGATCGCCTGTCCCTGCTTGACGGTTCGCGTAACGCATCCGCTGATCAGCACCATCACGATGACGGCACGGGCGCGGAGCCGCATGGACTACCCTACTTCCCGTCCAGGCGCGACAGCACCGACCACGCTAACAGCGGCAACAGAATCTCGTGGTGACCGGTGAGCTGAATGCCACGCCCGCCCGCGAGCGTCGGTCGCTCGACCACATTCACGCGGGGCCGATAGTGGCGCTGCATGTCGCAGTCGCACGCGGTGAAGTTTTTGGGACGCCCGCCGTTGAGGTTCCGCGCGACGGTCAGCGCCTTGAGGAAAACTTCGGGCATGACGACGGCGCTGCCGAGGTTGAGTACGACGCCGCCGCCGTCGACATCGGGGAGCGCGCCGGCGAGCCGCTTGAAATCGCGGTGGCTGGTCGCGCCGAGTACCGCGCCGTCGGCGCTGGGATGCTGATGAATGATTTCGGCGCCGATCGCCGCATGCACCGTAACCGGAACACCCAGCTCCGCGCACGCGAGCAGCACGGAGACATCTTTCCCCGGGAGATCCTGCCGCGAGCTCAGGTAGTCGGCGAGCGCTTCACCGGCGCCCTGCTGCGTCTTGACGCCGCGCGCCAATGCCGCGTTCATCTCGCGGCCGGTCTCTTCCGCCATGCCGAACGTTCCGTCACTCAACCCGGCCGCGACGTCTTCACTTGTGCCGCCGTAGGCGGCGAGCTCAAAGTCGTGGATCGCGGCGCTGCCGTTCATCGCCACGATGGTAATCGCGCGGCGGCGCATCAACGCGATGAGCAAGGGTGCGAGCCCGACCTTGATCACGTGGCCGCCGAGCATCGCCAGGATCCCGCGCCGTCCGGCGGCGGCCACGATCTGGTCGACGACGTAGCGCAGGTCCTCTGCGGCGAGGATCGACGGCAGCGCATCGATGAAGGCGCGGAACGAGCGGTCGGAGGGCAGGGGCGGCTTGGCGAGCAGGGTAGCGTCGACTTTGTTGGGGCGTTTGGCAATCGGGACGGTCTTGAGGCGGGAGAAGTCGGCTTCGCGGTACTCGGTCATTGCTTGTCTGCCCCTCCCTCTGCTCCCGGGACTACGTAGTCCTTGAGCTTCAGCGTGACCTGACCGAACGAGAAGTTCGACTGAATCGCGAGCACCAGCCGTTGCTTGTCGTCGGAGAGCCAGATGCGCGTCTCCGACTTCTCCGCCAGGATGCCTCGGCCCTGGGGAATCTTGGGGCGCACGACGAGCGCGCGCCACTTCTTGCCGGCCACACTCACCTTGTCGTGGCCGAGCACTTCAATAATGACGGGGTTGCGGTCCGGGCGGAAATAGCGCGCATATTCGTACCGTTTGCCAACCTCGAGCGGCACCGTGCGAATCCAATACAGGAACGAGGCATCATCCAACGGGTCCTGCACCGTCGCTGCAGTCGTGTCACGTCCCGCTTCGCGATAGAAGCCGGAATCGGGGAAAATCTCGAACCGCGACTCACGGTGCTTGCCACGCTCATCCTGGATGTTTGAGAAACGCCGCGACCGGAAATCATAGAGTCCCACCCAGGACTCGATGGTTTGATCGAGGTGGTACCACAGCGCGCCGCCCGTGATCTTGAACCGGATGTGGACGGTCTCTGCCTGGTGCACCGTGTCGATCCCGATCACCTCCATTGTCGCGGTGCCGACACTGAACACTCCGTACTTCGCGCTGAACGTCAACCGCTCACCGACGGGGAACGGCACGGCGGGTGTCCGTTTGATCATCGGAACAACGGCGACTGTCGCCGCCGCAGCGGTCGTAGACGAGCCAGCCGGGACACCGGTGCAGACGGTGTCTTGGGCGAGTGTGTTTCCTGATGCGAGGAGAGCAAGCACGATGACGCCCGAGCCCTTCCGGGCGGCACTGATGAGGGAGCGCGATCGCCAGGCCGAGAGCAGTTGCTGCCAGGGCTTCGCTCGCGACGGGCGCTGCTGCAGGTCGTACCGCGCGGCGCTGGGGACGACCTCCAGGCGCCGGGCGTACACGCTGAGGCGTGCCAGCAGCTCCGCATTCGCCGCCCATCCTTCGGTGGTGAGCAACGGCGGCTCGGCGCTGCCACCCCGGGTCGCCTGGCGCAGCACGATCAGCCGCAGCGCAACGAAGCCGGAGACGGAGTCCTTTACGGCGCCTCCCACCCGCAGCAGGCGGGGCGCCCACTGCCGCGCGAGGCGCTCCGGCCAGCTGCGGATCGTGCCAAGGGCGCGGTTTTGCTCGGCGACCACGAGATCCGCTCCGGACTCGATCCGCTTGACCATCTCATCCATGGTCTCGGGTGCGTGTACGAAGTCCGCGTGCAGCGTGATCGCGCAGTCGCGTTTGGGTCGGTCGGTCCGCTGGAGGGCAAGCCGCAACAGCTCTTCGAGCGTGCGCGCGTATCCCTCTCTCTTGCGGTGCTTGATGACCGTCAACGGCAGGACACGGGCGTAGGAAGCAAGCACGTCGGCCGTGCCGTCGGTCGATGCATCGTCGCACGCGATGATCTGGTATTCACGCACGAACGCCGTGAAGACCTGGCGGACCTTCCAGAGAACCAGGCCGACCGTCCTGGCCTCATTGTGAACTGGAACGCAGACGTAAATCATGGCCCTGAATCTAGGAGAGTGCCTTGTAGACTTCCAAGACTTCGCGTGCCACCACGGTCGCGCTGAAGCGCTCGGGGAAGGGAAGAGCGGTGGGGCGCCGCACCATCTCCACCACACGCTGCGCTAGCGCCTCGGCGCCGCCGACCGGCACGAGCACCTCGGCGGGCAGGATGTCGGGAATCCCGCCCGCCTCGGTCGCGACCACCGGCCGGCCGAGGGCCAGCGCGTTCAGGATGACGCTGCCGAATCCCTCCTCTTTCGACGACATCACGAACACATCGGCTTCCGCGATCAAGGCGTCAACGGGGTCGACATACCCCACGAGATGCACGCGATCCGCGAGCTGAAGTCGCGAAATCTCGGCGGTCAACTTCGCGCGCAACGGCCCGTCGCCGGCAATGACCCAGTGGAGTGACGGCTCGAGCCGGCGCGCGTAAGCGGCTGCGCGAATCAGCGTGCGCTGGTCTTTGTGATCTACCAGCGCCGCGGCGTTGACGGCGAGCGGGGTCCTGTCGGGAAGTCCCAGCCGCCCGCGCATGCCGATCGGAGGAGCCGACGCGCGGCGCACCTCATCGGGATCGACCCCGTCCGGCACCACCACAATCGCGTCGGGCGCGATGCCGTCGCGCGTGAGCACGTTCTTCACCGCGGCCGACACGGCGATGATGCGGTCGGGCCGCCGCCACGCGCCGAAGCGGCCGACGTGAAAGTCCACGCGGCGCGTCGCGACGAGCCTCCGGCCCATGGCCACGGTGGCTGCCAGCGTCAGCGCGTGGCTGTCGTGCGCATGAATGACGTCGGGTTGAAAGGCGGCAATCGTGCGCCGCAGGAGCCACCAGGCGCGCGGGTCGAGTCCGATGTCCCAGGCGGTGCCCTGTACGGGCACACCTGCGGCTGTGGCGCGCCGCGCCAGCTCACTTTCCTGCCTGGTCACGAGGGTCTCCTCGACGTCTGGATGGCGAGCGAGCTCGCGGCACAGCAACCAGACCTGGTTTTGGCCGCCGCGCCACTCGCGGCCGGAGTCGACCTGCAACACCCGCATCGGTGCCCCCCCCCTCCCGCGCGCCGTCGCTACGCGGGGACTTTCACAACCCCGGCGAGCACGCGGCGCAGCGCATCGAGTTTGAAGGGCTTTTGCAGGAAGGGACGGCCCAGCTCTTCGAGGAATTGCAGCGTATCGCCGCGGACCGTGTCGCCCGTCGCAAAGATGATACGCTGAGCCACCGTGGGGTGCATGCGCGCGAGCGTCTGAAACATCTCGCGTCCGCCCAGGCGCGGCATGCGGAGGTCGCAAATGATGATGTCGAACGGCTGCATCAGCGCGCGCTTCAAGGCCTGACTGCCATCACGCGCGACGACGACCTCATGACCCCAGCTTTCCAACGTGGCCTGCATGTAGTGGAGGATGTGCGGCTCGTCATCGACCACGAGTACCCGCAGTCGCTCCAGCCGTTCGGGGGGCGCCGGCTCGGCGGATGCGCGTGACTGACCTGTGCGACCGAGCGGACTCAATTCCGGCCGCACGCCCGGCGGGAGCTCGACGGTGAAGGTGGCGCCCCGGCCGCTGACCGCGCCGCCGGGATCGACCCGCATGCTGCCGCCGTGCTCTTTCACAATGCCGAGACAGATGGAAAGACCGAGACCGGTACCTTCCCCTTCCGACTTGGTGCTGAAGAACGGCTCGAACACGTGCTGCGCGACGTCTTCCGGTATTCCCGGGCCGTTGTCCGAGACGTTGACCGAGAGACCATCGGGTTCGCAGCGCGTGATGATCTCGATTCGGCCTCCCTCCCCCGCGTTGCCGTCTTTCGCGCGCGTGGTGGCTATCGCCTGGGCGGCATTGTTGATGATGTTGACGAACACCTGCTTGATCTGATTGGCGTGCACCTCGACTTCGGGCAGGCCAGGCTCGAATTCCAGCGTCAGCTCGATGTGCGCAGCCATCAGCTGATTCCTCAGCAGCTGATGGGTGGATTCGAGGATGGGCCGGATCGACTGCAGCTGCCGCTCGCCCTCCTGGCGGCGCGCGAACGACAGCAGGTTGCGTACGATCGCGGACGCGCGCTCGGCCTCCTGGCGGATCACCGCCAGGGGCTCGGCGAGCCGCGGCGGCACGTCGGCCGCTTCCCCCAGGAGATCGCTGAAGCCGACGACCGATGCGAGCGGGTTGTTGAGGTCGTGCGCCACGCCGGCGATGAGCTGGCCGATCGCGGACATTTTCTCGGATTGCAGGAGCTGGTCCTGGAGGCGACGCTTCTCGGTTTGATCCTCGAACAGGAGCACAGCCGCACCCGGCTCTCCAGACGGGATGGCGGTGACCAGAAGGATCCGGTCGCCGGCACGGACCTCGAGCGGCGCGCTTGCCTCGGTGGAGCTGGCGGCGAGAAGCCGTGCGACCGGCTCCGCCCATGCGGGCGGCAACAGCGTGAGCCAGGAGCGTCCCGCGAGCGCGGTGACCGGCAGCTTGATCAGCTCGGCGAAGACGCGATTGGCGCGGCGGACCAGGCCCTGCGGGTCCACGTAACAGATCGCCTGATTGAAGGCGTCCACCGTCTGCTCCCACTCCCGCTTGCCGCTCGAGAGCAGCTCGACCAGGCGCGCATTCTCGAGGGCGATGCCCGCCTGCGCCAGGACCGCGCGTGTGAACAGCAGCGCGTCATCGTCCAGCGCGTGGGTGCGGTCTCCTTCCATGGCGACGGCGCCGATTATTCGCGATACGGCGACGATGGGAACGCCGAGCCAGCTTGCCGGCGACGGCCGGTCGACGGTCACGCCCAGCTCGCCGGCGCGGAGCGCGACGCGGTCGGGGAACACCAGCGGCCCGCGCCGCAGCGCGAGCTGCAGCAGCGGCTCATCGGTGGTCGCGGGTCGCGGGCCGTTGTGGTAGGTGACGGTGAGGCTGTTGGTGTCGACATCGAGCAGCATGACCGACAGGCGGGCGGGCGCGAGCAGCTCCGTTAGAGTGCGCGCGATGATTTCGACAATCGAGGCGGGGCGAAACGCCCCGGCGAGCTCCTGCGAAAGACCAGTGAGGCGATTGAGGACGTCGGCGACCGAAAGGGCTTTCACCGCGCTTCGTCGAGGAACCGCGTCGGGACGCGGGTTGCCGCATCGACCAACGCTTCCGCTGACTTGATGAAGCGCACGACGATGGGCAGCGATCCCTGCAGCGCCACTTTGCGCTGCATGATCCCGGCGATCGGCCCCAGTTCCTTCTTGATGATCGCCTTCCAATGCTTGTACTCGGCCGTCAGGACGAACGGTGCTCGCTGCGCTTCATCGCGAGTGACCAGCTTTGCCGCGCGGCAGGTGCCGCGTTCGAGGTCCAGCCAGATGCCGATGTCTTCCGGCACGCCAATGCTCGGCTGCGCGGGCAGCACCAGCGCAACCGAGCCATGGGTCCATTCCGTGGACGCGGTGCGGTAGTCCTCGCTGGCATTGATCGCCGCCCCATAGGCATCGACCCATGCGGTCGACGGGAAATCGTGGGCCACCGCGGTCATGCGACCGCCCGCGCGAAGCCCTGGAACAAGGCGCGCTCCGTAAGGTCCTCCGGATGCCATTGGACGGCGACGATCCAGGGCTCGTTTGCGTTCTTCGGCTCTGCTCCTTCGATCACGCCATCCTCCGCCCAGGCGACCGCCTTGAGTCCCGGGGCGAGATCGCGGATGGCCTGATGGTGACGGCTGTTCACGCTCGCCGAGCGCGCGCCGAGGGTGCGCTCGAGCAGCGAGCCTGCCTCGACGCGGACTGCGTGCCGCGACGTCTCATCGCTGTGCGGCACGGGGCCGGGACGCTCGCTCTCCAGGTCCTGATAGAGCGTGCCGCCGAGCGCCACGTTGAGGATCTGAATACCACGGCAGATCGCGAGAATGGGGAGCCGGTGCTGTCGCGCCGCGTCGATCAACGCGACCTCCGCGGCGTCGCGCGAGGGATCGACGTCACCAAGACGCGGGTGGGGCGTCGCTCCATAGCGAGCGGGTGCCACGTCTTCACCCCCGGTGAGTACCAGGCCGCGCACGGCATAGAGGGCGGCGCTCGCGTGCTCCGGCGTGAGCATCGTCGGCACGGCGAGGGGTACGAGTCCTGCGCTCTCGAGCGCGCGCACATACGCCGTGTTGAGTGTGACCCGTTCGCGGCCGTCCACCAGGCGGCGAGGCGCCGTCACCGCCACGGCGGGAGGGGTGGGGATCACGACGTGGTGGGAGGACTGAACAGCGGGCAGCGCGAGTTGCTCACGCTCGCCCAGTCGACGCGCACGCCGTACAGGCTGAGCGCGCTACCACCCCCGATGATGGACCCGATGGCGGGATGGCGTTGTGGCTCCTCCTGATCGAGCACCATCACCCCCATCGCGCGCTGCGACGTATCGTCGACCACGAGCAGACCGTAGCCGCGCGCCGGGAACCCGTTGCCCCGATACAGCATCGAGACTTTCCCCTCGGCATCGCGGGTGACGATCACTGCTCCGAAGTCGCGCGACTTCTGCTGCAGGATCAGCGCCGGCAGGGAATCGGGGACGCCGCGCGGGGGATCGGTGAGCACGGCGCGGGCGTTGCCGAGTTGATTCGTAATGAGCGCCGGGCCGGCAATCGCCGCGATGCCGCACGTGGGAGAGCCGCTGCTGCCTCCTGCGCCGCGCCCGCAGGCAGTGATTACCAACGCGAGGATTGCGATGGTCCGATTCATGAGCGTGCAATCTAATGCTAATGAGACCAAACGGCCGTGATGGTTGTCGTCCGCACGGGAGCGAGAGTTTGCGGCACCAGGTTGTAGATGTAATTCAACGCGTTGGCCACGAGCAGGCGCAGCTCGAGCGGGCCGTGCGCCCACTGAGCCCGCAAGTCCAGCACCTTCATCGGCACCCGCCGGGGATCGACGTAGCCCTCCAGCTCGATCCGCTCCGGCCGGCTCGCGAAACGGAAGTCCGCACCGACACCCGCGGCTCCGAGCGCATAATCGGCGGCGAGCTTGAGTTGATGGGCCGGACGGTACGCGAGCGGCGCATTGGGCGAGCCAGGCGCGCGCCGCTCGGTGGAGAGATAGGTGTAGCTGAGCGATGTCTTGAGCCGATCGGAGACCGGTGCCGCGAGCAGCGTCGCGTCCACCCCGGCGATGCGGGCCTCGGAGACGTTCTGCAACTGAATCGCCGCGCTGGAGCCTGTCGACACCGTGATGAGCTGGGGTTCGATCAGCTGCCGCGCCTCGGTCCAGAAGAACGCGGCGTCCGCGCGCATGAAGTGCAGGAATGGAGCGGTGGTCGCGCCGACCTCGAACGACCATGCCGTCTCGGGCTGCAGATTGGGGTTGGGAACGACGCGCAGGCCGAATTCCGCCGCCACCAGGCTGACGTAACGCTCAGCCAGCGAGGGCGCGCGGAACCCGCGCCCCACCGAAGCCCTGAGCGCCCCGCCGGCGCGCCCGAGCGGCACCGAGCCGCCGAGCCGCGGGCTGACCACGGCACTCAGCGAGCCGCCGTCGACCGCGAGAAAATCGATGCGTGCACCGGCATTGATACGAGCTCCACCCCGGCCAATGGATTGCTCGCTCTGACCGTACGCCGAGAATTCCGTTTGCGAGTGGTTCCCGAACACATCGCTCGTCACGTCGGAGAACGTGGCCTCGGTGCCAACGAGGACGGTGCGCGAGGAATCAGGATGCGCCTCCGCGCGGAGCTCTCCGCCGAAACGGTTGGAGATTCCGAACTCGGAGGTGTCGCGGCGTTGATCGAAGAAGTCGGTCCGGTACCAGGATCCCCGCGCCTGCCAGGCAAACCGGTCGGAGACAACGGTGCGCGCGTGCGCGGCGATGTACCCTTTGCGGGAATCGGTCCACGACCCGCGGCCACCCGTGTCGGTCTTGAACGGCTGGTATGACTGCCCGAGATCCACGCACTGGCCCTGTGTGCACCAGGTGAGTGGCACGTCGTACTTATCGTCGGCCCACGCGCCGCTCACGTCCAGGCGTGTCCTGGGCGACGCCTGCCAGCGCGTCTTGGCTGCGACCTGCCAATGGCGCTGGGTGTCCTCCTCCCGGTAGCCATCGGAGTGCCGTGCGCCGCCGCTGATACTCGCGCCAACGGTCTCGTTCCCGTAGGACCAGGTGCCATCGCCGCCACCCTGGAACCCCGATTGGTCCCTGAACTCCCAGACCGGGTGAGGAGGATTGGCGTAGATCCCGCCCGTGAATCGCACGCGCTCGTGGACGCCGATGGGCACGTCGCGCGTCGTCAGGTTGACGACGCCGCCGAGCGCCGACGAGCCATAGAGGGACGAGCCGGCCCCCTTGAGGATATCGACGCGCTCGATCTGATCGACAGGCACGAGATCCCAGTTGATGCCGCCGCGATCGCCCTGATTCATCGGCACGCCGTCCACGAGGAGCAGTACGCGCGAGTTGAGGCCCTGCACATAACCTGTCGAGCCCCGGATGTTGATCTGGCCGTTCAGGAATTGAATGGCGGGCACTTTGTCCACGGCCTCGTCGATCGTGTTCACGGCTCGCCGATCGATCTCCTGCTCACTCACCTGCGCAACACTCGTCACGGGGTGATCACCGAAGCGGGGCAGTTTCGTGCTGACGACATCCAACGGCGTCAGCTCGAGTGGCGAAGCCTCGAGCGTGAAGTCGGCGGTCGTGGAATCGCCACCCGTGAGTGAGACGACTGTGGCCTGAGGGCTGTAGCCGATCGCGGCAGCACGAACCCGCACCTCACCAGCCGGCACCGCTGCCAGCCGGTAACGGCCGGAGAGATCCGTCTGCGTGTACAGCGTGCTCCCGGCGACGCCGACCATCGCACCGTGAATCGGTGCGCCCTGCGTGCTGCGCACGGTGCCGCGCAAGATGCCTTGCGCCCCGACCTGTATCGGTGCGAGCACCAGCAGCACGACTGCTAGCGCGCGGTACATGTGACGAAATCGGTGGCGAGACGGAGGTGGTCGAAATCCGCGACGAAGTCGATGCTGCCGGCCGCGCCGCCGCTCGGCACGGTCACCACACCAGCCTGTGTGGTGTCGGCGGGATTGCGGTAGTAACCGGCAACGCGCAGTAATGCCGTATCGGCGGGTGTCAGCGTGAGCGTTCCCACTTTCTTCCACACCGCCACCAGCCACTCGTAGGCCCGCGGGGGAAGCACGACGCTGTATGCCGCGGCAGAGTCGGTGTACGGGACCGATCCAGGGATGACCGGTTGGCGGTTAGCGATCAGCTCGTCGCAGGTTTGCGGGAAGGTGGCGTAGGCGGCGACGAAGACGTTGTCGGTGCTGTCGGGAATCGTGCCGCGGAAGTGAATCGTGCCGCAGACCCCCACGAGATCGCGCGCGCAAATCGGCTCCGGCTGGAGCCCCTGGTCGCATGCCGTTACGACGCCCGCCACGATCGCGGCCAGCCCGGCGAGGCGAAAGGGTGTCTGGAGCATGGCGCAATTTGTTGCCGCCGTCCCACGCGTCAACTACGTTTCATTGCGCTATGCCACTGTACGAGTACCGCTGTACGAAGTGTGAAGCACACTTCGCCCGCACGGAATCGATGGCCGAACACGGCTCGCGGCGGCCCGCATGCCCCAAGTGCTCGTCGCGCTCCGTCGAACCCGTACTGTCCCCATTCTTCGCGAAGACGATCCGCAAGAGCTGAGCGAGCAAGGGGAAGCTGTGTTCGAGCGCCTGCGGGACGCGTTCCGCGCTGCCCTGGATGCTGCCGCAGGTCCTGCCGATCTGCGCGCCCTCGCCCGCGAGATGCGTGAAGCGGTCGTCGATGCGAAAGTTGCCGTAGCGGAAATTCAGGAAGCCGTCGCGCGCACCGACCGCGAGCTCGGATTCGAGCGTCAACGGCTCGCGGATGCCGAACGGCGGGGCCGGCTGGCGGGGGAGATCCAGGATCAGGAGACGGTGACGGTCGCCGAGCGGTTCGCCGTCAAACACCGCGAACGGATCGCCATCCTCGAACGCAAGCTTGCCTCGCAGCGCGAGGAGCTCGCGCTCACCGAGCGCGAATTGGCGGAGATGCAGGCGCAGCTCAAGAGCGCCGAGCGCGACCGGCCAACCGTCGCAGGGGACCGCAGCACCGAACAGGCGTGGCGCGACATGCAGAGCGCCGGCGGCGCGCGTCCCGGCATGGATCTCCAGGACGAGCTTCTCAAATCGGACATGGATCGCGCCGCGCGCGAAGCAGCAGCGGCGCGGCAGCTCGCGGAGCTCAAGAAGAAGATGAGAAAGGAATAGCGCCGTGCTCCTGCTCGCCCTCCTTCAGAGCCTCCAACAGCCTCCACAACCTCCCCCAGCTGATTTCCTGAAACGCGCGCATACCTACAGCATCGTCGCGTACGATTCCGTCACCGGCGATCTGGGGATTGCGGTGCAATCGAAATTCCCGAACGTCGGCGGCCTGGTACCGTGGGCCCGCGCTGGGGTCGGCGCCGTGGCCACACAGTCGCTGAGCAACACCGATTACGGAGAGAAGGGACTCGAGCTGATCGCGCGCGGCGCGACGGCACCGGAGGCGATGCGGATCATCATGCGTGGCGATACCCGCCCCTCACAGCGGCAGGTGGGGATGGTGGACGCGCACGGCAATGCGGCGAGCTGGACGGGGGATTCGACGTTCGACTGGGCCGGGGGCCGGACTGGCGGGGCGGGCGGGCCGGCGGGCGGCAAAGGCCAGCTGATCACGGGCCACGGATATGCCGCGCAAGCCAACATCATGGTTTCCGATGCGACCGTGCGAAACATGGCGGAGACGTTCGAGCGGACGCGCGGCTCGCTCGCCGACCGTTTGCTGGCTGCGCTGGTCGCGGGGCAGGCGGGCGGTGGCGACCGGCGCGGCATGCAGTCCGCCGCGCTGCTGGTCGTCCGCGCCCATGCCGGTTACCTCGGCACCACCGACCGCTACATCGACATCCGTGTGTACGATGCTCCCGATCCGATCAAGGAGCTGCAGCGGCTCTACGCCCTGCACAAGCTCTATTTCTTCACGACTGACTCGGCGGATTTGCAGCCGATCACACCGGCATTGCAGAAAGAGCTGGAAGCGATCCTCCTGGTCGAGCCGGTGAATCAGCCGCAGAAGTGGCTTGCCGCGCCCCAGCCGTCGCCCAACGACACGTTCCTCACCGCGCTGGCGAACTTCATGTACTGGGAGAATTACGACGTGCGCGTGCGGATGGATGGCAAGATCGATCGGGTCGTCCTGGAAGACATTCGCAAAAATAGAAAAAGCGTGCGGAGGTAGTCATGGATGTGAAACGTGGCCGCATGGTCTTCTTGGGATACGGTAAGTACTGGCGGTCGGACCGCATCCTCGGCCTGATGCCGATCGAAGAAGGGCGCGGTCCGGGCCAACGCACCAATGTCTTCATCGAAGGGCGGCCCGAACCGATCGTCGCGTCGCGCACGGAGCAAAGCATCCTGGAGGACATGGGTGCGACCGACGACAGTTTCCGGCTGGAGTCGTTGCGCGAGGCGACCCGCGAGCTGCTGGAAGCGTTTCACGAATTCTCACCGGTACTGCGCCGGGCGCTGCACAACGAGCATCATTTCGACGTCGAGAAATGGGAGGAGCGGCTCGGCGTGCTCCTACGGCCTGTCGAGCATCCCGACCCGGCACGACAGGACGATCTCTTCGACTGAAAGGGCTCGCACCCGCATGACGCAACCCGCCGTCAGCTCCTCCAAAGCCGATCGGGGGTGGTTCGGACATCCCCGGGGTCTCTCGACGCTGTTCTTCACCGAGATGTGGGAGCGGTTCAGCTTCTACGGTCTCCGGGCGCTGCTCGTGTTGTACATGACCGCGGCCGTCGCGAAGGGCGGACTCGCGTTTACGGCGGAACGAGCTTCCAACATCGTGGGGTGGTACGGCTTCGGCGTGTATGCGGCCGCCATTCCGGGCGGCTGGATCGCCGACCGCCTGCTCGGCCAATATCGCAGCGTGTTCGTCGGGGGCGTCATCATCGCCATGGGGCACTTCAGCATGGCGATCCCCACCGAGGCGACCTTCTTCCTGGGACTCTGTCTCATCGTCATCGGCACCGGGCTGCTCAAGCCCAACATCAGCACCATGGTGGGCGCGCTGTATGACACGGACGATGAACGGCGCGATGCCGGGTTCTCGATCTTCTACATGGGCATCAACCTCGGCGCATTCATTGCCCCGCTCGTCGTCGGGACGCTCGGCCAGAAGGTCGATTGGCATGTGGGGTTCGGCTGCGCCGGTGTCGGGATGGTCGCAGGACTCATTCAATACGTCGTGGGCCGGCCGCGTCTCATGCCGGCGTTGCAGCGGCTGGGCCAAACCGAAAAGGGCGCGGCACCCACGACACCCACCGAGCCGTGGTGGCATTTCACGCGCGATGAGTGGAATCGGATTCTCGCCATCGCCGTGCTCTTTGTGTTCTCGTCGATCTTCTGGGGAGCATTCGAGCAGGCGGCCTCGAGCCTCAACCTGTTCGCCGATCGACTGACGAACAACCGGGCCTTCGGCTACGGCTTCCCCTCGACCTGGTATCAATCGCTGAACTCGATGTTCATGATTTTTGGGCTGGCGCCGCTCCTGGCGTGGCTGTGGATCCGCTTGGGGCCACGGCAGCCTTCGAGTCCCGTGAAGTTCGCGCTGGGACTGATCTTCGTGGGACTGGGATTCGCCCTCATCATCCCGGCCGCGAGAATCGCGCAGCAGCAAGGCGTGCTGGTGAGTCCGTGGTGGCTGGTCGGTCTCTACTTCCTGCACACGATCGGCGAACTGTGCCTGAGTCCCGTGGGACTGTCGATTGTGACGAAACTGGCACCGCAACGCGTTGTGGGCTCAATGATGGGTGTGTGGTTCCTGTCGATTGCGACGGGAAACAAGCTGGCAGGATTTGCGGGAGGGTTTTTCGATCGGATGCCGCTGCCGACGCTGTTCGGCGCGGTCGCGCTGACGACGTTTGTTGCAGCGCTCGTCCTGCTGGTGATGACCCCATGGATTCGCAAACTCATGGGTGGAATACTCTAGGGGCGGCTGCCCGTCATTTCATTGGCTGTTCAGCATAATGGCAAGCCGCGAGATGGCCACTCCCCGCAGGGACCTCTCGTAGCGGCGGGACCTCCGTCCGGCACCGCGCGCTCTTCAATGGATGCGGACAACGCGGATGAAATGGACAACCCGGCGGCGGCATGGCGGGAGACGGCACGTCACCGCTGAGCACGATGCGATTCTTCTTCGCTTTGGGGTCGGGCTCCGGCACGGCTGAGAGCAGGGCGCGCGTGTACGGATGCCGCGGCAGCGCGTAAATCTCCGCCGCCGGCGCACGCTCGACGATCTTGCCGAGGTACATCACCGCCACATCATCGGCGATGTGGCGCACGACGGCGAGATCGTGCGCGATGAACAAGTACGTGAGCCGGCGTCGCGCCTGGAGATCCGCGAGCAGGTTCAGGACTTGTGCCTGGACCGAGACGTCGAGCGCGCTGACGGGCTCGTCGCACACGATGAACTGCGGCTCCACTGAGAGTGCACGCGCGATGCCGACGCGCTGCCGCTGGCCGCCCGACAGCTCGTGCGGGTAGCGCTTCGCGAAGACCGCATCGAGTCCGACCTCATCGAGCAGCGCGGCGACCGTCCCCGCCAGGCCGTGGATCTCGAGCGGCTCCCGCAGCGTCTCCTGCACCGTCATGCGTGGGTTGAGCGAGCTGTACGGATCTTGAAAGACGATCTGCATGCGGCGGCGCAGCGCGCGCAGCGCGCGCGAGTCCAGCGCGAACACGTCACGTCCTTCGAACAGCACCCTGCCACCCGTGGCTTCCTGCAGTCGCAGCATTGTGCGGCCGACCGTCGTCTTGCCTGAGCCCGACTCGCCCACGAGACCCAGCGTCCGGCCGGAGGGGATCGTGAACGACACGCCATCCACCGCACGCACGGGCGGTCGCGGCCGGCCCAGACCGAACCAGCGGCGCTCCGCGGCGTAGTGCTTCACCAGGTCGCGCACATCGACGAGCGGGGCCGCCACAGGGGGTGGGGCGGGGGGGGCGGTCATCGCTTGGCCTGACGTCGTTCCGGCTCCGTCACGAGCCAACAGCGGGCGGTATGTCGCCCCCCCTCCCCTTCGCCCCCGCCCGCATCGAGCAGCGGCGGCTCCTGGGCGACGCACTTCTCCCAGGCGTAGGGGCAACGTGGATGGAACCGGCACCCGGTCGGCCACGCCGTCGCCGCGGGAACCTGGCCAGGAATGGCGTGCAGGCGCGAACGCGGCGTGTCGACGCGCGGCACTGCCGCGAGCAAGCCTTCCGTGTACGGATGGGTCGGGTGCTCGAACAGCTCGGTTGTCGACGCGGTCTCGACCACCCGCCCAGCGTACATCACCACCACGCGGTCGGTGTGGCCGGCGACGACACCCAGGTCGTGGGTGATGAGCAGCACCGCCATGCCGAGCTCGTGTTGCAGCCGATCGAGCAGCTCGAGAATCTGTGCCTGAATCGTCACGTCGAGGGCCGTCGTGGGCTCGTCGGCGATGAGGACCTTGGGGTGACAGATGAGCGCCATCGCGATCATCACGCGCTGGCGCATGCCTCCGGACATCTGATGCGGATAGTCGTCGACCCGCTGCTCGGGATCGGGAATGCCGACGAGCTTGAGCATCTCGATCGCGCGGGCGCGCGCGGCCCGGCGCGACAGGCGCTGATGGATGATCGCCGCCTCCGCGATCTGATCCCCGACGGTGAAGACGGGGTTCAGGGAGGTCATTGGCTCCTGGAAAATCATGGCGATCTGATTGCCGCGAATGGAGCGCAGCTCGGGTGGAGCGAGCGCGAGCAGATTGCGGCCCTCGAATTCGATCAGCGAGCCCGGCAGGATGTGGCCCGGCGGCTCGGGAACGAGTCGCAGGATCGACAGTGACGTCACGGTCTTGCCACAGCCCGACTCCCCGACGATCCCCAGCGTCTCGCCAGGATACAGATCGAAGGAAACCTCGTCGACCGCGCGCGCCGTGCCGCGGCCGTGTTCGGTGACGAAATACGTCTTGAGATCGCGGACGCGGAGCAGCGCAGCGGCCGGTGTTGCGGTCACGCCGGATCCTGGCGCGGATCGAGCGCGTCCCGCAGTCCATCGGCGACGGCATTCAGCGACATGACGACCAGAGAAATAGCGAGACCCGCAAACAGCGTGGTCCACGGCGCGGTATAAATGGTGACCGCGCCGTCCGCGATCATGTTGCCCCAGCTCGGCCGTGGTGGCGCGACCCCGATGCCGAGGAAGGACAGTGACGCTTCCAGCAGGAGCACGTTGCCGACGCTCAGGGCTGCCGACACGATGATCGGCGCGGCCGCGTTCGGCAGAACGTGGCCAAAGATAACCCGGCTGGAGGGCACGCCGAGCGCGCGCGCTGCCACGACAAAATCGCGCTCGCGCAATGCCAGCACCTCGGCGCGCACCAGGCGGCTGGTCGCGAACCAGGACGTGAGACCGATGACCAGCGTGAGCCAGGCAAACGACAAGCGGTCCCACAGCGCGACCGCCATCAGCACAATGAAAATGCGGGGGAGGGCGAGGCCGATATCGACGCCGCGCATCAAGATGGCATCGACCCACCGCCGGTAGTAGCCGGCGACTGCTCCGACGCACGAGCCCAGCGACACCGCGATGAGCGCCCCGAGCGCGCCGATGCCGAGCGAAACGCGCGCGCCGTAGGCGAAGCGACTCCATACGTCTCGGCTGAAGACGTCGGTGCCCATCAGGAATGTCAGCGAAGGTGCGTGATTCTTCAGCCGCACGGGATCGGGTTGCACGATCGGATCGAGCGGAGCGACCAGCGGGGCGGCAATCGCGACGATGATGAGGAAGGTCAGAATGCCGCAGCCCCACGCCGCGGTCGGGTGTCGGAAGAATCGCCGCCACCGCTCGTGCCGCAGCGCGCGATGCCGCAGCCAGCGCACCACCTCCGCCGAGAGCACGATGGCCACGACGAGGGCGAGCCAGGAACCGAAAGTCATGCCGTCACGATATCCACGACCGCATCTTCGTGGACCCGAATGCGCGGATCGGCAAAGCCGAGGAGGAGGTCGGCGATGAGGCTGCCCGCCACGACGAGCGAGCTGGCGATCAGTGCCGCAGCGGTGACGATGGCGTAGTCGCGTCTGAGAATGGCATCGACCGTGAGCCGCCCCATGCCGGGCCACGCAAAGATGGTCTCGACCAGGACTGCGCCCGTGAGCAGGAAAGGAAGCGTCAGGCCGAACCGGGTAATGACGGAAAGCAGGGCGTTGCGGAGCTGGTGGTGGAGTACCACACGACGTTCCGGGAGGCCCTTGGCGCGTGCGGTGCGCACGAAGTCCTGCTGCGCGACCTCGAGCATGGCAGCGCGCTGAAAGCGGGCCGTTCCCGCGGCGCCGACCAGTCCCAGGGTTACTGCGGGCAGCACCATGTGCCAGATCCGATCGGCCAAACAATAGAACGAGTCGACCAGCGGGCAGAGAACCGGATCGCTCGCGCCCCCGACCGGGAAGAGCCGAAGTTTCTCGCCGAACAGCAACAACAGGATGAGCCCGAGCCAGAAGGTGGGCAGGGAATAGACGAAGAGCGTCACATTGCCGAGCACGACATCAGGCAGGCGATTGAGGCGCCAGGCCTGGTAAATTCCCAGCGCGAGTCCCAGCCCGAAGTCGATGAGGAGTGCCGCACCGGCGAGCTGCAGCGTGAACGGCATCGTGTCGACCAGGGCATCCCACACCGGCCGATGGAGGGCGAACGAATAGCCGAGGTTGCCGTGTGCGAGCTCGACGAGATAGCGCCAGTACTGCACGAGAACCGGCTGGTCGAGGGCGAACTGGCGGATGAGGGACCGGCAGACCGCGGGATCGGGAACGCCCTCGCCTGTCCCCACGATGCACGGGTCCCCTGGGGCGAGGTGAATCAGGATGAAGACGAACGTGACGACGGCGAAAATGATGGCGACGGACGCGGCGAGGCGCCGGAGCAGCCACGCCGTCATCTATCGCTCCACGCGGTCTCGATCGATCTGCTGGTCGGGCGGTATTCGCCAGGTGCGCAGCAGCGCGGCCCAGGAGTCAGGGCGGATCTGCACGTCAGCGACGCGGCGATGGATGCCGGCCACGTTGTCGAGCGAATACAGGAATATGGCGGGCGCATCGGCGTTGATGGTCTCCATGGCGGCGCGCCACAGCTGCCTCGCCTGGTCACGCGACGCGGCGGCGATCGCGCGATCGACCAGCCTGTCGAACTCCGGGCTGCTGTAGCGCGTGTAGTTCGAGCCGCCGATCCCCCCGCGCGTCCATGTCTGCGTGATCCCGGAGCTGGGCGAGGGATCGTTGGACCGGGACAGGATCGCTGAGTCGAACCGGCCGCTCGAGATCCGCTGTTGCAGCGCGCCGGGATCGAGCGCATCGATCTCGACGTGGACGCCGATCACCCGGTATTGCTCCTGGAGCAGCTGCGCGTACTGGCGCCGCAGCACGCTCGTCGACGGCACCAGGATGCGGAACGCGAGCGGCTGCCCATCGCGGTCCCGGACCCCGTCGCCGTCGTGATCGCGCCAGCCGCGTGCGTTCAGGATGCGCGCCGCCTGGGCCGTGTCGTAAGGAAGCTGGCGGATTTCCGGATCCCAGATCCAGAGCAGCGAGGACATCGGGCCCGGGGGCACCTTTCCGATGTCACCGAGCGTGCTCTTGACCAGGCTCGCGCGGTCGACTGCCATCGTCAGGGCTCGGCGCAGCTCGCGATCGCCGAAGATCGGATTCGCCTTCGACGTATCTCCGTTGGCGCGCAGGTTGAAGGCGAGGCAGGTGTACGTATTGCCCGCAAAGGGATACAGCTTCACCTGTGGTGCCGTCCGGACGCGGTCGATCATGGTGGGGGTCACGAGCTGCTCGCGCACATCCACCTGATCGGCCACGAGTTGCGTCACGGCGACGCCGAGATCCGGGGTAAAGCGCCAAATCAGCCGTCGGATGCCCGGCCGGCCGAGAAAGAACGTCGTGTCGGATCGTAGCTCGATGGCTTGACCGGCTTGCCAGCTCACGAACCGATACGGGCCGTCGCCAACGGGCTGGCGACCGAATGCCGCCGTCTTCCACTGCTCGCGCGGGACCGACCGCAGGAGGTGTGCGGGCAGGACGCGCATGTGATAGACGGCGTCGTAGAACATCTCGGGATATCGCTCGCGGAATCGGAACACGGCGGTGAGCGAATCCCGCGCGGTGACGCTGGCGAGGCGCTTCAGCTGCGCGCGATACGGCGACGCGACGGTGGAGTCGCTGTAGGCGTCGTATGTGAACGCCACGTCCACGGCGGTGACCGGTTGGCCATCGTGCCAGCGCGCGCGCGGATCGATGTGAAAGACGAGCGTCAGCGGCCCGTCCCACTCCCACTTCTGTGCGAGCAGCGGCTGAAAGTCCTCGTCGCCGATCGTATTCATGGACATGCCCACGTCCGCCAGCTTCAGAAACAGCTGCTCCTCCACGTCGCGCGCCGTGATCTCTTCGGTCGACGCCGGTAACAGCGTTCCGGGCTCGCCGATGGCGGCATCGACGAGCGTGCCGCAGTCGGGAGCATTGCAGAGTTGGCGGCGTTCGCATCCACCGAGCGCGACAACCGCAAGAACGACGGGGAGAAGCTCATAGCGCCTGGGCATGGCGCTTAACATTTCACGCCGGGGCTAGCGATGCAACGCCCGAGACGGGCGGGACGGACGGGACGGGCGTCAAGGGCTTTCCCCAGGCTCCGATAAGTGCCGACGCAGCTTCATCGAAGCTCACCGTTCGCCCGAGCACCGTCGCGAGGGTCGTTTCTCCGTTTCGGGAAGCAGGTTGTGATCCGCCGAGCAAAATCGACCCATGTTGCAGAAATGCGTCACCGCGCCGGACTTGCGCCGAACCGACCAGCTTGCGGCCATTGGCGATGATTTCGCCGCCGGCGGGCGCTGCAAAGCACGAAACCTGACGGGCGGGACGGGCGGGAGGAGCGGGGGCGAGGAGGGCGTCAACGCCAAGAGAGCGCAAGGCCGCCGCAATCCGGGTGTGAATCTCGCAGTAGGCATTGCGCAGCGACCCAAACTGTGCGATCGGAGCGGCCACCGCATAGGTGACCTCGTGCTCGTGCCAGACCGCCTGTCCCCCCGTCGGCCGCCGCACCCAGGGCGCATCGGGGATGACGTCGTCGACCGGTTGGTTCCGGCCAATGGAGAGCGTCGGAGGATCCCAGCGGTACAGCCGAAGAAAAGCGCCGCCGGACTTTACGACGTCGTCCAGCAGCGCTTCATCAACCGCCATGTTGTATGCACCTGATCGACCGACTGGATCCACAATCAGGGACCACGCGCCCGTCTTGCCCGTCGCGCCCGTCCTAGACCGTCGCGTACGCTTCCACCGGCGGACACGTGCATACCAGGTTGCGATCGCCGAATGCCGCGTCGATGCGTCCAACCGGCGGCCACACTTTGTGCTCGCGCGTTGCGGCCGTCGGGAAACCGGCGCGCTCGCGCGCGTACGGCCGATCCCAACTCTCCGCCAGCAAATCGGCGAGCGGATGGGGCGCGTTCTTGAGCATGTTGTTGTCGCGATCGGCCTCGCCGGTCTCGACCTCACGAACCTCCTCGCGGATCGCGATCAGCGCATCCACAAACCGATCCAGCTCGCCCTTCGGCTCGCTCTCCGTGGGCTCGACCATCAACGTGCCCGCCACGGGGAACGAGACCGTCGGCGGATGGAATCCGTAGTCGATCAGCCGCTTGGCGATATCCTCGACATCGATGCCCGCCGAGCTCTTGAAAGGACGCGTGTCGATGATGCACTCGTGGGCGACGAGGCCATGCTGGCCGGTGTACAGCAGCTCGTAATGCCCGCCTTCCTGCAGTCGGTGCGCGATGTAGTTGGCGCTGAGAATCGCCACCTTCGTGGCGAGCGTCAGGCCATCCCGACCCATCATCGCGATGTAGGCCCACGAGATCGGCAGAATGGACGGGCTGCCCCATGGCGCGGACGACACCGTGCCCGCGCTCTCGGCGAGCGGAATGCCGACGTCGACGACGGGGTGTGTCGGCAGATGTGGCACCAGATGTTCGGCGACGCCGATTGGCCCCATGCCGGGACCGCCGCCGCCGTGCGGAATGCAGAACGTCTTGTGCAGGTTGAGATGGCAGACGTCCGCGCCGATGTCGCCTGGGCGGCAGAGACCGACCTGCGCGTTCATGTTCGCGCCGTCCATGTAAACCTGCCCGCCGTTGTCGTGGACGATGCGACAGATCTGTTTGATGGACGCTTCGAAGACGCCGTGGGTCGAAGGGTACGTCACCATCAGCGCGCCGAGTGTCGCGCGGTGCTCCTGGGCTTTTGCCTCGAGATCGGCGACGTCGATGTTGCCCTGTGGATCGGTTTTCACGACCACGACTTGCATTCCCGCCATGACCGCGCTCGCCGGGTTCGTACCATGCGCCGACTGCGGAATCAGGCACGTCGTCCGGTGTGTCTCACCGCGATGCGCGTGATACGCCCGAATCACGAGAAGCCCGGCGAACTCTCCTTGTGAGCCCGCATTGGGCTGCAGCGAGACTTTGGCGAAGCCGGTGATCTCGGCGAGCCATTCCTCGAGTTGCTTGAAGAGGGTGGCGTACCCCTGCGCTTGCTCGCGCGGCGCGAAGGGATGCAGCTCGCCAAAGCCCCGCCAGGTGACCGGGATCATCTCCGTCGTGGCATTGAGCTTCATCGTGCACGAGCCGAGCGGGATCATCGCTGAGGTGAGCGACAGGTCACGATCCTCGAGCCGCTTCAGATAGCGCAGCATCTCGGTCTCGGAATGATGCGTGTTGAACACCGGGTGCGTGCAGAAGGGCGTGGTCCGGGCGAGTGACTCCGGGAGGAACGATTTGTCCGATCGCAGCGTGGCTCCCCCGCTGCGCCGCCCGCCGCCGTCGGTACCAGTCGCGAAGGCCGCGATGACGTGCGTGACATTCAAGTCCGTCACGGTCTCATCGAACGCCACGCCGAGGCGTGTTTTCGACAGCGTCCGCAGATTGATTTGTTTGGCCCGAGCGGCGTTGACGATCCGCGGCAGCACGTCCTGCGGCACCTCGACGGCGACGGTGTCAAAGAACTCCCGGTACGCGAGGCTGAAGCCGAGTTTCTCCAGGCCTTCGGCGAGTGTCGCCGTGTGTGCGTGAACGCGCCGGGCAATGCGGCGCAAGCCCTCAGGCCCGTGGTACACCGCGTACATCGCGGCCACGACTGCCAGCAGCACCTGTGCGGTGCACACGTTGCTCGTCGCCTTTTCTCGACGGATATGCTGTTCGCGCGTCTGCAGGGCCATGCGCAGGCCCGTGCGGCCGGCCCGGTCCTTGGAGACGCCGATGATGCGCCCCGGCAGGTGGCGCTTGTACTCGTCGCGGGTCGCAAAGAAGGCGGCATGGGGGCCGCCGTAGCCAAGTGGGACACCGAAGCGCTGGGAGTTGCCCACGGCGATGTCCGCCCCCCATTCGCCGGGCGGCGTGAGCAGGGTCAGCGCGAGCAGATCGGTGGCCGCAGTGACGAGGGCTCCGGCCGCATGCGCGGCCTCGCACACCGCGCGGCAGTCGCGGATCGCGCCGTCGGTCGCGGGATACTGCAGCAACGCGCCGATCACGTGGCCCTGTTTGAAATCGAACTGCGCGGGATCGGTCACGACGATCTCGAGCCCGCGGGCGGCGGCGCGTGTGCGCACGACCGCGATCGTCTGTGGATGACAATTCGCATCCACGAGATACGTCAGCTGGCCTTGATGCTGCGACACCGCCTCGGTGAGATGCATCGCCTCGGCGGCCGCGGTCCCTTCGTCGAGCAGCGACGCGTTGGCGATCTCGAGTCCGGTGAGATCCGAGACCATCGTCTGGAAGTTGAGCAGCGCTTCGAGCCGGCCCTGCGCGATCTCCGCCTGATACGGCGTGTATGCGGTGTACCAACCCGGGTTTTCCAGCACGTTCCGCAGAATCACCGTCGGCGTGAAGCAGTCGTGATAGCCCATGCCGAGGTAGGACCGGAAGACCTGGTTCTGGGCTGCAAGCAGGCGCAACCGCTCGAGCGCCTCCTGTTCCGTGATCGCTTCGGGAATGCGCAGCGCACCCCGCAGCCGGATGTCGGCCGGCACGACGGCGTCGATGAACTCGTCGAGCGAGTCGTAGCCGAGCGTGCCGAGCATCGCGGCCTGCTCCTCGGCGGAGGGGCCGATGTGTCGTTCCTGAAACAGATCGTGGTCGATGGCCATCTTACGAAAGTGTGTGTGATTCCCCGGGCGACAAAATGGTCACGGCGGCGCGATTGCCCACGAGTCGCTTGAACTCCTGGGGATCCGCCTTGATGAGATCCCACGTGTTGTAATGCATTGGTATAACACTTTTGGGTTTCACGAACTCGACGGCGCGCGCGGCGTCTTCGATCCCCATCGTGTAGTTGTCGCCAATCGGCACGAGCATCAGGTCGATGCGCCCTGCGAGCAGCTGCATTTCCATGGTCAGCGCCGTATCACCCGTGTGATAGACCGTCTTCCCACCCATCGTCACGACCACGCCGGCCGGATTCGTCGTGTACTTGCCGGTGCTGTCGCCTTCGACGCGGCCGCCGTGAAACGCGGGCACGAGCTTCACTCGGCCGAAGGGAAAGTCGTGACCGCCGCCGATGTGCATGGCGTGAACCGTGGCGCCCTTGTCGGTGCAAAACTGGGCGAGCTCAAACGTGGCAACGATCGTGGCCTTGTGCTGCTTCGAGAGCGCCACGGCGTCGCCCAGGTGATCGCCGTGCCCGTGGGAGAGCAGAATCCCGTCGAGGCGGGGCAGTTTGTCGGGTCCGATGTCGGCTGCGGGGTTTCCAGTGAGGAAGGGATCGATGATGACGCGTTTGTTGTCCCGCTCTAGAACGAAACAGGCGTGCCCGTGGAATGTCGCTTTCACTCTCCGATATGCTTCGCGTAGGCATCCGCGCGGAGCAGCCCCTCCAATTCCTTGGCGTTCTTGAGCTTCACCTTGATCATCCAGCCCTGGCCATACGGATCGCGATTGACGAGCGCCGGATCGTGCTCAAGCGCCTTGTTGGTCTCGAGCACCGTCCCGGCGACGGGCGCATACAGCTCGGAAACCGCCTTGACGGCCTCGATCGTACCGAACACGGCCTTCTGCGCATACGTCGCGCCGGCTTTTGGCAGCTCCACGAAGACGACGTCCCCCAGCTCGCCCTGGGCGTAGTCGGTGATCCCCACGTCGACGACCTGGGGATCGTTGCTCTCCCGCACCCATTCATGGTCAGCAGTGAAGCGGAGCTCTTTCGGTATGCTGGACATGGGTCGGGAGCCTACAACAGGTCCGGTCGGGGCGCCAGCCCCGCGCCGTCTTCTTCGCTCAACGCGATCCGCTCGTGCCCCCACGGTCGAAGATCGAGACGCACCGCGACCGGATCGGGGTCCGGAGAAACATGGTAGAGCCGGCAGGGACGGGGCGGCACGGCGTGCTCCCATGCGCTACGGGCGCCGTCTCCCGCCGCGGCAGTAGCCACGATCGAAAGCGGGGTCCCTTCGCGCAGGGATTTCGCCAAGCCTTTCACCGTGACGTGCTCGACTCGCATGCCGGCATCGGTGTAGCGGCGGTCGATGGCGCCGAGCAACGGCGCAGTGTCTTTGGAATCGGTGGCGCATAAGACCAGTTTTTGACCGGGCTTTTCTTTGCTCACTCCCGCCCGCGCGGCGCGTTTGCGCAGCTCGGCGAACACCACTTTCGCCTGTTTCTCGAGCGCGGCAACGGTCCCCTCGTTCTCGATGATGTAGTGACTCTGGCCGCGCTTGCGCTCCGCGGGCATCTGCGCCGCGATCATACGGTCCGCGTCTTTATTAGAGAGTCCGCGCAGCGCGCGCAGCCGCGTCCGCCGCACCGGCACCGGCGCGTCGACCAGCACGACGGTGTCGAATTGCGCCGGATCGAGCACTTCAAAGAGCAGCGGAATGTCGTTCACGAGGATCGCATCGCCGCGCTCGCGCGCGATGCGCTGCAACTCGAGGCGCCGTTGTTGCACGGCGGGATGGACGAGGGCATTCAGCGCCGAGAGTGCGGTATCGTCACCCATGACCTTGGCGCGCAGGGCGGCGCGATCGAGCGAGCCGTCCGACGCCAGCACATCGGCCCCGAACCGCTTCGCAATCGCGGCGAGCACCGCACCGCCCGGCGCCTGCGCCTCACGGGCGACCGTATCGGCGTCGATGATCGTCGCGCCCCACTTCTTGAAGAGATCGACGACGGTTGATTTGCCGGACGCGATGTTGCCGGTGAGAGCTACGTTGAGCATGTCAAGAAGCTAGAGCAGGGCAGTCTGATCTTCGTCCTGCCTGGGAACGCGATGACAGTGTCTGCAGCGAGCTTCATAACTCTCCCGCCCGCCCACCATGATCGTCGGACTATCCCACGGAGCCGGTTTGCCGTTGAGGAGTCGCTGGTTTCGCGTCGCCGAGCCGCCGCAGACGACGCAAATCGCCTGGAACTTGTCCACGACCTCGGCGATGCACATGAGCGTCGGCATCGGACCGAACGGCAACCCGCGAAAATCGACGTCGGTGCCCGCGAGAATGACCCGCACGCCCTGGTTGGCGAGCCGGTTGACGGTGTCGACGATGCCGTCGTCGAGGAACTGGGCTTCGTCGATCGCCACGACTTCGGTGGTGTCGCGGACGCGACGCGCGATCTCGTCGGCGGAGTCCACGGGCTCAGCTTCGACCGTCACCCCGTCGTGCGAGGAGACGGAGAACAGTCCGGCATACCGTGCATCTAGGTGCGACTTAAAGACTTGGACTCGTTTGCGAGCAATGACGGCGCGGCGCACCCGACGAATTAATTCCTCCGATTTGCCGCTGAACATGACGCCTGAGATTACCTCGATCCATCCTGGGCGGGTGGATTGGAACATTGATCCTCGCGATTGCCGATACACGTCGGCGCGTCGGCCCGTAGCACGAATGGCAATGCCAGCGAGGTGAGGCTAGCGGCCGCCTGTCGTTGTCGCAACGTGCAGACATGGAGACGTGCCGAACCGCTCGTCATGCCGAACTGCCGACAAGTATCCCCAGAAAAGCCAGCTATCTTGCGGTTTTTCGAGGGATATCCGATAATAAGCCAGTATTTATGCGGGTTTTTGCGCCCCCCCTCAAAGGAGCTCGCAGTGAACAAAGCAGAACTCACCGCCGCCCTGGCCATGCGCACCAAGATGTCGAAGGCTGATGCCACGCGCACGATCGAAGCGCTCTTCGACGACAAGGGCATCATCGCCGTGGAATTGAAGAAGGGCGCGAAGGTTCAGATCACCGGGTTCGGCAACTTCGAAGCCCGGAAGCGCGCCGCCAGAATGGGACGCAACCCCAAGACGGGTGGTGTCATCCAGATCAAGGCGTCGATCGCGCCGGCGTTCCGCGCTGGAAAGCAGCTGAAGCTCGCGGTGAACAACAAGAAGTAAGACGACACGACGACAAGACGATACGACGAACGAGCCGTCCGATTGGGCGGCTCGTTTGATTCTATGCGCGATCGGGACGCGCCGTGACCCGTCGTCCGCGGATCGAGACGCCCGTGAGTCGCCGCGCCGCCTGCTCCGCGATGGTCGGCGCCACCTCGACCAGTGAGAACGTCTCCCGCACGTCGATTTTGCCGATCTGTCCCTTCTCTAGTCCAGCTTCCTTGATCAACGCCCCAACCAGGTCTTTGGCGCTCGCTTTGTCTTTTCGTCCCGTGGTGACGAACAGTCTCGCCCAGGCGCCGCTCTCGCTCGGCGGCGGCGCTACTGTGTCCGGGTTCTCGGTTCCCGTTTCCCGTTGCAATGCCAGCAACGCGGCCGCCACGAGCGCCGGATCGTAGTCCTCGAACAGCGGTGCCAGCAGCGCGAGTTCCGCATCCACGTCCCCGCGCGCCAGCCGTTCCGCGATGCGCCCGCGCAATGTGGCGGCGCGGTCCGCGGCACGGTCGGCGGAAGGGGAGAATGGCAACGGAGTCAGCACCGCGATTGACCTGAGATATGGCAACTGCGTCGCGAGTGCGAGCACAACGGGCTGGGCCTGGGTGGCGATCAGGGCCCGCATTTCGTCACGGGTTGGCAAGGTGCCCGCAACGACTACGTCGGGGTCTTTGGGTGGTGTAATCTCACCGCCGTACCACACGTAGGGTCGCGTCGCTCGCAGCGTGTTCAGCGTATCCCGCGCTCCTGCGGCGCGGCGTGCCGATGAGACGACTGCATACCGCGCCGAGCCGACGGGGCCGAGGGGATTGCCGTCGGAATCGAGGGGCAGATCACCGCTGACTTCCGCGCGCCGGGCATGACGCTCGAGGAATTCGGAGAGCGCGGGCGGATTCCAGCTCAGGATCACGCGGCGGGCATTGGGTGCCTCGGCGAGCACCGCGTCCAGTTCGTCGGCGAAGCTCTCGGGCCAGGCGATGACAAGCGTTTCGATCGATTCGAGCTTGAGCGCGGCGCGGGCGACGAGTGCGGCAAGATCAGGGGGAGAGCCGGCAAGCAGGCCGACGCGCCCTTCCTTAAGAAGAGCCGCGGTGCGTGCGAGACCGGTGACGGCATGAGCGCGGTGTTCGGGAGGCGCGGCTTCGGCCCAGAGCGCGGCCTGCTCATGGTCGGCGCAAATGACCACCGCGCGGGAATCGATCAAATCCCACGCCTTGCCCACCTGCTCGACGGCAGGGGGCGCCACGATAACTGTGTGCCGACTCCGTTCGCCCTTCACTCGTCCCTCGATTGTCAAAGACTGCGGCATAGACCCGGAGAAGATGCTAGTTTCGAGGCTCGTGAAAGGCAATCGCCTCCTCGTTCTACTGCTGTTTTCCGCGGCTTCTCTGGGTGCTCAGAACCAACGCCCGCGCGCTCGCGACATCGGCATTGTCATCGGATCCCTCCCCACCGGTCCCCTAGACGCCATTACGGATGTCGCGGGTGTGCGTGTGGGTCATACGACGATCGCGCGCGGAGACTCGATCAACACGGGGATCACGGCGATTCTGCCGCACGGCGGCAATCCGTTCCGCGACAAAGTGCCCGCCGCCATCGTGGTGGGAAACGGGTTTGGGAAGCTCACGGGCTCGACCCAGGTGAACGAGCTGGGTGAGCTCGAGTCGCCGATCGTGTTGACGTGCACGTTATGCGTGCCGCGCGCCGCAGACGCCGTGTTGAGCTGGCTGCTGTCACTCCCCGGCAACGAAGACGTCCGGTCCGCCAATCCGGTCGTCGCCGAGACGAATGACGGCTTTCTCAATAACATCCGCGCGCGCCCGATCACCGAAGCCGACGTCTTGAGCGCAATCCGCGCCGCGGCTGAAGGCCCCGTCGCAGAAGGTGCCGTAGGGGCCGGCCGGGGGACCGTCGCGTTCGGATGGAAAGGCGGGATCGGGACATCGAGCCGTAAGCTGCCGGCACAGTTTGGTGGCTGGACCATCGGCGTCCTCGTGCAAACGAACTTCGGTGGGGAGCTGACGATGGCGGGTGTGCCGGTCGGTCGCGAGCTGCGAAAGGGGGAAGGGGGAGGAGGGTCAGGGGATGGGTCCATCATCATGGTCGTCGCGACCGACGCGCCGCTCGATCACCTCCGCCTGCAGCGCCTCGCGCATCGCGCGCTCGCCGGTCTCGCGCGCACCGGCAGCTCGATGAGCAACGGGAGCGGAGATTACGTGATCGCGTTTTCGACTCGCCGTCCGGCCGTCCGACCGGCCGACCGCTTGACCGACTCGGTCGAGGTCGTCCGCAACGACGCGATGTCCGGATTGTTCCAGGCAACCATCGACGCGACCGAAGAAGCAATCGATAATTCCTTGTTGCGCGCCGAGACGGTACGGGGCTATCGTGGCGTTGTGCGCGCGCTCCCCGTCGATTCCACCATCACGATCCTCAAACGGCATGGAGCCATCCCGCGATGATTGAAGGTCTGTCCGCCAACCTGCAGCATCTCGAGACGTCCGCGACCATCGCGATTTCCGCCGAAGCCAAGCGCCGCAAGGCCGCGGGCGAGGATGTCATCGACCTCGGCGCGGGCGAGCCTGATTTCCCGACGCCCTCGATTCCCGCCGACGCGGGCATTCGCGCGATCAAGGACGGCAAGACGCACTACTCCGCGAACGAAGGGATTCTCGAGCTGCGGGCGGCCGCGGCGACGCATCTGTCGCTGCTGTCGGGCGGGCGGCCGGTCAATGCCGATCACATCGTCGTGTCGAACGGTTCCAAACAGTCGCTCTTCAACGCGTGCTTCACGCTGTTCGGGCCCGGCGACGTCGTCGCGATTCCTGCGCCGGCGTGGGTGTCGTATCCGCAGATCGTGCACCTCGCGCGGGCGCGCCCCGTGATGGTCGCGGGCGATCCCGAGTGGAGTCTCAAGGCCAGCGTCAAAGACCTCGAGCGCATGTTGCCTGGCGCCACCGGGGTGATTCTGTGCTCGCCGTGCAACCCGACCGGCGCGGTGTACACGCACGCGGAGATTCGCGCGATCGCGCAGTGGGCCAAGGCGAGAAATGCCTGGGTCGTCGCGGACGAGATCTATCGGCGCATTCACTACGGCACTGGCCCGGCGCCGTCATTCCTCGATCTGCCCGACGATTTGCTCGAGCGCGTGGTGCTCATCAGCGGCGTCAGCAAGACGTACGCGATGACCGGTTGGCGCATCGGCTTTGCCCTCGCGCCCGCCAAGGTAGCGAAAGCGATGGCCGCCCTGCAGTCGCACACGACGACCGGGGCAAACCATCCCGCGCAGTTCGCGGCCGCGGCGGCCCTCGGCGACGAGCGAGTGGAGCAGGACGTCAACCGGATGGTGGCGGAGTTCCGCAAACGCCGCGACCTGGTCGTGTCGCGCTTTCGCCAGGATCTCCCCGGCGTCGAGTTCGTCGACCCGTTGGGGGCGTTCTACTTCTTCTTCAGAGTGGATTCGTTCGGCAGGATCACCGGCACGGACTTCTGTACGCGCCTGATCACTCAGACCGGCGTGGCGCTGGTTCCTGGCGCGGCATTCGGTGATGATCGCTGGGTGCGGCTGTCGTATGCGGCTGCGACGGATGCGATCAAGCAGGCCCTCGATCGGATTGTGGGATTCGCGAGAAAACTCGGCGACTAGAGCTTTTGCGTGCGGTGCGACAGCACCTCGATGCCTTTGTCCGTCATCAAACAGTCGTCTTCGATTCGCACGCCGAATTTGTTGAGCTGATAGATCCCCGGTTCGTCCGTAAAGACCATCCCGGGCTCGATTCGCGTCTCGTTGCCTTCCACCATATACGGTGGCTCATGGCCGTCCATGCCCATCCCGTGGCCGAGCCGATGGGTGAAGTACTGCCCGTAGCCGGCGTCGGTGATGACTCTCCGAGCCGCGCGGTCCAGCTCCTGACACTGCGTCGTGAACGGCTTGCCGGCGTCGATCGCCGCAGTCTGCGCGTCGTGCACCGTATTGTAGACCTTCTTGAACTCGTCTGACGGTGCATCCCCGAACCAGATCGTGCGCGTGATGTCGGAGGTATAGCCTTCGATGCGCGAGCCGGCGTCGATCAGGACGACGGTCTCGCGGGCCAGTTGGCCCGCCGACGGGCCGCCATGGGGCAGGGCGCTGGAGGGTCCGAACTGGACGAGCCCGCCGCCCGGCGAGCCGCGGCTGGCCATCTCGCGCGACAGCAGGGTTGCGACGTCCCGCTCGGTCATGCCGACCGCGAGTTGGGAAAACGTGGCGGCAATCGCTGCCTCCGTAGCTGCGATCGCCCGCCGGATCAGCTCGACTTCCTCGGGGCTCTTGATGATCCGCAGCCGCTCCGTGAGCGGGGCGCCGTTCACGAATTTCCAGCCGCCCAGCTTGTCGTCCAGCCGCAGATAGCTCTGATACGAGGTGGTTGGCTCGACCGCCGCGGTGCCATAGCGGTGCGCAGGTTTCATGTCCCGCCCCGCCTTGCCGACCAGATCCCACGGGTCGTCCTGCTCCTCCCAGCCGCGCACATCGCTGATCATGCTGTTACGCTTGAGGCGCTCGACTTCAAAGGACGGGCAGATGAGTGCCGGTGCGCCCGACACCGGGATCATGAGCAGAATGAGTCGCTCGCTGCGCCCGGGATTGTAGCCCGTGAAGTACTGGAAATTGGTGCTCGGCTCCACAACGAGCAGCTCGAGCTTGCGCGTCTTGAGCTCTTCCTGCGCGCGAGTGATGCGTTGGGCGAAGACGGCCGGACCGAGTGAGGGCGCTTGATCCTCGGTACCGCCAATCCGCAATCCGAAATCGCCGATCCGCAATTGCGTACCCGCTGCGACTAACCCTGCCGCCGTCAAGAACTCGCGTCGTTCCATGGTGCAGCTATATTACCCAGCCTCTTCTCGCACAGGAAGCGCGTCACGGCATGCAATTCGAAGCACGCATCGCACCGCTGAACGGCAAACTTCCAAAGGTGGCCTACCGCTGGGATCCCGAGACCGACATCCTGACCGTGGCCTGCAAGGGCGGCCCGAAGGGAAGCGGGATGAACGGCACCGTCGATCTCGAGGGTGGTGACGGCTCCTTTGTCATCATCGACGTCGCGGGCGGCACGCTGCGCGGTCTGGACGTCGTGACGTGGCCCGAGGACGTGCGCACCGTCGCCTCGCTGGCTCCTCCCGACGCGGCAAAGGAAGGCCAGGTGACGTTCCCCGCCCGGCGCTCCCAGCCCGGCATCGCGGCAGTCGAGCTGGATACGGCGCTCACCGTGGACAAGAATCCGGCCGAGTCGGTGTTTCACATCCGCGTCGGCCGGCAGCGTCCCGCAACCGTCGTGCGCGTCGCCGACCATTTGCTGGTCGAGATCGACAAGCAGTCCCGCATCGCGGGCCTGTGGTTGTTGGACGTTCCCCCCTTCCCGAACGTCGAAGCTACGGCGTAGTGGACGAGCGATTCGAGCGATACATCACCGAGCTGTTCGCCGCTGAAGACCCGGTTCTCTCGAAAATCCGCGCGCGTCACGAATCAGAGAAGCTTCCGGCGATCAACGTTTCGCCCGAAGAAGGCAAGCTGCTGCACCTGCTGCTCCTGCTGATCCAGGCGAAGAACGTGCTGGAAATCGGCTCGCTGGGCGGCTACAGCGGGGTGTGGCTAGCCAGGGCGCTGCCCGCGGACGGCAGGCTGGTCACGATCGAACGAGATCCCAAGCACGCCAGAATTGCGCGCGAGGCGTTCGCCGCCGCGGGCCTGCAGGATCGGATCGAGCTGATCGAGGGCCCGGCGCTCGAAGTCTTGCCGACGCTCAAGCCCGGTTTCGATGCCGTGTTTATCGATGCCGACAAGGAGCCACTGCCCCACTATTTCGCGTGGGGCATGAAGCTGCTCAGGGGCGGCGGCTTGTTGCTGTGTGACAATGCATTCTTTCACGGCGCGGCGGTCGATCCCAACGATGATTCGCCGAACGCCGAGGGCGTCCGGAAGTTCAACGAGCTCGCGTCGCGTGACCCGCGGCTGGTCGCCACCATCATCCCCGTGCGGGACGGCCTCGTCATCGGGGTGAAAACCCGGGACAAGCCATGACCTGGTGGCAGGCGCTGATCGATGCCGGCGCGGTCCCCGCCGCGTTCGTACCTCCCCCCGCGTCCCGCGCCGGTCTGGGGAGTGACATCGATGCGGGGACCGAACGCGCCGATATCGTTGAAGACGGGGAGCTCCAGGCGCATCCGGTTCCGGATCGCAGCGCGGCGCGCGTCCCAGCCGCGGTCTCATTTCTCGCCGGCATCGAGCGCTGGAGCGTGGTCGCGTATGACGGCGTGGTACAGATCGTAAGCGCGTATGTCGCTGCCGCCATTCGACGTCGCGATGAGCGAGGCCGGCTCCACACGACGCGCGAGCGGAGTCGCGCGTTCGCGGTTGCGCCCCTGCAACGCATGAAACCGGCTCTGAGACAGCGGCTCGAGCAAATGGCGCCGGACCTCGAGCCGATGGACGGTGATCTTGTGGAGCAACCGGCGCGCTATCTGGAGCGCGTCGAAAGTACGGTGCGTCGCGTGCGAGCCGGCATTGAGCGAGAGCTGGCCGACGCGTGCATCGCCGGTCTCCCACCGGAAGAATGGCTGGTCCTCGACGGCCTGTTGTCGCGATCCCCCGCGGTGGCGCGACACCCTCGCGCGCTCGGGGTGATCAAGAGTCACGGCGCGCAGTTTCTGGAAGGCCGCGGACTTGAACGCGCGTTGACGTTGCCCGCCGGACATCGCACCAGCGTGTTTGCGGTGCGCGGTGGTCACACCCGCACCGAGGTGTACTCGTGGTACCTGCGCCTGTGGCCGTGGGAAGGCAACGATCTGCTGTATGGCCTGCTGCGCGTCGAGGCGCGGGCCGATCGCGAGACCGTGGCGCGAGCCACCGAGCTCTCCGGCTGGCTCTGGGCGGAGCGGGCGCCCCTCGCGACACCTGCCACACGCTGGGACCGGCTGTTGTATCCTTTACATAACGTGGAGGAATACCTGAGCGCCCTCGCTCCGCGGCAGCCCCAGCTACGCCGAGTATCCCGTCTGCCCAAGACGGGGACATGATCGCGCGCCCGGACAAGGACACCCCCCCCCCCACCCCGATTGGTCGCGTCGTCGCGACCGAGCTGAAACCGGCAACGCCTCACCAATTCCACTTCTGGACGGCTACCGAAACGAGTATCGGGATCGGGGCGATCGTGAAGGTCGGAGGAGACGGAACGGGGGAAGCGGGACGGGTGGTCTACGGTGTCGTGACGGATGGGTTCGCCTACTCCGATCTCGCGACGCCATTACATGACGTCGTCGGCGCGGAAGGCGATCCCACTCGCGCGGCGGCACCGACGACGCGCCAGGAGATCCGGTACTGGACCGCTGCAGTTCTGCGGCAGACTCCGGAAGAGCCGCTGCAGCCCGTGCCCCTCGGCCAGGTGTACCTCGCCGCCGACGCCGACGTCGCGCAGGCGCTGCGCATGGACACCTTCCTCTATTCAGCAACGCCGACAGCGATTCCGATCGGCCTCTATACATCGGCGGGTCATGAGGCGCCGGTCTACCTCGACGCCGATTTCCTGCTCGGTCCCGAAGCCGCGCACCTGAACATCTCCGGTGTGTCCGGCCTCGCGACCAAGACGAGCGCGGTCGAATTCCTGCTGGGCTCGATCTTCGCGCACTTCCCGGCCCACAAGGGCCGCATCGCCGCGCTGTGCTTCAACGTCAAGGGACCCGATCTCTGCTTCCTCGACCAGCCCGGTGATCTGAGCGACGAAGATCGGGAGCGCTATCAGCGGCTGGGCGTGCCGCCGGCGCCGTTCGAGCGGGTGCGCTTCTACGCGCCCCTCAAGGCGGACGGGGTGAATCTCAATACGCTGCGCACCCACCCCGATCTGGTCTCCGACGTCGAGCCGCTCACCTGGGGCCTGCAGGAGGTCGTGGACTTCGCGGAAGTGCTGCTCAACAAGGACGATATCGACGCCAAAGCAGACGCCTTCATCGATTTCCTGAGAGACCGGGTGTTGGGAAGAACGTTCGACGACGGCTTCGGTGGCACGCACCGGGTGCAGACCTTCGCCGATCTCGACCGGTTGTTTCGCTCGATCTTCGACGGCCTGGAGATCGCGTCCGGCGGCCGCAGCGGCAGCGACACGTGGCGCACCCATCACATCGCCACGATCCGCAAGGTGCGGAACCGCCTCCTCAATATCTCGACGCGCTGCAAGGGCCTCGTCACGGACGACGGGCCGTCCAGCGATCTGCCGTGGAAGGAATTCACGGACCGCACGGTCTACGTGATCGATATCGCGAACGTCGACCCGCTGGGGCAGGACCTCGTGTTCGCGCGGGTGGTCTCCAAGCTGCGCGAGCAACTCGAGCGCCGCGAGCTGGGCGTCGACGCGGTGGTCGTGTTCGTGGACGAGCTGAACAAGTACGCCCCCGGCGATGGCTCCGAGACGTACGTGAAAAAGATGCTGCTCGACATCTCCGAGCGCGGCCGCTACCTCGGCATGGCGCTGTTCGGCGCCGAGCAATTTCGGTCGCAGGTACATCGCCGCGTGGTCGGCAATGCGGGGACGCAGCTGTTCGGCCGCATGGACATGGATGAGCTGGCGACGCCCGGTTATCAGGTCCTCAGTCCCGCCACGAAGAGCAAGCTCGCCACCCTGCCGATCGGCGAGCTGATGGTGCGCCATCCGCATTTCACGCAGCCGATTTTCGTGCGCTTTCCGAAGCCGCCGGTGCTGCGCGGTCGCGACGGCGTGGGGCGCTTTCCGCCCGCTGCCGACGTGCCGTTCGAGGACGCGGTCGTGCGCCAGCTCGTGCGGCTCGACCGCCGGGTTCGGCCCAATCAGGTGAAGGATCTTATTGCAGAACGTGAGCAGGACGATGTCCGTCGTGCGCTCGCCGCGGTGCGGCACACGCGGCCGGACGACGTGCTCGCGTACTTCCGAAAGGTTCTGGGGAGCCGCGTGGTACCCGCTCCCGCGCTGCCGCAGGAGCAGCATGCCGTGCCGCCATTGCACACCATTTCCGATGAGCCCTACTGATGCGCCGCGTCCTGGTGTGTCTCCTGCTCGTGGGCTGTGAAAAGAGCGGCGGCGTGAAGATTCCGCTCCGCTTTCATCCACCGAGCGGGGCGGTGTATCACCACACACTGGAGCAGTACACGAAGGTCACGATGCCCTCGACCGGTCCGCTCGGCGGCGCCGGCAACCAAGACCGGCGCTTGCGGCTGTTCTCCACGCAAACCGTGAGGGGGCCAGCCGCCGCCGGCGGAACAGAAATCGAGATCGTCGTCGATTCGGCGAGTGTGGAGATGCCCGTGATGTCGCCGGACATGTCCAGTCAGCTGGCGCGGCTGCGGGGCACGCGCAGTACCGTCGTGTTCGACGAGCGATCGCAGATCGTGCGCAACGATTTCAGCGGACTGCAGGGCGCGCCCCCCGAGTTGGCTAACCAAATGGCCGCGGTGCTTCAGGGCATGGCCTACGCCTTCCCGGAGCAGCCCGTGGGTCCCGGCGACACGTGGACGGTCTCCATGAAGCTGCCGCTCGAGCAATTCGGCGGTGCCAACACGGCGCGAGCAGGCTCCGCGCAGACCAAACTCACCGTCCGCGAGATTCGCACGGACAACGCGGATACCACCGTCATTTTCGACATCAAAACGACGTTCCCACCGGGACCCATTCAGCTCGCTGTGGCCGGCCAGAACGGCACGATGCGGCTCTCGGGTGAGCTCAACGGCTTTCAGCAGTTCTCGATCGCGCGGGGCACCGTCGTGGACGCGAGCGTCAAAGGCACGTCGAACCTCAACATCACCATCGCATCGCTCGGTGTGCGCGACATGAAAATCACGACGCAGACCGAGAGCAGCATTCACCTGGCCGGCGGAAAATGAAGCTCGCCCATCTCGCCGACCTGCACCTGGGTTTTCGCCAGTTCGACCGGCAGACGCCCAAGGGCATCAATCAGCGCGAGGCGGACATCGCCGAGGTGTTTCGGCGGGCCGTGGACGACCTGCTCGAGCAGAAGCCGCAGCTGATCGTCATCGCGGGGGATCTGTTCCACTCCGTGCGGCCTACGAACGCGGCGATCATGTTCTGTTTTCGCCAGCTCCACCGGCTGCGTGCCGCGTTGCCCGAGACGCCGGTCGTCGTGATCGCCGGCGAACACGACACGCCGCGCTCCACCGAAACGGGCGCGATCCTGCGTCTCTACGAAGCGCTCGGCGTCGAAGTCGCCGTGGAAGAGGCGCGGCGCATCGTGTTTCCCAAACTCGACGGCGCCGTGCTCGCGGTCCCGCACCAGGCGCTCGTCAAAGCCGATCGTCCGGCACTGCGTCCCGAGCCGGGCGGACCCACGCTCAATGTGCTGCTCACGCACGGCGTACACGGCGGATTGGGCGAAGCGCGCGGCACCATGGAGTACGGCGGCGCGGCGCTCTCGCGTGAAATCCTCGCGCCGGAGAAATGGGACTACATCGCGTTGGGGCACTACCACACCGCTCAGCCCGTCGCGGCCAACGCCTGGTACTCGGGAAGTCTCGAGTATCTGCCCCCCAACCCATGGGGCCAGCTGCAGGACGAGGCGGAGCTCAAGAAGCCCAAGCGGGGAGGGGCGGGCAAGGGCTATTTGCTCATCGAGCTTCCTGGCGCGCGCGTGACGTTTCGCCCCATCGCGCCGGTCCGCCGCCACATCGATCTGCCGTTCATCCAGGGCGCCGGGCTCAACGCCAAGGCGCTGGACGAGCAAATCGCGCAGCGGATCGCTGCGGCAAAGATCGACGATCAAATCGTGCGGCTGCTCGTTTGGGACGTGGACCGCGCCACCGCGCGCGACCTCGATCACGCCGCGATCCGCGCTTATAAAGCCCGCGCGCTCAATCTCCAGCTCGATCTGCGCCGGCCGGAGGCCCAGCGCGCGCAGGGCGTGAGTGGACCCGGAGTGCGGCACCAGACGCTGACGGAGACGGTTCGCGACTTCCTGGGCCGCCGGCCGCTCGATGCCGAGCTGAATCGCGAAAGGTTCGTGAAGCTGGGCGTTGACTATCTCGAGACGGCGGCGCGGAGCGAAGAGGCCGCCGGCGGAGGGACGCCGGCATGAAGCTGCACCGCCTGCGGCTCGTCAACTTCCGCCAGCACGCCGACACCGAAATCGTGTTCGGTGACGGGATCACCGGCATCATCGGGCCGAACGGCTCGGGCAAAACGTCGTTGCTCGAAGCGATCGCGTGGGCGATCTACGGCAATCCCGCGGCGCGCGGCGACAAGGACTCCATCCGCAACATGCGCGCCAAAGCCCGCTCCCCGGTCCGCGTGGAGCTCGAATTCGGCCTCGGTAGTCACGGGTATCGCGTCGAGCGCGGGCTGAACAATGCCGAGCTGTACCAGGACGGCGCCGTCGTCGCCAATTCCCTCAAGGAAGTCACCGCGCGATTGCAGCGCGTGCTGGGGATGACGCACGACGAGTTCTTCAACACGTATTTCACCGGGCAGAAGGAGCTCGCGGTGCTGGCCGACGCGACGCGCCCTGAGCGGGCGGCGTTTCTCTCGCGCGTGCTGCGCCACGAGCAGCTCACCATTGCGCAGGAACGCATTCGCGAGCGCCGCAACGCCCTGGGGCATGAAGTCGATGGGCTCGAGGCGGGGTTGCCGCCGCAGGCGGAGCTCGAGAAGGAGCGCAAGGAGGCAACCGGCCGCCTGACCGGGACGCGCAAGGCGGCTACCGCGGCGGCCGGCGAGCGCACCAAGGCACAGCAAGCGCTGGCAGAAGAAGAGCCTCGCTGGCAGCAGTGGGTCGAGCGCCGCGAACGCACGCTCTCCCTGCACGGCGATCTGCGGGTTGCCGAGCAGGGCGTCGTCGTTGCGCGCCAGGAGTTCCAGCGGCTCGACAAGGAGCTGGCCGAAGCGTTGGGCGCGCGCGAGGAGCTCCGCAAGCTCGACGCCGAGGTCGCACCGATCTCCAAGCTCAAGGCGGAGCTGGCGGAGCTCGACCGGTTGCATCGCGAAGACGCGGCGCGCCGGGAGGATCAGGCGAAGGTCACCGAGCTCACCCGCAACCTCAACGTGCTCGATCGCCGCATAGCCGAGCTGGCGGACGCCGACGCGTCACTGGCAAAAGCGACGGCGACCGTCCGTGCACTCGCCGAGCGGCTCGAGGCGGCCGACACGGTTGCCAACGAACAGCTGGGGGCGTGGGTTCGGGAAAAGGAGTATGCGGGCACGCGTCGTGCAGAGCTGCTCAAGCTGTACGACGAGGTAAAGAATCAGCGCGACAAAATCGCGCGGCTGGGACCGGACGGCGAGTGCCCGACCTGCCGCCGGCCGCTCGGCACTGAGCACGCCGCCGTAGTCGGCGTGCTCGATCGCCAGCTGCAGGCGATCGTTGACGACGGGACCTACTTCCGGCAGCGGATCGAGCAGCTGGCGCAGCCACCCGCCGCGGTGACGCAAGCGGAGGCGGCGCGCGATGCGCTGCGCGAAGAGACCCGCCAGGCGAGCGAGCACGAGGGAACGCTCCGCGCGCAGGCGGGGGAGCGCGCGCGCCTACAGAAAGAGCGCGCCGGTCTGGCCAAGCGAACGCAGGAAATCGAGCGGAGCGTCGCGGCGCGGGCGGCGGGGTACGACGCCGAGCGCCACAACCTCGTACGCGCGGAGCTCACTCGGCTCGACCCGGTGGCCCTGCAGGCGGCCGCCCTGGCGGCGAGGGCCGAGCGGGCGGAAGCTTTGGTCGGAGAGGCGGAGCTCGCGGAGAAGGCGTTGTCGGCGCGGGAGGAGCAGGTGAAGCAGCTCGGCGCAGCCGTCACAGAACAGGGGTTTTCAGAGCCGAAGTTTCAGGCGGCGCGCGAGCGGCACGATCGCGCGGCGCACGCGCTGCGGGCCGCCGAGCTTGCCGTGGCGGAAACGCGAGGCGAGCTGGTCGCGGCCGAGACCGCCGTGCGGGAAACCGAGCGCCGCGCCACCGAGCGCGCCGCTCGCGAAAAGACGATCGGCGAGCGTAAGATCGAGCTGCGGCTGCATCATGAGCTGGATCGCGCGTTCTCCGATCTGCGCGCCGAGCTGAACGCGGCGATGCGGCCCGAGATCGGCGCGCTGGCATCCGGCTTCCTGGCGGATCTCACGGATGCCCGCTACGACGAGGTCGATCTCGATGCGGACTATCGTGTCGTCGTGCTCGACGAGGGAGTGCCGAAACCGGTGATCTCCGGCGGGGAAGAGGACATCGCCAACCTCGTGCTGCGCCTCGCCATCTCGCAGATGATCGCCGAGCGGGCGGGACAGCCCCTCTCGCTCCTCGTGCTCGACGAGATCTTCGGCTCGCTCGACGAATCGCGCCGCCAGCATGTCCTGGCCCTGCTGCGTCGCCTGGGCGATCGCTTCCCACAGGTCATCGTCATCACGCACATTGAACAGGTGCGCGATGGCCTGGACCGTGTAATCCGAGTCTCGTACGACGCGACCACTGGGTCGAGCGTCGTGCGCGACGACACCGCTACGCTGGGACCGCCCGATGCGAGCGTGGCTGCCTGATACCGGGGTAATCGGGCCGGAGCGCGCCACCGAGCGCGACATCGACGCGCTGAATCGCGTCTTCGCCGAGTCGTTCACCGATCGCTACCGCCGCGACGGGCTCATCGGTGTTCGCGTGCCGCAGCTCAATCCGCTCGTCTGGCGGTACGCGCTGCTCGACGCGGGCGAAGGCGCGATGGTGTGGCGCGACGAGCACGGCGAGATTGCGGCGTTCAACGTCGCGCACCAGGCGGGCCTCGAGGGATGGATGGGACCGCTCGCGGTGCGGCCGGACCGGCAGGGCACGGGGGTCGGCAAGGCCATCGTGCACACGGCGGCCGATTGGCTCATCGATCGCGGGGTCACGACACTCGGTCTCGAGACCATGCCACGCACGCCCGAGAACATCGGCTTCTACGCGCGCCTGGGCTTCGCGCCCGGTTTTCTCACGGTCACCCTGACGAACGAGATCGCGACGCGAGGTCATCCCGCGCCCGTGTTGCTGTCCCGGTGCGCGCCGAGCGAGAAGGAGGCCACGATGGAAGCGGCGCGGCGGCTGGTGGGTGACCTGGTACCGGGAATCGACTTCTCGCGCGAGATCCTCCTGACCGCCGAGCTGGGCCTCGGCGATACGTCACTCGTCGAGGCCGGCAGCACCCTCGACGCGCTGGCCGTGTGGCATTCGGCGCCGCTCGCCGATACGCGCACGCGCGACGAAGTGCGCGTGCTCAAGCTCGCGGCGCGGACGGATGCCGCATTCGATGCCGCCATCGCGGCCGTCGAGGCGGCGGCCGCCAAGGTCGGCATTCGCCGCATCGCGATGCGGTGCCAGAGTCGCTACAGTGAGGCGTTCCGCCGGTTGATTGCGCGCGGCTACCGCGTGCGCTGGACAGATTTACGCATGACGTATGCCGGGTACCCCGAGCGTCATGCGTCCCGGGGCGTGTTGTTCTCGAACTGGGAAATCTGAGCGGCTTAGGAGACGAAGCGCGCCGCGCCGACCAATGCGCGCCGCGCGAAGAGAATCATCGCCCCCGCATACAGCAGGTGAATCGTTCCGCTGGGAACGTGTGCCGCAAATAGCAGCAACGCCCACGCCAACAGCATCACGACAGCGGCGAGCAATGTGAGGTTCAGGCGATTGACCTTTCAGGGACGGGACGTATTCTAGTACCCAGGAGCGGGGAGTCAAATTATTGAGCCAACAAGCTCGGTAGTGGACCCAGATACCGCGGCCCATGTCACGCCCCCTCGATTGGGGAAGACAGAATTCGTGGTGAGGGACCAGTCATTACTTTCGGGCTTCAATAATCCTCTCCGTTCCTTCTGTAGTCGATCGGCCGGCTGCGTTAAGCAGATCCGGCCGGTCGTTTTTGTGTGAGGGTCTCCCAGAAGTAGCGCGGCGCGAGCAGTGCCCGTCCCCGCACCAGGAATCCCACCAGCAGGATCACGATCCATAGCGCATAGGCGACCGAGACTTCCTCCCGCAGGTGCGGCGCGAGGAACTGGACGATCCAGAGGACGAACAGGGCTGTCGCGTCGAACCAATCGAACTCCATGTTTGCGAGCACCACGATGCCGAGCGCCGTCTGGAGCAACGTGAGAATGAGTTCCAGGCGTTGCTCGGCGTCGAAGTGAAACGGCGCCCAGACGCCGGTGTGGGTGAAGTGCGAGTACCCGTACACCAGCGGAATCATGGCTGCGAGCACCGTCCACTGATTGATATTGCTCGACACCATGTTCATGAGCGCCATGGGCGCGTGAGTGACACGGCGGGCCCACAGGAACGCGGAGACCTTCTCGGGGAATTCCGAGAGGAACGGCGCGATCCACTGCACGAGAATGAACTGGCTCACGCCCAGCAACCCGGCGACCGCCAGCATCGACTCGAGGAAGGGACGTGCGGTGACGTAGAGCAGGAATCCGCCGGCGGCGAACAGGCCGCCGATGGCGAGCTTCCGCCGCAGGCCGCCCAGGCGATACGCCCATTGCGACACTCGGGGCGCGTCGCTGATCTCTTCAGCGCTGTGCGGCGGGTCGCGCAGCAAGACGACGAGATAGCCGACGTACAACGCCACCAGTATCACGGCATCGATCCAGCTCATCGTCTGCTTCCAGATGATCACGATGAAATACAGCAGCGGGGGGAGTAGCCCGATCACCTCGACGGCGTGCTCCCGCTGCAGCTTGATGGACGGCGTACCCTTCGGATTGCCTCTCCGCCGGCCCGAGAAGGCGAACACGAAGTAGATCATCGGCCAGCCAAGTCCCAGCAGTAGGCGAATCGCGCCGGTCAGGTTCGCGATCGCGAGGTGCGAGCGCGTGGGATCGCGGCCCGCGTCCCAGGCGATGACGGCTTCGACGGCGAATTCGGGAATTGTCTGGAGCCACGCAAGGATCGCGAGGGCCAGGCCCTGCGAGATGAGGAATTGCGCCGCTTCCGCCCCCCAGGCGACGAGAAATGCAGACAACAACATGCTCGGAAACGTCCACAGCGCCGCCAGCGCGGAGCCTCCCGTCTGCAAGGCCAGGAGGAGTAGCTTTAGGAATCGCACGGGGGTCCAATCTTACCATGGCACGAGACAAAATGAAGTCCGCGAGCCTGCACAGCTTCCACGAGACGCACACCGAACCGACGGAGGTGCGCATCCCCTTCCAAACGCTCGTGCACGAGATGCTCGAGCAGATCGGTGAAGACCCCACGCGCGAGGGTCTGCGCCAGACGCCGGCGCGCGTGGAAGCGTCGCTCAAGTGGTTGACCCGCGGCTACGGCATGAACGTCGATGAAGTGATCGGCAATGCCCTGTTCGAGGAGACGCACGAGAGCATGATCTGCGTGCGCGACATCGAGATCTACTCGATGTGCGAGCATCACATGCTGCCGTTCTTTGGGCGGGCGCACGTCGCGTATCTCCCCAATGGAAGGATCGTGGGACTCTCGAAGATTCCGCGCGTGGTCGAGGTGTTCGCGCGGCGGCTCCAGGTGCAGGAGCGGCTGACCGACCAGGTCGCCGAGGCGCTGTGCGCGGTGCTCAAGCCGATGGGCGTGGGCGTCGTGATCGAGGCCTATCACCTCTGCATGATGATGCGCGGCGTCGAGAAGCAGAATTCCAAGACGGTGACCAGCGCGCTGCGCGGGGCGTTCCGGGACGACGCCAAGACGCGCGATGAATTTCTGAGACTCGTGCACGGCGGCAGCTTCGCGCTGTGAAAGTCGCGCTCGTGACGGGCGCGTCGCGGGGCATCGGGCTGGCGGTGGCGGATGCGCTGCGAGCCTCGGGGATGCACGTTGTGCGCCTGGCCCGCACCGTGCGCGAGGGGACATTCGAGCGTCGTACCGATATCGCGTGTGACCTCACGGATCCCGCCAGCGTGGAGCGCGCCGTGGGTCGGGTCGAACAGGAGCCTGGCCTTCCCGACATCATCGTGAACAACGCCGGCGTCTTCTTCATCAAGCCGCTCGCCGACACGACGTACGAAGACTTCACGCGCACCCTCGCGACGAACCTCACGGCCGCCTTTCTCATCGCCCGCGCCCTGGTGCCGAAGATGGTGAAGCGCGGCAGCGGCCATCTCGTCACGATCGGATCGATCTCCGACTACATCGGGTTTTCCGGCTCGACCGCCTACGCGGCCAGCAAGTTTGGCCTGCGTGGGATGCATGAGGTCATCCGCCAGGAGACCGCGAAGAGCGGCGTTCGGACGACGCTGATCTCCCCTGGTCCGGTGGACACCGACATCTGGAACGCCGTGGATCCTGATTCGAAGCCGGGATTCACCAAGCGCAAGGACATGATGCGCGTCGAGGACGTCGCGGCCGCGGTAGTGTACGCGGTCATGCAGCCGGAGCGGATTGACATTACGGAGATTCGGCTCCTTCCGACCATTTACACGCCCAGGGGGTGAGTGGTGCGGGGTGCGTGGTGCGTGGGGCTGCTGTTCGCGACATCGCTTGGTGCTCAAGTCATTCCGCCATTGCCAGATTCGTCCGGTTGGGGCGTGCATGTGCTCGCGATCGCGCGGGCGCCCGACAGCGCGATCTGGGTGGGCACGTATGGGCAGGGCATCTTCGTGTTACGAAAGGGAGCAGGGAGCTGGGAGCAGATCAGATCCTCCAGTGACACCGGGGCTCATGCGATCTCGTGGGATTTCGTGCACGCGTTTGGGTTCGGTCCGCGGGGGCAGATCTGGTACGGCACGGTCGGCAACGGGTGGGGGCTCTCGATTGATGGCGGCAAGACGTGGCGGAATTGGGAATTCGGGCAGCTCGGACCCGAGTGGCAGTACGTGACACCCGATGGCATCCTGACGCGTGGCGACACCACGTACATCGCGACCGCGGACGGGATCAAGCTGACGTGGGACGATGGCCAGACGTGGCGTGTCATCACGGATTCGATTGGGGCGACGACAGCCAAAGACTCGGTTTGGGGCAGGATTCGCAATCAATACGTGTTAGCCTTTGGAGAGGGCTTCACGCCCGGTGAGCTCTTCGTATCGCATCTTCGAGGTTGTGACGTCTCCGATAGTCGTGGACGGACCTGGACCGCTCTGGTAATCCACGATGCTTGCGAAGGTGCGCCTCCTCCCCGCGGTGTAGGACGCCTGTCTCTTGAGCGGGACTTGTCGGCTCGACGATGGGCGGCAACTTCCAGCCGCATCAAGGCGTCGAGTTCAACAATCCCGACGGGACTCCGGTCCAGGCGATCGGCGACGGCGTCGTAGTTCATGCTGGGCCGGCAGAGCAGGGCGCGCTGACAGTCGCGATCAAGCACGACCGCAAGCTGACCGCTGACGGCAAGCCGTTGTTCGTGTTCTCCGTTTACTACCACAACACGACGTTGCTGGCGAAAGTCGGCCAACGCGTTAAAGCCGGTGACGTCATTGCGCTCGTCGGAAACACGGGCCGGGCGACGAACGACCACCTGCACCTCGAGGTGCACGCAGCGCCGTTCGATTCGACACGCCTGATCGTCGACCCGGACGTCCGCTATCCGCCGTACAACACGAACCCGGAGCTGTGGATTGCACCGTTGCCAGGCACGGGCACGATCGCCGGACAGGTCTGGGATTCGGCGGGACAGCCGGCGTATCAGGCTCGCATCTACGGACTCGTGAAGCTCGAGCCGAGGGAAACACCGTTCTCATTCATCGAAACGTACGGGCGGCGCAATCACAGCGATCCCGTCTATCACGAGCACTTCGGCATCTCGGATGTCGCGCCGGGCGTTTACGTGCTGGGTGTCGCAATCGGTGGCAAGCGCGTGTATCGTCAGGTCACAGTCGAGGCGGGGAAACTCACATGGGTCGAATTCAGACCGTGATCACGTACCACTCACCGCGCGCCCCGCACGGTTCGTAATGCACATCGAGCTCACCGAGATGTTGAAGTGTCCGGAAGCCCATCGAGAGGAAATGCTGGTGCTCTCGACGGGCGAAGTGCGCGACCGCATGGTGCGCTCGGGTATCATCGGCTGTCCGGTATGTCACAAAGAGTATCCCATCGCGTTGGGCATCGTGAACTTCCGGCGCAGCAAGGAGCGCGTGGCGAGCGACATGACCTCGGGCCCGCGCCCGGTGTACCGGCCGCCCTCGCCGCTGCCGTCCGCCGACGCGGCAAAGCTGCAAGCGCTCCTCGAGCTTTCCGGGCCCGGCGGCTTCGTCGTGCTGATCGGGTCCGCGGTCCGCCAGGCGCCGCGTCTCAGCAGCCTGATGGAGGGCATTCATTTCGTCGGGATCAACGCGCCGCCGGACATGGAAGAGCAGCAGACGCTGTCGCTGCTGTACGCGAACGAGCGCGTGCCGCTGCGGACGGCCATCGCCCGCGGCGTCGTCGTCGGCGCCGATCTCGCGACGTCCCCATGGCTCGTCGAAGCGCACCGCGTCCTGCTGCGCGGCCGCCGGTTTGTGGTAGAAAACGAAGAGCCCGAACTACCGATCGGGCTCGTCCAACTCGCGGCGGAACACGGTCTCTGGGTGGGGGAGAAGCGCTAGCCCTCGATCGCCGCGGCCATCGGGTCCCCGGCGGCATACGCGGCATCGATCTGGTCCTTGTAATTCTTCTCGATCACACGCCGCTTCACTTTGAGCGTGGGCGTGAGCTCGCCGGACTCGATCGTAAAGTCGTTCTCGAGCAGGACGACTTTTTTCGGCGTCTCGAACTTGGCGAGATCGTGCAGCGAGTCCATCACTTCGCGCTCGACCTTCGCCTTCACATCCGGCATCTCGATCAGCTCCGCGCGCGACCCGTAGCTCAGGTTTCGCTCCCTCGCCCACCGCTCCAGGTTGTCGAAGTTCGGCACCACGAGAATGAGGGCGAATTTGCGGCGGTCGCCGTACAGCACCGCGTTGGTGACGAACTTGCTGCGCTTGACCATCCCTTCGATCGGTTGCGGCGCGATGTACTTCCCGCCGGCGGTCTTGATCAGCTCCTTCTTTCGGTCGGTGATCTTCAGATATCCGTCGGAGTCGAGCTCGCCGATGTCGCCGGTGTGCAGCCACCCCTCCGTATCGACGGTTTCCCGCGTCGCGTCCGGCAGCTTGTAATACCCCTGCATGATGTTCGGGCCGCGCGCGAGAATCTCGCCGTCCGACGCGATCATGAGCTCCACGCCCGGAATCGCGCGTCCCACGGTGCCCAGCTTGATGCGGTCCAGGGGGTTGAGGGTGAGGACGGGCGAGGACTCGGTCAATCCGTAGCCCTCGATCACCGGCAGGCCGGCGCTGTAGAAAAACTTCGCAATGTCGGCCGACAGCGGCGCGGAGCCGGAGACAAAGAAGCGGATTCTGCCGCCCGTGCGAGCCTGCAGCTTCGCGAACACGAGCCGGTCTGCGATCTTCTTCTTGAGCGCGAGCCCGCCTGGCACGGGAAGGCCAGCGAGCGCCAGTGTCGCCCACTGCTCACCGGCGCGCTTTGCCCAGAAAAAGATGCCGCGCTTGATCGCGCTGCCCGACAACGCGTTTTCGAGCACACGCGCGTAGACCTTCTCATACAAGCGCGGCACTGACAGCACGACCGTCGGCTTCACTTCCTGCAGATTCGCCGCCACCGTGTCGAACGACTCCGCGAAGTTGATGATCACCCCCGCTTGGAACAGCGTGTAATCCACCATCCGCTCGTAGCTGTGCGACAGCGGCAGCATCGAGAGACACTCGTCGCCGCCGCCGATGGGGATCATCTGCAGGCACGCCTGCACGTTGGACCAGATGTTGTAGTGCGACAGCATCACGCCCTTGGGTTCGCCGGTCGTGCCCGACGTATAGATCAGCGTCGCGAGATCCTCCGGCTTCACCTTCAAGGCGTCGCTCTTCCAGTCGGGATACTTCGCGGCGGCCGACCGCCCTTTGGCCTCCAACTGCGCCAGGGCCATCGCGCCCGGCCGCTGCGCGGCGGGCCCGCTATCGAAGACGATGACGTCCTTCAGCCCGGGCAAAGCTCCTTTGACCTCGAGCACTTTATCGAGTTGCGTCGTCGAGCAGAAGACGGCGACGGACTCCGAGTCCCGCAGGATGTATTCCGTCTGTTTTACGGTCAGGGTCGGGTAGATCGGGACATCGGTGGCGCGGGAGCACAGGCAGGCGTAATCGGCGAGCGTCCATTCAGGCCGGTTTTCGGAGACGATCGCTACCTTGTCCCCGGGATTGATGCCCAGCTCGCGCAGGCCAAGTGAGATCGCCCGCACGCGATCCAGCGTCTCGCGATGGGTGATGGAGACCCAGGCACCACCCACTTTCGAGCGAAACGCGGCGGGCAGACTCGCATGCCGGTCGACCGTCGTGAAGAAAAGCTGGTTCAGCGTTCCCTTGGTCATGGCCGAAACTCCACGACAAAAGTCACCGGGCTGCCCGGTATTGGCGTCCCGTCAGGTCGCTGCACGGTCGCGCTGACGACCACAGAGTCCGGAAGCGTGCCGCCCGCGGGTCGCCGCACCTGGGCCGCGGCAAGGCCGGTGCCGCTGCTGAAGATCGTGTCCCTGGGCACTAATGTGACCAATGGATCGCTGGCCGGAAAGGTGGTCGCGCTGAAAACAACCCGGCGGCCGACCGCGAGTGCCGGAGTCGCGAAGAGCTGCACCCGCAGCGAGTCCGAGATGGTGTCCGCCTGCGAGAGAATGATGGTATCCCGGGTGAGCACGGGCGCGGCCGGCTGCACCGAATCGAGATGGGTGATCACGGTGACGGTCTGCGGGTTCGAGGTCAGCAGGCCCACGCGCGCCTCCAGTCGCCCTTGTCCGATCGAACCGCCGAGTGTGGCGCCGGTGGTGCTGTCCAGCACGGTGATGATGGTCGTATCGAGCGTGGCCCAGAAGATGCCCGTCGTGATCGTGTCGCCGTGGCCGTTGAGCGCGCGCGCGCTCGGCATCAGAGTATCACCGACCTCCACCTGGCCACCGTTGGGGAGGACTACCTCGAGCGCGACCACCTGGTCGAGGTTGGTACTCACTTTACACGCGAACACCACTCCCCCCCCTCCCGCCAGGACGGCGAGCAGCGCGAACGTCCGAATCAGTGGCTGCCTGTCCTCTCTTCGGGAGCGCTCGCCGGCGCGGTCCCACCAGAACGCAGATCGTGCAGTGCCTGGGTGGCATGCTCGATCCATTTCTGCGCGTCCGGGCCTCTGGGCGGGTGGGCGAGGAAGGTCTTCAGGTGCTGCGCGGCGCCGTCGGGGTCCCCGCGTTGCAGCAGGAGGAACGCGAGGCCGTAATGCGCGCCGGCGAGCGAGTTGTCCAACTCCAGCGCGCGCCGGTAATGGCGGATCGCTTCATCGAAGCGCCGCGTCTTGGTGAACGCGATCGCCATGTTCTGGAGAATGCGCGCGTCGTTGGGGTGATCGCGGAGCGCCAGGCGATAGGATGTGAGCGCCGCATCATAATCCCCCTGACGCTCGAGGGCTAACGCCTCGTTGAGATAATCGAGACGTTGTGGTTTGAGATCGTCGCCTGACGAGCCGTCCCCGCCGAACAAGCGGCGCCAGAAACCCATGCGCCGAAAATAGCTTGCGGCTGCGGACATTGGCAATGTAGAATCCCGCATGGCGTTCCCTCCCCGGCCCCCGCGACCCAATCCACGTTCACCCACGGGCATGCGACCCAAGAGCCAGCCGCCGCGCGGCGTGCTGCAGGTGGACTGGGCGCTGTTCGGCGAGCTGTGCCGCGTGCTCGCGCTGAAAGTGTTCCGCGAATACGACCCCGAGGTGGTGCTCGGCATCGCCAGGGCGGGGGTCATTCCCGGGGCCGTGGTCGCCAGCATTCTGCAGCGCGATTTCGCATCGATCGCCATCACCCCGGAAGGGTCGGTGATCGCGGGGCCGCCGCGCCTCGTGACCGGCAAGCGCGTCCTGCTCGTGGATGAGACCTGCGAATCGGGCAACACGATGAAGCTCGCCCTCGCCGCGGTGCGCGATTTGAAACCGGCCGCGGTGAAAACCGCCGTCTCGTTCAAGACGGGCACGTACAAGCCGGACTATTACGCGCTGGAAAATGAAAACTTCATCATTCTCCCCTGGGATCTCGAAGTCATCGTCGACGGGGAAATCGTCGTCCGCCCCGACTATCGCGACCAGCTGAAGGAAACCCGTTGAAGGATCGTCTCGCCGCAGCGGTCACGCAGTCCCGGGCTGATTACACTGAAATTCGCGTCGAACGCACCTGGAGCTCCTCCGTCGCGTTCCGCGGGCGGCGGCTTGAGACCGCCACCGTCAGCGAAGACCAGGGCGGCTTCGTGCGCGCGCTCAACAAAGGGTACGGGTGGGGCATCGCGTCGTTTACGTCGCTCGACGAGCTGCCCGTCATGGTTCGCCGGGCGCACGAGCTGTCGCGCGCCGTGCGGCTCACCGAGCCGATCCGGCTGGCCGATACCGCTCCGCAGGTAGCCGATGCCGCGCTCGATCTCGACGGTGACGTGCGCGGAATCTCGCTCGCCGAGAAAAAGACGCTTCTAGAGACCTACAATGGCGCGATGCTCGCGGTGTCGAACGCGATCGTCGACACACAATCGAGCTATCGCGACGAGGTCTCGGAAGTCTGGTACGTCAACTCCGAGGGCACCGCCCTCTACCAGCTGCGCCCCGAGGTCGTCGTCTCGGGGACCGCGATCGGCCGGCGCAACGGCACCATCGAGAAGGGGCTCGAGTCGATCGGGCTGCGCAAAGGGTGGCGGAGCGTGCAGGAGTTCGAGGATCGCTTTCGCGTCACCGCGCAGCGGGCGGTGGATCTGCTCGACGCGCCACGCGTGCGGGGCGGCAGCTACCCCGTCATCCTCGACAATGAGCTCGCCGGCGTCTTCATCCACGAAGCGTTCGGGCATCTGTCCGAAGCTGACTTCGTCTACGAGAATCCGCAGGCGCGGGAGATGATGACGCTCGGGCGGCGGTTCGGCAAACCGGTGCTGAACGCCGGCGACAACGGCGCGGAGAGCGGGTTGCGCGGAACGCTGCCCTATGATGACGAAGGCACACCCACCCAGGACACGCCGCTCATCCGCGAGGGCATTCTCGTCGGCCGGCTCCATTCGCGGGAAACCGCAGCGAAGCTTGGCGAGCGGCCGACGGGCAACGCCCGGGCGATTTCGTTCCGTCATCCGCCGATCGTGCGGATGACGAACACCTACATCGCACCGGGCAAGGCCGGCGTCGGATTTCAGGATTTGATCAGCGACTTGAAGCTCGGCGTCTACGCATGCGGCGCATTCGGCGGGCAGACGATGCTCGAGAATTTCTCGTTCACGGCCGGATGGGGCTACATGATCCGCGACGGGCATCTCGCCGAGCTGGTGAAGGACGTGGTGCTCGCCGGCAATCTGTTCCAGACGCTCGACCGCATCGACCATATCGCGGGCGACTTCACGTGGAACCAGATGGGCGGCGGCTGCGGCAAAGGCGGCCAGTTTCCCCTGCCCGTCACCGAAGGGGCGCCGCACGTCCGCATCGAAGAAGCGCTGATTGGGGGCGACGTGTGATCGATCGCCTGCTCGAGACCGCCCGGCGCAACGTCGATAACGCCGACGCGCTGTGGCGGCGCGAGGAGCAAACGGCGGTCGCATTCGAGGCTGGCCGGCTCAAGGCGGCGGGCATTTCCGAAGAAGCCGGGGTGAACCTGCGGGTCATCGCCGGAGGCCGCATGGGAGTCGCGGGCACCACGTCGGCGGCGCCGGACCCGGAGGAGCTCGTCACGCGCGCCCGCGCCTCCGCCGAGCTTGGCGAGTCGGTCGAGCTCGCATTCCCCGCGGTCGCCGCATCACAGCTCCCGCCGATTCCCACCTTCTTCGATCGCACCGCCAACGCGTCACTCGACGACTTGATCCGCCTGGGCAAGGGGCTCGTCGAGCGGCTGGAGCGGCCCGGCTGTCAGGTGAATGTGTCGGTCGAGCGCGAAATCGCCGACACGGCCGTGGGCAACAGCGCCGGCGCCCGAGGCGAATACCGCGGCACCGCCATCGCGGTGGCGGCAGACGTCACCCGCATTGCGGGTGACGACGTCCTGATGATCTACGATCACTACGTCGGTGCGGACCTGCCGGGCGACGCCGATCTGGAGGCGCTGGTCCGGTCGATCGAGACGCGACTCACTGCGGCACTGACCGTGGTTGCGCCGCCTGATGGCGCGCTTCCCGTCGTCTTCACGCCCGCCGGGCTCGCCGCGGTGGTACTGCCGCTCGAGCAGGCACTCTCGGGCAAGACCGTGCTGCAGGGCAGCTCGCCGCTCGCGGGAAAGGTTGGGGAGCTGATGTTCGACCAACGCTTGTCGATTGTCGACGATCCGCTGACGCCAGGGCGCCCCGCGTCGCGGCCCATCGATGATGAATGTGTGCCGTCCCGCGCGACGGGACTGGTGGAGCGCGGCAGCGTGGGACGCTTTGTCTACGATCTCGAAACCGCCGCGCGCGCGAAGACGCAAAGTACGGGAAACGGACAACGCGGCTTCTTCGGCAAACCGCGGATCGGCTATACGAACATCTTCTTCCGCATGTCCGCCGACGGTCCGCGCGGAAGCAACGCGTCCACTTCAGTCCTCGGGGGCGGTCTCATCGGTGACATCGACGATGGCCTGGTCGTCGACGACTTGATCGGCGTAGGGCAGGGCAACGTGATCAGCGGCGTCTTCAGCCACCCCGTGGGCCTCGCCTATCGCGTGCAGCGCGGCGAGATCACCGGACGCGTGAAGGACGCGGCCGTCGCGGGCAACGCCTACGATCTCCTGAAGAAGATTGGGGGATTTGGAACCGACGGGCGGTGGCTGGGGGCGCGGTGGTCCCCGTCGCTACTACTCGAAGGAGTCAGCGTGGCCCGTAGGTAGGGGCGCAGCATGCTGCGCCCCTACGCGGCGCCCAACGCCTCCGCGTAGCTCCTCCCCGCCGTCATGTCGTTGTAGACGCGCTCCAGCACATCGGGGGTCGCCGATAAGAAGCGGCAGCGGGCGTCCCCTCGGCTGCGACACTCGACTTCGAGCACCGCGACGGTCTCGTCGGACAGCCGTCCTAAGAAGTCCGCCAGCATGCCCGCCGAGAAGAAGCACATCGGGGATTGCGCCGCACCGGGCTCCGCTTCGACCCAGTCGACGGAGTCGAGCGCCAGCGCGCCGGTGCCGACCGGCGTAATCGTGACGCTTCCCCATCCGCCGCTCGTGAAAAACTCCGACAACGTCTCGGCCAGCATGTCGGCATCGAGGTCGGCGGGATTGTTCGTCGCCGCGAAGCTCCGATACAGGCCTTCACCGGCCGCGTAGCCGGCTTCCTGGAGAATCGCGACGAGCTGGTCGGGCGCGTGCGCCGCTAGGCTCGCATGCAATTGCCTGACGATTCCGGGTGCGGTCATATGGGACGCCAACTTAGGGTTTGCGGTTGGCGCGGCGCAAGAGTTCGGCCTCGTCGATCTGTTCGATACCGAGGGCCTCCGCCTTGTCGAGCTTCGATCCCGGGTCGCCACCCACCACCAGCGCGGTCGTCTTTTTCGAAAGACTGTCCGAGACGTGCCCGCCGGCGGCCTCGATGAGCTCCCGCGCCTGCTGGCGTGAGAGCGTGGGAAGAGTCCCGGTGACGACGTAGGTCTGATCGGCGAGCGGGCGCGGTCCCGTTGCCGTCTCGGTCTCCTTGAGCGTCAGACCCGATTTCTCGAGGTTTCTCAGCAACTCCTTGTTGCGCGGATCGGCAAAAAACCCCGCGACGGCCTCGGCGATGGCCGGCCCGATGCCGCGCACGGCGCCGACCTCCTCGGCGGACGCCCGGGAGAGCGACTCCAGTGTGCCGAAGTGCCGCGCCAGCATCTTGGCTCCCTGCGCGCCGACGTGCCTGATGCCCAATCCGAACAGCAGCGCGGAGAGCGGCTGGCGCTTGGAGGCGGCAATGCTGTCGACGAGATGCTGCGCCGATTTCTCGGCGAAACCCTCCAGCGTGAGCAGCTGCATCGGGGTGAGCTTGTACAGGTCGCCGACGTTCGCGATCAGCTTGGCGTCGAGCAGTGCCCGCACGCGCTCGTAGCCGAGCCCCCGGATGTCCATGGCGCTGCGACTCGCGAAGTGCACGATGCTTTCGAGAATCCGCGAGGGGCAGGAAATGTTGGGACAATAGGTCATCACCTCGTCGTGCGGGTGCTCGACCTGGGAGCCGCAGCTGGGGCAGCGCTCCGGCATGCGAAACGGTTTCTCGCCCCGCGGGCGCCCGGGCGCCGGACCCAGAATTTGAGGAATCACTTCGCCCGCGCGCGTGACTTCGACCGCGTCGCCGATGCGGATGTCCTTGGCCGCGATGAGATCGGCGTTGTGCAGCGTGGCGTTCGAAACGGTGACCCCCCCGATTTCCACCGGTTCGAGGACGGCGTAGGGGTTGAGCGCACCGGTGCGGCCCACGTTGATACGAATGTCGAGCAGCTTCGTCACCTGGACTTCGGGGGCGAACTTCCGGGCGACTGACCAGCGCGGCTCGCGGTTGCCGATCGTGCCGAGCTCGGCGTAGAGCGCGCGGTTGTCGACTTTGACCGCGACACCATCCGCTCCGTAGTCGAGCGTCGGGAGCAGCGCTTCGAGCTTTCTGATCTTGGTGTTCGCGTCCGCGAGGTCTTTCGCGCGCGTGTGATGCGATTCGACGGGGAGTCCCCATTTGTGCAGGGTCTCGAGCAGCTCGTGCTGTGACTCAATGCCGAGCTTCGTGCCGGGCGCTTCGATCTGGAAGGTAAAAACCCGGAGGCCGCGGGCGCGGGTCTTCTTGGGATCGAGTTGTCGCAGCGCGCCAGCCGCTGCGTTGCGCGGATTGGCATACGGTGCCTCGCCCGCCTTCTCGCGCTGCGTGTTGGTTTCCGCGAACTGGGTGAGCGGCAGGTACACCTCGCCGCGTACCTCCATCTTTCTGGGCCAGCCCCGGCCCTGCAGCCGCAACGGCAGGTCGAGGACGGTGCGCAGATTCGTGGTGACGTCCTCGCCTTCAAGTCCATTTCCGCGCGTGACGCCGGTGACCAGCACGCCGTCCTCGTAGGTGAGACTCACGGCGGCCCCGTCGATCTTCACCTCCAGGGTGTATCCCGCCTCTTTCACTTCCGGGACCAGCCGCGCGTTGCGCTCCTCCCACTCCTGGAGCTCGGCCTCACTGAATGCATTGGCCAGCGACAGCATCGGGACGAGATGGCGGTGTTTGCGGAATCCGGTCGCCGGCTCGCCGCCGACGCGCAGCGTGGGAGAGTCGGGCGTCCGGAGCTCGGGATGTTTTTCCTCGAGCGCCTGGAGCTCGCGGAACAGTCGATCGTACTCGGCGTCCGACATCTCCGGCTTGTCGAGGAGGTAATACGCGTGGTTCGCCCGCTCCAGAATCCGCCGCAAGTCGGCGGCGCGGGATGCTGCCTTCACCGTCCCTTGGCTTCTTCCTGGATCACGGCCATGGCGACGCCGACCAGCCGGTCCAGCTCATCGGCGCTCGCTTTGGGAAGGAGAGCCTCGCCCCATGCCCCCTCGCGCTGGCCGAACGTGTCGAGCAGGCGGCGCATGAACGCGAGCAGCGCCACGCGCTCGAGCTCCATGCGGCGCAGCTGCTCTCCCGTTTCCTGCTGGCGCTGGGCCAGGCGCTCGTAGCGGTGGGCGTTGCGGAGACTCTGCGCGGTGAGCGAAGCGACGACCTGGACGAAGCGGACGTCGGCGTCGGAGAACGTGGGGCCGTCGCGGTAGGTGCGCAGAAAGATCGCGCCGATCGACACGGACCGCCACGTGATGGGCACCACGGTGATCGATTTCACACGGCGGTTGATCAGCTCGCCCTTCACGTGCCGCAGCGAGGGATCGTTGGCCGCGTCCGGAATGAACACCGTCTCGCCGCTCTGCATGGCGCTCTTCAGCTCGGGGTAGCGCTCGAGATCGACCAGGTAGTTGCGGATGGTCGGGTCCTCGTACGACGCCACGAGACGGACCTGCCGGCCGCCCTTTTCAGCGAGGAAAATCGAGCAGCGATCGAGCCCGAACGATTCGCCGAGCTTGCGCGCGATCGCTTGCAGGATGTCAATGAAATGTAAGGAACTCGATCCTTCTTTCAGGATCTCGATAACCGCGAGGAGATGTTTGCGCTCATGCTCGAGCTCGGCGATACGCGCGGCGAGGCGTTCCCCTTCCGCGTGTGTCAGTGCCGAGTTGATTGTCATGAGTGCCATAGTTTCGCTCGGGGACTCCAACTCCGTCAAGCGGATGTAGATTACCCTTTCATGCGAACCATCACACTCACGTCCGTCATCTGCATCGCATTTGTTGCGCAATCTGCGTCACAATCCCCGGGATCCGCGGCTCCGGCACCCATCGGCGCCTACAGCGTCAGTCCGGAGCTGCCGGGGATGGGGCGTCCGGCGGACACCGCCGCGACGGCCGCGCGCCGCCGCGCGCTGCTGCGCCGCCTCGGCCGCGCGACGGTGCTGATTCCCGCCGCCCACGAGCGCAACATCGAGAAGGATTACGTGCAGGACAACGACTTCCGGCAGGACAACACGTTCTTCTACTTCACTGAGCTCGAGACGCAGGACGCGTGGCTCGTCATGACGGCGCGCGGGCCGGATTCGCTCGAGACGGTGCTGTTTCTGCCGCCCCGCACGCCCTCTCAGGAACGCTGGACCGGGCTGCGACTCGGCCCCGACAGCGTGGCGGTGCGGCTCTCCGGCATTGCGAAGGTGTTGCCCACGGATTCACTCGACATCCGTCTCAGACGGCTGCGGTTCGCGAACACCCCGATTTACGTGCCGCTCGGCCCGACCACGCGCGAGGAGCGCCAGATCGCCGACATCGCGTTCTCGGGTGCCGACGTTCGGAACCTCCTGCCGATCGTCGATTCGATGCGCGTCGTGAAGGACGCCGACGAAATCGCGCGGCTCAGACGGGCCGTGGAGATCAGCGTCGCCGGGCATGTCGCCGCCATGCGCGCCGCTCGGCCGGGGATGTACGAGTACGAAATGGAGGCGGTGCTCGAAGAGGGATTCCGCGGCAATGGCGCCGACCGGCTGGGTTACCCGTCGATCGTCGGGAGCGGGCCGAATTCGACGACGCTTCACTACGACGTCAATCGTCGTCGCACTGAGAACGGCGACCTCGTCGTCATCGATGCGGCGGCGGAGTGGGGGCAATACACGGCTGACGTCACCCGCACCTTCCCCGTGAACGGCAAGTTCACGCCCCGGCAAAAGGCAATTTACGACCTGGTGCTGGGGGCGCAGCAGGCGGCCTTCGATTCAATGCGGCCCGGGATGACGATGCGGCAGCTCGACGACATCGCGCGCCACTACATGCGCGATCACTCCGGTACGCTCTGCGGCGACAAGACGTGCGACGACCGGGAATACTTCAATCACGGGCTCGGCCACCCGATCGGCATGGACGTACACGATGTCGGCATCGGCAGGCCGCTGGAGCCGGGAATGGTGGTGACGCTGGAGCCCGGGATCTATCTGGAGGCCGAGCGACTCGGGGTCCGCATCGAGGACGACGTGCTGGTGACCGCGAAGGGCGGTGAATGGCTGTCCGCGGGCGCGCCGCGAACCACGGACGCCATCGAAAAGCTGATGCGCGGGCGCTAGCTGCTTTTGTCCTTTTTGTTCTTGATCTCGTCGAGGAGCGCCACGGCGTCGTCTTTGTACTGATGGTCCAGCACGTCGTAGTTCGGCAGCGTCGCAATCACCTGCAGCTGCTCGCGCGCCTTGGAGTACTGGTCGAGGTCGACGTAGACTTCCGCCAGCTCGAGCCGGTGATAGATGTGTTGGGGGTCGATCTCCACGGCTTTCTGGAGATGGCTGACCGCGTCCGGCCAATTCGCCTTTGACATGAACCCGCCGCCGTACAACGTCTTCGCAAAGAAGTAGGTGAATCCGGACAACCGCTTGACTTCGGCATTCCAGGCGCCGAGGACGTGGTGGGCGTTATCGTGGTTGGGATTGATCGCGACGGCGCGCGCGGCTTCGTCGTAGATGACCTTGGCGAAACGCACGCGCTCCTTGCCGCCTCTGGTTCTCGATAACCGGCCCAGCACCATCGCCAGCGCGTAATGCCCGTCCGCCTGCGTCGAATCGGCGCGAATGGCCCGCTCGGCATAGGTTCGGCCCACTGAATACAGGCTGTCCCGGCGGTTCTTGAGGGAATCGTCGTTGCCCTGTATTTGTTTGGCTACGTCGGCGATCGCCCGGGCCGCCTTCCAGTCCGCTTCGTAATTCGTCGAATCGACGGCGAGGGCCTCCTGATAGTGGCGCAGCGCCACATCGGGATGCATCGGTCCGGCGCTGTCGCCCGCCGCGATGTGATGGGCGGCTCCGGGGGCAGCGGTGTGCGTTGCGGTGGAGTCGCCCTGCGCCACGAGATTCGTGGCGCAGAACAGCGAAGCGAGCAGGCAAATGGAGAGGCGCATAATCGAATGATCGTCGGCCCTCTGATCGAGCGCAAGCGCGATGGCGCGGCCCTGAGTCCCGAAGAATGGTCGGCGCTCGTCGCCGAATACACTGCCGGCCACATCCCCGATTATCAGATCGCCGCGCTGCTGATGGCGGTGTTCCTGCGCGGGCTGGAGCGACAGGAGCTCGCGGCCCTCACCGACGCCATGCTCGCGTCGGGGCAACGCCTGTCATTCGACGGCTGGGCGACGCCGCGCATCGACAAGCACTCGACCGGCGGCGTGGGCGACAAAGTGTCGCTCGTGCTCGGCCCGCTCGTGGCGGCGTGCGGCGTCGCGGTGCCGATGATGTCGGGCCGCGGCCTCGGGCACACCGGCGGAACCCTCGACAAGCTCGAGGCGATTCCCGGCTTCCGGACCAATCTGTCACTCGCCGAAGCGAAGGCGCAGGTTCAGAAACTCGGCTGCGTCCTGATCGGGCAGACGGCCGAGATCGCTCCGGCGGATCGCAAGCTGTACGCGCTGCGCGACGTGACCGCGACGGTCGAATCGATCCCGCTGATCTCCGCGAGCATCATGTCCAAGAAGCTCGCCGAGGGGCTGAACGGGCTCGTGCTCGACGTGAAAAACGGCAGTGGCGCGTTCTTGCCGGAGGTGGAGCGCGGTCTCGAGCTCGCGAAGACGATGATCGCGCTGGGGGAGGATCGCGGCTGTCCCACGATCGCGCTCATCACGGCAATGGATCGCCCGCTGGGGCGCGCGTGCGGCAACGTCCTCGAAACCGAAGAAGCGATTCTCGCGCTGCGGGGCGAAGGCCCGCCCGATCTCCTCGAGGTGACCTACGCGCTGAGCGTCGAGATGCTGCTCCAGGCCGGCATCGAGAAGAACACGAAGAAGGCGCGCAAGAAACTGGAGACTGCGATCGAATCGGGGTTGGCGGCGGAGAAGTTCGAGCAGATCATCGAGGCGCAGGGCGGCAACCCCAAGGTGCTGGAGGATCCGTCCGTGCTGCCGCAGGCCCAGGCCGTCGAGGTCTTCGCGGCGCCGCGCACCGGTGTCGTCCAGCGCGTCGAGCCGCGCGCGATCGGCCGCGCGATCATCGCGCTCGGCGGCGGCCGGCGCACCGTCGAGGATACGATCGACCCGACGGTCGGATTCGTCATCACCGCAAAGCCGGGAGACAAAGTGCTGGAGGGGGAGCCCATCGCGTCGGTCTTCGCCAAGGACGCGGACGGCATCCGCACCGGGTTCGACGCGCTCGGCCAGGCGATCGTGATTGGCGACAAGCTCACCAAAAAGCCACTCCCGCTCGTGTCACACCGAGTGACCCGCGCGGGAGTGGAAGAGCTGGCGAAGAGCTAAACGTCCAGGTTCTTCACGAACTTGGCGTTTTCCTCGATGAACTTGCGACGCGGCTCGACCTCGTCGCCCATCAGCGTCTCGAACAGCTGCGACGCCTCGAGCGCATCTTCCATCGTCACCTTGAGCAGCGTGCGCTTGGTCGGATCCATCGTCGTGTCGCGCAGCTGATCGGGATTCATCTCGCCGAGGCCCTTGTAACGGCTCACGTTGATCGCGGCCCTGCTCTCGGTGCCGTTCGTCAAGCGCTTCACGTACCCATCGCGCTCCTTCTCGTCGTAGGCGTAGAACTCTTCCTTCCCCTTGGACACGCGATACAGCGGCGGCTGCGCGATGTAGATGTAGCCCACGTCGATGAGCTGCTTCATCTCCTTATAGAAGAAGGTGAGCAGCAGCGTGCGGATGTGCGCGCCGTCCACGTCGGCGTCGGTCATGATGATGATCTTGTGATAGCGCGCTTCCTCTACTTGGAAGTCGTCGCCCACGCCCGTCCCGATCGCCGTGATCATCGTGCGGATTTCTTCGTTCGACAGGATCTTGTCGATGCGCGCCTTCTGCACGTTCAAGATCTTGCCGCGCAGCGGCAGGATCGCCTGGTAACTCCGGTCCCGGCCCATCTTCGCGGACCCGCCGGCCGAGTCGCCCTCGACCAGATAGATCTCGCACAGCTTGGGGTCGGTGAGCGAGCAATCGGCGAGCTTGCCCGGCAGGAGGCCGGCGTCGAGGCCGCTCTTCTTGCGCACGAGTTCGCGCGCCTTGCGGGCCGCTTCGCGGGCTCGCGCCGCGCTCAGCGCCTTGGCGATGATCGAGCGCGCGATGCTCGGGTTCTTGTCGAAGAAGGCGCCGAGGGCCTCGTTGACGACCGTTTTGACGATGCCTTCCACTTCCGAGTTGCCCAGCTTGGTCTTCGTCTGTCCCTCGAACTGCGGCGCCTTCACCTTGATGCTGAGGACGCAGTTGAGCCCTTCGCGGACGTCGTCGCCCGAAAGGGTGAACTCTTCCTTCTTGAGCGCTCCGTCCTGCTTCGCCCACTCGTTGATCGTGCGCGTCAGCGCGGCCTTGAAACCGGTGAGGTGCGTGCCGCCCTCGTGCGTGTTGATGTTGTTCACGAAGGTGAACGTGTTCTCGCTGTACTGATCGTCGTACTGTACCGCGCCCTCGACCTCCACGTCCTCGCGCGTCGCCTCGAACGTGATGGGCTTGGGATGGAGCGTCTTCCGATTACCGATGATCCACTTCACGAATTCGGCGAGACCGCCTTTGTAGTAGAAGGTCTCTTCTTTGGTACTGCCCTTGCGCTCGTCCTTGAGGACGATCGTGAGTGCCTTGTTCAGGAACGCGAGCTCGCGCAGCCGGTTGGCGATCGTCGCGTAGTCGAAGCGGGTCTCGGTGAAGATCTTGTCGTCGGGCTTGAACCAGACGGTGGTGCCGGTGCCCTTCGCCTTGCCGACGACCTCGAGCTTCTTCTTGGTCTCGCCGCGTTCGAACGACATATGGTGGCGCTTGCCGTCGCGGTCGACCCAGACCTCCAGCTTCTCGGACAACGCGTTCACCACGGACACGCCCACGCCGTGCAATCCGCCCGACACCTTGTAGCTGCTCTTGTCGAACTTGCCGCCGGCGTGGAGCACTGTCAGCGCGACCTCGACGCCGGGCTTCTTCTCCGTCTTGTGGAGGTCGACCGGAATGCCGCGGCCGTTGTCGACCACGGTGATCGAGTTGTCGGAATGGATCGTGACGTCGATGCTGGTGCAGTAGCCGGCCAGCGCTTCGTCGACCGAGTTGTCCACGACCTCATACACGAGGTGGTGCAAGCCGCGCGCCGACACCGAGCCGATGTACATCGCGGGACGGCGCCGCACCGCCTCGAGGCCCTTGAGGACCTGAATCGAGTCGGCTTGATAATCGCCGTTGCCCTTTTCTTTCGGGGGCGCAGCAGGTTTCTTCTTCGGCATCAAGTTCCTAACGTGAAAGAAGCCAGCGTATCGTCGCGATACGGCCCGCGCCGCGACCCGCGTTCACCCGAGCCATGATGTCGGGTGTCATCAGCTGCAGCTCATTCATCCACGAGCTCGTCGCGACGCGCACGAACAGAACGCCATCCGGCGTTATGCTTTCGGGAGTCGCAACGGCGGCGATCTGTGCGCCGACCAGGCGAGGCCACTCGGGAATCACCTGCGCCTGGCCTACCCGGCGCGCCAAACCAGTTCGCGCGAGATAGCCTTGCAGCGCTTCCCCGACGGCGACTGGACGGGTCCGTTTGGGGCGGTCGGAACGGTCTGACACAAGCCTCCAATTTACCCGGAAGTCATTGTCCTGTCAACAGTTAAGCCAGCTACGGAAGTCACGGTCCGACCACAACGTACGTGTCCCGCTGGGCCTCAAACCCCGCTACATCCCGGGCGCGGAAGGTCAGCGGGAGGCGATCGCCCTGGGGGTGGCCGGCTGCGACCACAAACCGCCAGCGGGAGGTGAACACCCGGTCGAACACGCCATCTTCGCCCTTCTCCACGCTGTCCAGTGCGACCCAGACCGAATCTATCCCATCGGGATCCTCCGCGCGCACACTCCCGGCGAGCGTGTCGGTGTGGGTGGAGCTGAGTGCGGAGATGTCGTCGATCGTGAAGGTCAGTCGCGGCGGCCCGGGACGCTCGCGCTCGGCCAGGCAGGCTGCGACGAACAGGAGGATCAGCGTCCCTGGAAGTTGGCGGCGCGCTTTTCGAGAAATGCGGTCGTTCCTTCTTTCATGTCTGAGGTGGCGGCCAGGAGTCCAAAATGATTCGCCTCGAGCAACAACCCCTCATCCAGCGTCATCTCCAGGCCCTGATCGACCGCCTCCATGGCGAGCCGGACCGCCAGGGGTCCCATCGTGAGGATACCCCGCATCATTTTCTCGGATTCGGCGAGCAAGTCGCCTGAGGGAACGATCTTGTTCACGAGTCCGATGCGATAGGCTTCCTGCGCGTCGATCATTTCGCCGGTGAGGATCAATTGGAGGGCGACGCCCTTGCCGACAATTCTGGGCAGCCGCTGCGTCCCGCCGTACCCGGGCGCAATGCCCAGCTTCACTTCTGGCTGGCCGAACTTTGCGTTCTCGCCCGCGATCCGAATGTGGCACGCCATCGCGAGCTCGCAGCCGCCGCCCAGCGCAAAGCCGTTGATCGCGGCGATGACCGGTTTGCCGCACGTCTCCAGTCGTCGCAGCACAGCCTGACCCCGCTGCGCGCGTGCTTTGCCGTCGAACGGCCCCTGGCGCGAGAGATCGCCGATGTCGGCGCCGGCAACGAACGATTTGGGCCCCGCGCCGGTGAGAATCGCGCCCTTGATCTCGGCTTCGGTCGTCAGGCGATCGACGGCCGAGCTCAGCTCCAGGATCACCTGGTCGTTGAGAGCATTCAGTTTGTCGGGACGATTGATGGTGACGAACGCGATACCGTCCTTTATCTCAAACAACAGGGTCTGGTAGGTCATGGCTCGAAAGCTATAGGTTCAAAGCGATGAGTGTACAGGCGATTGCGTGGGCACCGTCGGGTGCGGTTCGCATAATCGATCAGCGTGCCCTGCCAGAGGCGGAAATCACGCGCGATCTGGAAAGCGCCGAGGCGGTCGCCGAAGCGATCCGGACTCTCCAGGTGCGCGGCGCGCCGCTGATCGGGATCGCTGCGGCTATGGGCCTAGTGGCCGCGCTGCGCGAGCACCGCACCGCGCCGCGCGCCGCCTTCCTGGCTCGTGCCGCGCAGGTGTCGGACCTCTTGGCGAACGCTCGGCCGACGGCGGTGAATCTTCGTTGGGCGCTCCATCGGATGGCGGGCGCGGCGCAAGCAACGCCCGGCGATAGTGCGGGAGTCTGGGAGCGACTGCACGCGGAAGCGATGGCCATTTGGGAAGAGGATCGCGTGATGTGCCGGCGGATCGGCGAGCACGGTCTTACGATTCTCGCCGATGGGTCAAATGTCCTGACGCACTGCAACACCGGGGCGCTGGCAACCGGGGGGATCGGGACCGCTTTGGCGCCCCTTTATCTCGCGCACGAGCAGGGACGCCGGCTGCACGTTTTTGTGGATGAGACGCGTCCATTGCTGCAGGGCGCTCGCCTGACGGTTTGGGAGCTGATGCACGCCGGCATTCCATGCACGCTCATCACCGACGCTGCCGCGGCGACGCTCATGCGGCAGGCCAAGGTCGACGTCGTACTCGTCGGGGCCGATCGGATCTGCGCCAACGGCGATTTCGCCAACAAGATCGGTACGTACGGACTTGCGGTGCTGGCGCGCCACCACGGGGTGCCGTTCTATTGCGCTGCGCCGTGGTCCACGGTGGATTCGTCGCTGCCAGAAGGCGATCTCATCCCGATCGAGCAGCGCTCGCCGGGTGAGGTCACGGTGATCGCGGGCCGGCCGATAGCGCCGGATGGAGCGGCCGCGCTGAATCCCGCGTTCGACGTGACGCCGGCGCGCTACGTCACCGGGTTCATCACCGACCGGGGGATCCTCCAACCACCGTTCTCCAGCGAATGAACAACCTGCGCCGAGGCGCAGTGTGAAGCCAATCATCGCCGTGATCGGCGGCAGCAGTTGCACGAAGAACGAATGGGCACTTGCTCACGAAACCGGTCGATTGCTGGCGGACCGTGGGGCGATCGTGGTCTGCGGCGGCCTCGGCGGCGTCATGGACGCGGCGGCACAGGGGGCGAAATCAAACGGCGGCATTACCGTCGGCATCTTACCAGGCACGGATCCGGCCGCGGCTAACGCCTACATCGATGTTCCGCTGGCGACTGGGCTCGGGGAGATGCGGAACCTTCTGATCGTGCGCGTGGCGCAGGCGCTCATCGCGATCGGTGGCGGGATCGGCACGCTGTCGGAGATCGCGCTGGCGCAGCGCACCGAGAAGCCGGTGATCGGGCTTCACGATTCCTTCAGGAACGCGATCGAGATGCCGCGCGCTACCAGTGCCGCCGAGGCCGTAGAATGGGCGTTGGAGCGGGCGCGCAGCGGAGTGGTATAATTACCTCATGAAGGCGGGCACGAAGTTCGCATTGGGCGCGGTCCTGATCGTCGGCTCGGTCGGATACTTGATGGCCTCGGGCATCAAGCAGACCGGCCAGTACTTCCTGACGCCCAGTGAGCTTGCTCAGCGTGTCTCCGTCGATCCCACCTTCTACGATCTCGGCATGAAAGTCGGGGCGCGTGTCGTTCCCGGCACCGTGCAGAAGGAGATCGCGACGCAGACGCTCCGCTTCCACATCACCGACGGCACCGTCAGCTATCCCGTCATCTTCAAAGGCCTTCCTCCCGATACGTTCACCGATTCCGTCGAGGTCGTCGTCGAAGGGCGGCTCGAAAAGGATGGCGTGATTCACGCGACCGACGTTCTCGCCAAGTGCGGCTCGCGTTACGAAGCAGTTCCCAAGGCGTAAATGACGCTGCTCGGATATTTTTCTCTCTGGCTCGCCCTCGTGGTCGGCCTGTGGGGAGCCATCACCGGGTTCGTCGGCGGCGCCCAGGGTCGTGCCGATCTGCAGCAGAGTGCGCGGCACGCGACGTTTGCGTTGTTTGGCGCGTTGCTCATCGCGGTGATCTCGCTCGAGGTCGCCATCTTCCGTCACGACTTCAGCGTGCAGTACGTCGCGTCGCGCACGAGCCGCAATCTGCCGACGTTCTATCTCTGGTCGGCGTTGTATTCGGGCCAGGAAGGCAGCCTCCTCTTTTGGGCCGCGGTGCTCAGCCTGTTCGCGGCCCTCACGCAGCTGCTGACCGGTGGCCGTTATCGCGTCTATCTGCCGTACGTCGCCGCCGTCACGTCGCTCGTGGCGTCGTTCTTCGTGAGTGTGATGCTCTTCGCGGCGAATCCGTTCAAGCGGTTGGCGTTCACGCCGATGGACGGGCAGGGAATGAATCCGCAGCTGCAGAATCCCGGGATGGTCTTTCATCCTCCGATGCTGTACCTCGGCTACATCTCGATCACCATTCCGTTTGCGTTCGCGATCGCCGCGTTGCTGACGAAGAAACTCGATACCGAGTGGATGGTGGCCGTCCGCAAATGGACGATTGTGTCGTGGCTATTCCTCAGCATCGGGCTACTGATCGGGATGTGGTGGGCCTATGTAGAGCTGGGTTGGGGCGGGTACTGGGCCTGGGATCCGGTCGAGAACGCCGCGCTGCTCCCCTGGCTGGTGATGACCGCGTATCTGCACTCTGTGATGATTCAGGAAAAACGTGGCATGCTGAAGAAGTGGAATCTGGCGCTGATCCTCGGCGCGTGGGTGCTGTCGATCTTCGGCACGTTCCTCACGCGCTCCGGCGTGATCGCGAGCGTGCATTCGTTCACGGAATCGCCGGTCGGCTACTATTTCCTTTTCTTCCTCGTCGCCGCGACAGCGGCCACCGCGGTGCTGTACGTGACCCGACTCCCGCTGCTGCAAGCGGAGGCAACGCTGGAATCGATGGTCAGCCGCGAGGCAAGCTTCCTGTTCAACAACCTGCTGCTCATCGGTCTCGCGTTCTCGGTGCTGTGGGGCACGCTCTTCCCCATCATCTCCGAGGCAGTGGTGGGCGTCAAAATCACGTACGGCCCGCCCACGTTCAACTTCGTCAATATTCCGCTCGGCCTGACGCTGCTGCTCATGACGGGCATCGGGCCGCTGATCGCGTGGCGTCGTGCCTCGACCGCGAATCTCCGGCGCCAGTTCGCCGTCCCCGTGACGGTCGGCGTTTTCGCGTTGCTGATTCTGCTCGTCGGCGGCATGCGGGACGGCTGGGCGCTCGGCGCCTTCAGCCTCGGGGCGTTCGTTGTCGGGACGGTCGTGCAGGAATTCGCCCGCGGCGCGCGGGCGCGGAACCGCCAGTATGGTGAGGCGCTACCGCTCGCGGTCTTGCAGCTGTTGTCGCGCAATCGCCGCCGCTACGGTGGCTACATCGTCCACATCGGCATCGTCCTGCTCTTCGTCGGCTTCGCCGGCATGGCGTTCAAGACCGAGACCGAAGCCACGCTGCGGCCGGGCGAGTCGGCCGAGCTGAGGGCCCGCGATGGGCACATGTACACGTTCACGCACCTCGGCATCTCGCAGTACAACGCCCTCAACCGGCAGGTGACCGCGGCGCTGCTCGATGTGCGGCGCGACGGCAAGGAGATCGGCCGGCTGCGCACCGAAAAGCGCCAGCACGTGGACGCCCTCGGCAATCGCACGTTCGAGCCCTCTACCGAGGTCGGCATCATGAGCGGGCTGCGCGTCGATCTGTACGTCGTGCTCGCCGGTCTGGTCAACGGAACGGAACAGGCGGTCTTCCGGTTCACGATCAACCCGCTCGTCTGGTGGGTGTGGTTCGGGGGCTTCGTGCTCGTGATCGGTGGCCTGATCGTCTTGTGGCCCGGCGGTGCGCCGGTCGCTCTAAAAGGCTCAAGAGCGTCGCACGTCCAGGCCGGTTACGCCGTAAAGCTCGAGGCGGAGCGATGACGCACGGAGTGAGTCGCCGAGACTTCTTCATGCTCGCGATCGGCGCCGCGGGCGCGGTTCTGCAGGACACCACGAGCGTAGGCCGGGTCTACGATCCCGACCGCGCCGGTCGGGCGCAGGCGCCGGTCACCGCGGCCGATAACGACAAGAACGTGCAGGCGCTCGAAAAGCGGCTGCGTTGCAGTTGCGGCTGCGGGCTCGACATCTACACCTGTCGCACGACCGACTTCACCTGCACCTACAGCCCCGCGCTCCACCAGCAGGTGCTCCGGATGCTGGGCGACGGTAAGACCGAGCAGGAAGTCATCGACGCCTTCGTTGCGCAGTACGGCCAGGTCGTTCTCATGTCACCGCCACGGCGCGGCTTCAATCTCCTCGGCTACTTCGTGCCGGGAGTGGTGCTTGTTATTGCCGCCCTCGGTCTCGTGTGGATGCTGAGGCGCTGGACGCGTGAATCACCAGCCGCCGCTCCGACAATGCCGGCTGCCCCACCCCCCCCCGACGCCTCTCCCGCCGAGCTCGAGCGCCTGCGCGACGAGCTCGATCGCCTTCCAGGCTGACTGCCCTACGGAACTGATTCAGCTGTTGGTCGGTGTCCTGCTCGCTGCGGGAGCGACGTATTTCGTCTTGCTCCCCATCTTGCGGCCGCCCCTGGCGGGCGACGAGCAGGCTGGCGTTGCCGATGAAGGAGACGATCCCGAAGACGACATGAGCCCGCAGACTGTCGCCCTGCGCGCGCTCAAGGAAATCGAGTTCGATCGCGCGACGGGAAAACTCTCCGACGCGGATTACGAGCAACTGAAAGCGAAGTACACTGCTGAAGCATTGGCGGCAATGCGCGGAGAGGGTGCGGGGTATGGGGCGCGCGGCGAGCCGGACTTTCCGAAACGGGAAATGCCTGCCCCCCCCCCGCGCCGTGCACCGCTGACGGCTCACCGCGCACACTGTCCCCAGCATGGTGCCCGCCCTGAGCCCGACGCCGCCTTCTGCTCCGAGTGCGGCCGGCGCTTAGGCACCGCGCCGGGATACTGTGTGCGCTGCGGCACAGCACTCGAGACCGACGCGCGATACTGCAACCGCTGCGGAGCCCGCGTCGCCGCCTGAGCTATTGCATTTCCGCACGCCGTTTCCTATCAGTGTCCGTCCCAAATTCAGGAGCCATTCGTGAACCGGTGGGGTGAAGCCTGGCGCGTGCTGGTCGCGTTGTTGTTGATCGCCTTCATGGCGTCGACGGCGGATGCACAACGGCGTTCTCGGCGGCACGCTGTCGCGAGCTCGCCCGGACCACGGTACGGCGCGCACATCGGCTACAACTTCGATGCCGATGCCGCGGTGCTCGGCGCGCAGCTCTCCTGGCCGATTTCGCCGCAGCTGGATTTCTACCCGAGCTTCGACGTCTACTTCGACAACAACGCCACGCCTTGGGCCCTGAACTTCGACCTCAAGTTCCGGCCGGCGACACGCTATCGCGTGTGGTATGTCGGCGGTGGGCTCAATGTGCTTCATGCCAGCGGCAGCACCGACGCGAACTTGAACCTGCTGACCGGACTCGAAGCGCGGACCGGACGGACCAGACCCTACGTCGAGGGGAAGTTCATCCTCTCTGACAACAGCGTATTTCAAGTCGTGTTCGGTCTCAGCTGGCGCTGAGCTAGAACTCGAAGGTCTCCATCTTTTTTCGGGCTATCCGGAGAGACACGACCGTGGCCGTCGTGCAGAGCACGGCGGCCGCGGCGAACCAGAGCAGCATCCACGAGTCGATGACGACGGGCTGGCCTTCATAGGCGGCTCGAACGTACTGGTAGACCGCCTGCCACAGCGAGACGATCACGCCCGCCAGGAGCGCGATCGTCGCCATCATGAAGACGAGTCCTCCGAACGACGTGGGAATCTGCGCGGCGTTTTCAGTCTCGAATTGCGGATATAACGTGCCGAACGTGAGGGCCATGGCGGAGATGGCGAGCGTCAGTCCTGCCATCGTCGCGAGGCCCATGATCATCATGAATGGCGTGACCTCGAGCAGCGCGTTCGTGAGTCCGGTCAGCAGCAGTCCGAGGACGAGGAGCGGCAGGGTGCCGACCCAATACTTGGACCACAGCAGTGCCCGTAAATCGAGCGGCGAGGAACGCAGTAGCCACATCTGGCGTCCTTCCAGCGACACCGCTGGGAAGATGAAACGCGCCGCGATCGAGGCCAACACGAATCCCGCGAGGCCGAGATTCAGGAACGAGACGAGATTGACGTAGAAGAATCCCACCGGCTCGCCGCGATGCAGCGGTAACGCCTGGATGTTGAAGAGATAGACCACGACCAGTACCGCGAGCAGGATCAGCTGGCTCCATTGCGTCGTATCGCGGAAGAACAACTTGATGTCCTTCACCACGAACTCGCGCTTCGCCACGGGTAGCCACCCCAGCAGCGGCCCAACCGTCCACCGCCACACGGTGCCGCGGATGAACCGCTCGGCCCCCTCCTGAGCCTTGGTGAACCCCTGCGCATAGAGCGAGCGGTGGAGCGCAGCCCCGAGCGTGATGAATGCGGCGGCGGTGGTCCACAGCAGCAGCAGCGGCAGGGCATCGATCTGATTTCGCAGGTACCCCATGATTGCCTGCGATGCCCACTCACTCGGCAAGAAGGGCGACGTCGGGCCACGCAGCAGGATGACGAAGTCGAGCAGGTTGCGGAAGCCTTCCGGCCGCGCGAGCTGCTCGGGGCGAATCATGCGGAACAGCAGGATCACGCCACCGGCCGCGCCGAGCGCGATGATCGAGAGCAGGTCCCGGGTGCGCCGGGCGGGAAAGATGTTCACCAGCACCAGCGTTACGGCACAGCCGACGACTGCCGGGAGGATCAGCATCGGGATGATGGCGAGAATCGCGTATACGGCGAACAGCACGCCGCCTTTGTAGACGACGCCGTAGGCCGCGAGAATCGGCACGATCATCAGCGCCACCATCCACGAGGAGTGCAGCAGCGTCTCGCTCAGCTTCGCGAGGTACAGGCGCAGCCAGTCCACCGGCGCCGAGACGAGCAGGTCGAGGTCCTTGGCGAGGAAGAAGCTCGACAGCGCGGTGATGACGTTCGACAGCACCAGGATCGATATGAAGGAAAGCAGAATCAGGCCGAGCATCTTGCCGGGAATGAGCGGGCCCAGCTCCTCCACCGCACGCAGCGTCTTCAGGATCTTGTAGAGAACGCCGAACACACCCGCCCAGAACAATCCGCCGACCAGCGCCAGGATGATGAGCTTGCCGCTGCCGCCCCTGGCGCGTTCTTCGCGCAGCCGCTGCAGGGCGGTCCGCCACTTGGGCTGTAAGACGTGGGCGAGCGACGGTTGCTTCACCGTCCCAGCACCTCCGCAAGCTCACGGATCTGCGCGCCGCCCGTGAGCTTCAGGAACAGCTCTTCCAGGCTGGCGTCGCCGGCCTTGTGCTGGCGGCGGACGTCGCTGACCGTCCCGGCCGCCACGATCTTGCCGTGCTGGATGATCGCGATCTGATCGCACATCGCTTCCGCTACTTCGAGCGTGTGGGTGCTCATCAGCACAGTGCCGCCGCGTTCGACGAACTGCCGGAAAATGTCTTTGAGCAGACGCGCGGCCTTGGGGTCGAGCCCGACCATCGGCTCGTCCACCACGATGCATTCGGGTCGGTGAATCAGCGCGCTGGAGATGATCAACTTCTGGCGCATGCCGTGACTGTAGGCTTCGACGAGCTCGTCCTTCCAGCTCGTCAACTCGAACACCTCGAGTAGCTCTGCGATGCGCCGCTCGACGGCGTCGCCCTCCTGCCCGTACAGCCCGGCGACGAAGCGCAGGAACTCGGCACCCGTGAGCTTGTCGTACACGAACGGCCGGTCAGGGATGAAGCCCAGCCGCATCTTGGCCGACAGCGGGTTCTGGTGCACGTCATCGCCGCCCAGCAGCACGCGTCCCTGCGAGGGCCGCAGAATGCCGGCGATCATGCGGAGCGTCGTCGTCTTCCCGGCGCCGTTGGGACCGAGACAGCCGAACAGGATGCCACGCGGAACGTGGAGACTGATGTCGTCCACCGCGACGAAGCTGCCGTAGAGCTTGGTCAGGTTCTCCAGGCGAATCATAGGACCTCGAGCTTGAGCCGGCCGATCAGCGGAATCAGCTCGACCTGCCGAGCGAGCCCGCCGACCGCGATACGCAGATGCGCGGCATCGGCTGGGAATTGATCGAACATCGGGTCGACCGCGATCCAATCGTTGAGGTAAATCTCCGGCCAGGCGTGATAGTAGAAGCGGCCGTTCACATACAGCAGGCCAGACACGGTGCGGGCGGGGAGTCCCGCCGACCGCGCGAGCGCCACATACAGCGTCGTGAATTCATTGCAGTCGCCGCTTGGGTTCTCGAGCACTCTTACCGCGCTCGGCGCGCTGCCGGGGTGGGGAATCGCGCGTCGCACCGAGCCGTGGACCCAATGCGTGAGCAGGGCCGCCACGCGGGTGGGGCTGCGCTCGCGCTGGATGATCTGGCGCGCCTCCGCGGCAATACGCGGGTCGTGGCTCTGAATCAACGGCTCGGGCGTGAGCCAGCGCGCCAGTGCCGTGTCGCGCGCAGGGAGTCGATACGGAGCCGCATTGGCCTGCGGCGCGTCCGCCTGGCGGATGTCGAGGGTGTCGCGGCCGTTCCTTCTGACGAGCAGACGCGGGCGCGGAACGGGATCGCTCTTCACACCTGCCGCCAGCGCCGTCAGCGGCACGATGTCGCCCAACGCGGGAGCGCTGCTCGCGCGCGCGACCCGCGCGGTGTCGCGATGCCTGTAGTTCTCGTACACGATCTCGAACGCCCCGCGCTCCATGTCGAAGCCCGGCTCGGTGGTGGCGGCCACGATGCGGCCCTGAGCGTCGATCCAGCTGCGGGTCGGAACGCCGGTGGCGTCGTGGTCGATGCGAAACGCGCGGACCGTGTCGTAGTGCTCCGGCACCCAGGTCATCGTCGTCGAATCGAGATCCGCGCTGTCGGATACCACCAGCGTCGACTCCGCGGCTACCCGCGCGGTGACGTCGCGGCCGGTCAGCAGGAGCGGATCGAACAGGCGCGCGGTATACGAGCGCCCCGATTTCAGCTCTCCGCCGAACGCGAGCCGCAGCGGCAACAGCGCGGGCAGCGTGATCGGGCCCTGCAGCGGGATCGTGGTCATCTGCGAGTCGCCCGCGGAGACGATGGCGACCGACAGTACCGTGTCGCCGAACACGCGGCCGTGGGCTGCGAATTGACCGAGATCGCCATCGAACGTGGCTTCGACGCTCTGCACCCGCAGCGAGCGCGACAGCATCGTCACGCTGCGCGCGGTCGTGCGATGCAGCGCACCCAGCGCGGGGACATCGAGCACGACGACGTTCTCGACGCGGATCGCGTTGCTCAGCGTGTCGATGGTCGTGGAGGAGTAGCCGACTTGTTGGTCGCCGACGTCGAGCCGGTAAAACAGTGCGCCCGGCGGAACGGCGAGCGCGGCCTCAGCCAGCCGGGCGCCCGTCGGGCGGAACACCTCGCGCTTCACGAGCCAGCCGAGTGAGAGCGCCCACGCGATGAGAATCGCGATCACCCAATGCTTGCGCGTCACGAGACGGCCCGCTGCAGCGCGGCCTCGAACACCTGCTGATCCTCGGGCCGCTCAACCACGAACGAGACATCAGCCGGAAACTGCGCGCTCCCGTGATGGGCGTGCAGGACCGTCGCCATGATCTCGGCGGCATCCTCGAGGGCGAGATTCCCGGCGCCCGTCCCGAGCGGTGGCGCGCTGAGGTGGTTGAACTGCCACTCCTGTGCCTGATGCAGCACCGACAGCCAGGCCCGCGCGACGTTGCCGCGCGTGACCGGCTCGACTTCACTGCGGATCACGGCATGAATGACGAATTCGGAGGGCAAATCGCCGCCGGCCGCCGTGACCACCGCCGCGCCGACGGCCAGCTCACGACTCAAGCGAATCTTGTTCTGGAAGTCCTCGCCGCCGAGAATCTCCAGGCGACGCAGCGCTGCAGCCGTAGGGTCGAGTCGAGTAGTGGCGGGACGGACGATCGCATCGGCGGCAAACGTCGCCAGATCGTCCACGACTACGCGAATCACCTCCCGGTCATTTCCCGGGAGCGGCGATACATCGCCGTGGCTTCATCGGGCCGGTTCAACCGGTCGAGGATCTTGCCGATGCCGTACAGGGCCTTGGGATTCGCCGGTTGGATCTCGACCGCCCGCTCATAGGCGGCCAGCGCCCCGTTGAGGTCGTCCATGTGGTTCAACGCTTCGCCGAGATAGTACCACGCCGCGGCCCGGCCCGGCTCCAGCTCGACGGCGCGCCGCAGCTGGTCGATCCCTTCGCGCCACATGCCACGCCGCGTCAGCACGATGCCCAGATTGAACAGGGCTTCGACGTTGGTCGGATCGGCCCGCAGCAGGCGCTGCAGATCGCGCTGTGCGGCCGCGTAGCGTACGCTCGCGCCGAGCAGCGCGGCGCGGTTGAGCAAGAGCGCGGCATTATCCGGCTCGATCTCCAGCGCGCGATCGAGCTCGGCGAGCGCGCCGTCGCGATCGCCGCGCGAGTCGAGGATGAGCGCCAGGTTGTTGCGCGCCTTCACGTGCTTCGGATCGCGCGCGAGCAGGTCGCGGTACGACGCCGCCGCGCGCTCGACCTCGCCGCGCTCGCTCGCCTCGCGTGCCGCCACATACAAAGGATCGTCGGACACCGGAGCCTGCGGCTCCGAGACGTTGGTAGAGGCTGGAGGAGGAGGAGGTGGTGGAGCGGTCGGCTCCTCACTCGGCGCTGGAGGCGTCGCTTCCTGGTCGAGCTTTGCCCGGGGAGCCGGAGTCGCCAGTGGCGCGACGCGAATGGGCGGCGGTTGGCGATCGCGTGCCACGTCATTCGGACTCGCGATGGCTCCGGTCTGCGTGAGCGATTCCGCTTCCTCGATCAGCTCGGCAGCGACGCGCGCACGCTCCTGCGATGTTTGCCAGCGCCGCTCACGCTTGGGGTTGCCCCCGCGATCCGACTGGTTGTTCATGGCGCCACCGACCCCTTCAACCATGACAGGTACGCTGGGGAGCCTGCCTCGGCAGGGAACGCGAGCAGCTCAGGAACTTTATAGGGATGCCGCTCGTGCACGGCAGCGGCCAGCGCATCCCATTTGGAGGCATCGGTTTTCAGCAAGACCACAACCTCCTCTTCCTCATGTACGGCGCCCTCCCACCGATAGATCGACGCAGCCGGCAGCACGGTGCCGCAGGCGACGAGGCGCTCTTCGACCAGGCCGCGGACCAGCGTTCGCGCGTCGCCGGTGGATCCGAGCGTCGTCAGGACGACCAGCGCATCCGTGGCCATTTGAGGGATGCTAACGTAGGAAAGTGGAGAGTTGACCGCAAGCCATTGGCCGGTCTAGGCTACGGGTCTATGCCGGGTGACGCCCTCATCGTTCGCGGAGCACGCGAACACAATCTCAAGAACATCGACGTCGAGCTGCCCAGGAATGCCCTGGTCGTGATCACGGGGCTGTCCGGATCGGGCAAGTCGTCGCTGGCATTCGACACGATCTACGCTGAGGGGCAGCGTCGCTACGTCGAATCGCTCTCCGCTTATGCGCGTCAGTTCCTCGGTCTCATGGACAAGCCCGATGTCGATGCCATCGAGGGCCTCTCTCCGGCGATTTCCATCGAGCAGAAGACCGCCGGCGCGAATCCCCGCTCGACCGTCGGCACGATCACCGAGGTCTACGACTATCTCCGCCTGCTGTGGGCTCGCACGGGTACCCCGCATTGCCCTAACGATGGGTCACCGGTGGAGCGGCAGTCGGCGTCGCAGATCACAGACCTGGTGCTCGACTGGCCGGAGGGTACCAAGATTGAGGTCCTCGCCCCGCTGGTTCGTGGCCGAAAGGGTGAGTTCCGCGACGTCTTTGAGGCGATGCGCAAACAGGGGTTCGTGCGCGCGCGCATCAACGGCGAGACGTACGACCTCTCCGACGTTCCGAAGCTGAACCGCCGTCAGAATCACGACATCGCGGTGGTGGTCGACCGGCTGGTGGTGCGTCCCGCCGATCGCGGCCGGCTTGCGGATTCGATCGAGACCGCGCTCAAGGCGGCCGAGGGCGTTGTGGAAGTCGTACGACAGACCGGGAGCCCGCGGTCGCGACTATTCTCCGAGCGCTACGCCTGTCCCAAGTGCGGCCTGTCACTGCCGGAGCTCGAGCCGCGACAGTTCTCCTTCAACTCCCCGTACGGCGCGTGTCCGGACTGCTCGGGATTGGGGACGCGGCGCGAAGTCAACGAGGATCTCGTGCTCGGCGATCACAGCCTCTCAATTCTTGAGGGCGTGGTGCTGCCCTGGGGTGAGCCGAGCGGCTATCTGCGGAAGGTGGTCCTCCCGGCGCTGGCGCGCGCCTACAAGTTCGATCTCAATACGGCGTGGCGCGACTTGTCGCCGGCCGTGCAGAAGATTCTGCTGAAGGGCGCACCCGGCAAAACGATCACGTATCAGTACGACAGCGAACGCTGGCATGGGTCGTACGAGTCGGGTTGGAAAGGCGTACTCGATCACGTCGAAAAGCGCTATCGCGAAACGTCGTCAGACGCAATCCGCGAGCAGCTCGAGCAGTACATGGTGGAGCAGCCCTGTCCGACCTGCGGGGGCCGGCGCCTCAAGCCGGAGAGCCTGTCCGTCCTCGTGGCCGGCAAGAGCATCGGCGACGTCGTCGCGCTGCCGGTGCGCGAGGCGCTCGAATTCTTCTCACGGATCCCGCTGCGCAGCAATGGCCGCGTGGGACTCGATCCCGAGATCGCGCAACCGATCCTCAAGGAAGTCGTGGACCGGCTGCGCTTTCTCGTAGACGTCGGCCTCGATTACCTCACCCTGGACCGTTCCGCGGCGACCCTCTCGGGCGGCGAGGCCCAACGGATTCGGCTCGCGACGCAGATCGGCAGCCGGCTGGTCGGCGTGCTCTACATCCTCGACGAGCCCTCGATCGGGCTGCACCAGCGCGACAATGCGCGCCTGCTGGCGACGTTGAAGGAGCTGCGCGATCTGGGCAACACGGTGCTTGTCGTAGAGCACGATGAAGAGACGATTCGCTCCGCGGATTACGTCGTGGATCTCGGTCCGCGCGCGGGCCGTCATGGGGGCGAGGTCGTGGCGGCCGGACCGCTCGACGAGGTGCTGCGGCACCGCGACTCACTCACCGCGCGCTATCTGCGCGGCGAGCTCCGGATCCCTGTTCCACCGCGTCGCCGCATCGCCCATGCCGATCGGCTGCTGCGCGTCGTCGGCGCGCGCCACCATAATCTCAAGAACCTGACCGTCGAATTCCCTCTCGGGCTCTTTACCGCGGTGACCGGCGTGTCGGGATCCGGCAAATCGACGCTCGTCACCGACATCCTGTATCAGGCGCTGGCGCGGCACTTCTATCGCGCCAAAGTCGTCCCGGGAGTGCACGACCGGATCGAGGGACTCGATTACATCGACAAGGTGATCGACATCGACCAGAGCCCCATCGGCCGGACGCCGCGCTCCAACCCCGCGACCTACACGGGGCTGTTCACGCCCATCCGGGAGCTGTTCACCTACCTCCCCGAATCGAAGCTGCGTGGCTATGGGCCCGGGCGCTTTTCCTTCAACGTCAAAGGGGGCCGGTGCGAGGCGTGTCAGGGCGACGGCCTGGTGAAGGTGGAGATGCACTTCCTGCCCGACGTCTACGTCCCGTGCGAGGTCTGCAAGGGCCGGCGCTACAACCGCGAGACGCTCGAGGTCCGCTATAAGGGAAAGTCGATCGCCGATGTGCTCGATCTGACCGTCGCCGACGCGCTCGATTTCTTCGAGCATCAACCGCGCATCAGGGCGAAACTGGAGTTGCTCAACGACGTAGGTCTGGGATACATCCACCTTGGCCAGTCGGCGACGACCCTGTCGGGCGGCGAAGCGCAGCGCGTCAAACTCGCGACCGAGCTCGCCAAACGCGATACGGGTCGCACGTTGTATATCCTCGATGAGCCGACGACCGGTCTGCATTTCGAGGACGTGCGCCTGCTGCTCGAGGTGCTCCACCGGTTGGTGGATAAGGGCAACACCGTCGTCGTCATCGAGCACAATCTGGACGTCATCAAGACGGCCGACTGGGTGATCGACCTCGGCCCCGAGGGGGGCGAGCTGGGTGGACGCGTGGTGGCGGAAGGTCCGCCGGAGAAGGTGGCGCGGTCCGGCTCATCGCACACCGGCCCGTTCCTGCGGAAGGTGTTGCAGGCAGGGGACTAGACGGTAGGTTGAACAGCAGCAAGGAGCGAGCACTGAATCCCGACGACATCATCCCGTTCGCGGCTGTAGTCCTGATCTTTGGGGGTGGCGGCGCCATTCTGTTTTCGATCACTCCGATCGGTAAGGCGATCGCGGCGCGGATTCTCGGCAAGAAGTCCGCGACGGGCGCCGATGAGGAAACCGCGGAGGACGTGCGGGACCTGCGCCGTGAAGTCGACGAGCTACGACACGTCGAGCAGCAGGTCAGTGAGCTGGGTGAGCGCGTGGACTTCCTGGAGCGGTTGGTCGCGAAACAGCGGCAATCCGAGCGGCTGGCGCCGCCGGGAGCTCGTTGATGCCATCCGAAGCGGTCGTGTTTCTCACGGCTTTGTCGATCGTCGGGGGCTGCATCCTGCTATACCCGCTGATCCGGGCGTTTGCCGAGCGAATCCGTGGGCGCGCGGATTCCGGCGTCCACGACGAGTTGCAGGGCGTTCGCGAGGATGTGGTGCAAAAGGCGCAGCAAACGGATCACGAGATCGCGGAGCTGAGCGAGCGCGTTGATTTTCTGGAACGCTTGGTAGCGAAGCAGCGGGAAGCCGAGCGGCTTCCGCCGGCGCGATAGCCGTGGATCGCGGCTCGGTATTCGCGCTGATGGCGGTGGTCGCCGGCGCCGTCGTGATTTTGTTCCCGCTCATCCGTGCGCTGGCGGAGCGGATTCGCCCGCGCGCGGATGCCGGTGTGCGGGAGGAGTTGCAAGCGCTGCGTGAAGACCTGCTCGCCGAGCTGCAGCAAACCCGCCGCGAACTCGGCGATCTGAACGAGCGCATTGACTTCACCGAGCGCCTGCTCGCGAGAAAAACGGAACAGCGGTGAGCCCCTCAGAAGGCGCGGCGATCTTTCTCATCTTTGGCGGCGGGTTCTGGGTGATCCGGCCGGTGGCTGCAGCGATCGCGAAGCGCATCGCCGGCGAGCACCGGCGACCGGGGATCGAGCCGGCCGAGCGCGACGAGATTCTCGACGAGCTGCAGCGGGTGCGCGAGGAGCTGACAGAGCTGGCGGAGCGCATGGATTTCGCGGAACGGCTGCTCGCCAAGCAGAATGAGGGAGGACGGCTGCCCCCATGAATCCCGGTATGGTCGGGGTCTTCATACCTGTGATAGCGATGTTAGGTGTCTTTTCCCTGCTCTTGGCTCGCTCGCCGCTAGGGCAGGCGCTCGCTGATCGCCTCCGCCATGGACCGACACCGCGCGGGGGGTCGGGCGAGGAGAATGCCGAGCTGCTGGAAAACGTGGAGCAATTACGCCGGGAAGTGGCGGAACTGGCGGAGCGTGTAGATTTTACCGAACGCCTGCTCGCGAAGTCGACGAGCCAGGACCGGGACGTTGCCCGCTGAAACGGGCGATCCATCCTTGGCGTAGGAGAGCACGTGGTTTTGCAAGGACCAGCGCCGCCGCCGATGATTCCGTTTGACCCGAATCAACTCATTCCGCTGATCGGGATGATCGGGGGGATGGTTGTGGCGGGCGTCGTGTTGTACGCGTTCTTCAAGTCGGATCTCGTATCGGCGATCGCCGAACGGATTCGCGCCGGCATCCATCGGCGGAGGAAGTGGAGCGACACGCCGATCGAGGGGGCCGCGGTCGACACCGAGCACGTGGCCGAGCTGGAGCACAGAGTGACGGAGATGCAGGGACAGATTGCCGAGATGGCCGAGCGGCTAGATTTTGCGGAGCGGCTGCTCGCGCAAAAGCGCGAGCGCTCATTGCCAGGAGCCTAGATGGGGATCATTGATCGTCTGTCCACGCTGATCCGGTCGAACATCAACGACCTGATCTCGCGCGCGGAGAATCCGCAAAAGGTTCTCGAACAACTCATCGTCGACATGCGGACCCAGCTGGCGAGGGCCAAGCAGCAGGTGGCGTCCGCGATCGCCGACGAAAAGCGCCTGTCGGCGCAGGCCGAGCAGGAGAAGAAGCTCTCCGAGGACTGGGAGAAGCGCGCCGTGCTCGCGGTGCAGGAAGGCCGCGACGATCTCGCCAAGCAGGCGTTGCTGCGTTACAACGAGCACGTGCAGGGCGCGGTGCAGCTGCAGGAAACGTGGATCAAGCACCGCGAAGAAACCGAGAAGCTCAAGGCGTCGCTCCGTCAGCTCAACGACAAGATCGAGGAAGCGAAGCGCAAGAAGAACATCCTCATCGCGCGGCAGAAGCGGGCCGAGGCGCACAAGCGCATTCAGGAGACGCTGGGATCGATCTCCGACAAGAGCGCGTTCGAGACGTTCGAGCGCATGGCCGAGCAGATCGAGCACGAAGAGCGCAAGCTCATCGCCGCGGCTGAAGTCAACGAGGATCTGTCGGGCGACTCCCTCATCAAGCAGTTTCAGGGACTCGAAGTGAAGGCAGACGCCGATCAACAGCTGCTCGCGCTGAAGCAGAAGATGGGCCTGCTGCCGGGCGGCACGCAGGCAGAAGCGCGGGCGCTCGGCAAAGGCGCGAAGGATGCCGAGCTGCTCGACGACGAGGAACAGGAGCAGAAAAGCTGAACAAGCCCGAGACTCCCTCCTCCACTAGGGTGTCGAGCGCCACAGTTGTGGCGCTCTTCGTTGCGGCCCTCGTCGTCTGGTTCATTCTTCGGGTCATCGACGTGCTGTTGCTGGTCTTCCTCGCCACCCTGCTGGCGGTGTACCTCTCCGCCGTCACGGACCTGATGGAGCGGCGTTTCGGGACGAAGCGGTGGCTTGGCCTCACGGAGGCGGTCATCGCGACGCTTGCGGGGGTCACCGGAATCGGCGTGCTGCTGCTTCCCCCGGTTATCGAGCAGACGCGCGCGCTCATTGGCGGATTGCCCCAGACGCTCAGCAACATTCAGAACGTGCTGGCGCGCTGGGCCAGCCAGTACCCCGTCCTCGATCAGACCGACCTCGCGAATCCCTCGTCCGGCGTGGTGTCGGGACTCGTCTCCGATTCCGTCGGGTTTCTGAGCGGCTCGATTCTCGGCTACGTGCGCGGGGGGGGGATGCTGTTCATCGAGGGCGCGAGCGTCGTGGTGATGGCGCTCTACCTCGCGCGCCAGCCCGCGCAATATCGTGACGGCCTGATCTCGCTGTTCTCGCCGCGCCATCGCGCGATCGCGATGCGTGTGTTCGACGACGCGGCGGCCACATTGCGGGCCTGGGTCGTTGGACAGCTCATCGCGATGGCGGTCCTCGCCGCATTGACCGCGGTCGGTCTGTGGATTCTCGGCGTGCCCTACTGGTTGGCGTTCGGCATCTTCACGGGGCTGGTTGCGATCGTGCCTTTCTTCGGGACACTGGTATCGACCCTGTTGCCGGCGCTGTTTGTAGTTGCCTCGGGAGACTGGGTGAAGGTGCTGCTCGTGATTCTCCTGGGCGTTCTCGTCCATGTCTTCGAGGCGAACCTCGTGGTGCCGCGCATCATGCAGCACAAAGTCGAGCTGCCGCCCGTGCTGACGATCGCCAGCGTCCTCGTGATGGGAACATTGCTCGGCCCCATCGGATTGATCGTCGCCGTACCGGTGCTGTGCGTCACGATGGTTTTGATCAGACACATCCTGCACGGCGAGGTCTATGGTGAGCCCGGCCGGATGAAACCCGCGGTGCTGAAGCCAACAGAGCCGTGGACCGGCGTCGAGCGGCGCCGCGTCGTGACGACGGCACCATGACCACCCCGAAACATCGTTTCCTCATCATCGCCGACGGCGATTTTGGACCGCTCACGTCCAAGACCGCCAACTCGTGCATTCGCTATTTCCCCGAACGCATCGTCGCCGTGCTCGATCGCAAACAGGCGGGGAAGACGGCGCAGGAAATCCTGGGGTTCGGCGGCAACATCCCCGTCGTCGGCGATTTTGAGCGGGGCATCGCGCAGGGAAAAGGCGCGACCGCGGTCCTCATCGGGATCGCGCCGGCTGGGGGACGGTTGCCGGAGGAGTGGAAGGCGTGGCTGCGCACCGCGATCGAGCGCAAGCTCGAGATCTGGAGCGGGCTGCACACGTTCATCGGTGACGACCCGGACCTCGGACCGCTCGCCCGCGCGCGCGGCGTGCGTATTCTCGATGCGCGCAAACCGCCACCCGATCTGCCGATCGCCGACGGCCGCGCCGCCGAAGTCGACGCGCTCGTCGTGCTCGCCGTCGGGACCGACTGCAACGTCGGCAAGATGACCGCCCAACTGCAGCTGCGCGACGCGCTCGTGAAGCGCGGTCACAAGACGAGCTTCGTGGCGACGGGGCAGACCGGCATCTTCATCGAAGGCTGGGGTATCGCCGTGGATGCGGTCGTGGCGGACTTCATCGCCGGCGCGGCCGAGCAGCTCGTGGTGGACGGAGCGAAGGACAACGACATCGTGCTCGTCGAAGGGCAGGGAAGCTTGATTCACCCCGGCTACTCCGGCGTCACGCTCGGGTTGCTCCACGGCGCCTGCCCGGACGCGCTGATCCTGTGCCATCAAGTGACGCGGGAGTGGATTGGTGATTATCACGGCCGCGAGCCATGGGTGAAGATCCCGTCGTACGTCGAGATGATCGACATCTACGAACGCGCCGCCCATCCCGTGCATCCGACCAGGGTGATCGGGATCTGTCTCAACACCTACGATATGGATGAAGCCGCTGCGCGTGAGGCGGTCGCGCGGGCCGCGGACGAGACGGGGCTGCCGGCCACGGACCCGGTCCGGTTCGAGGCCGATACCCTGGTCGACGCGATCATCGGAGCACGCGCGACGATTTGATGCGTGCCGCGGCGGATCGGTACCGGCCGCCGCTCCTGCCTGAGTTATCCTCGCGGCGTGCGATTCCTGCGCCGCGTCTTCGCCGAAACTGCTCTCGTATCGCCGCGCCTGGTGCGCACGCGATTCGGCGCCGCGCTGCTCGTGCTCGGCGTGACGCTCATCTGGTTGCGCTCACGGGGACTCGAGCCACTCACCGCGGTGCTGCAGGCGGGCGCACTCGGCGCCGTCATCGGCGCGGCCTGGGTGGCGGGCAACGCGCGCGACCGGGCGGCGCTGGCCACCGCGCTCACGCATCCGACGACACCGCTTGCCATCGCGACTGGGCGCTGGTTGGCTATCGTGCTCCCGGCCGCGCTGCTCACCATGCTGTGCGCCATGGCGAGCGGGGAACCCGCCTCCGCCGCGGCCGCCGGGCTTACTGCCGCCGCCGCCGTCGGTGCGTTCGCGCTGACGACCGTGCTGGCAGTGGGAAACGGTGCCGGTGTGATGCTCTTCCTCTTTATAGCCGTCGCCGGGACGGTGGCGCCCGAGCGGCTCGTCGGACTCGCACATCCTGGCGTCGTGCGGCTCGCTGCCGCGAGCGCCCTCGAGCTGGGACCGGCGCTCTGGCATTACCGCGATGCCGGGACCGGTGACTGGGGCGCAGTGCTGCACGCGCTGGCGTGGACCGGCCTCGGTGTTCTGCTCGCGAGCGGCGTCGTGGCGCGTCAGAAGGCACACGCATGACAGACTACGCGCTCACGCTTTGCGACGTCTCATGCGGGTTTCCGGGCGCATCGCGGCGCGGCCGCGGCCTGCACGGCGTGTCGCTCGCGCTTCTGCCGGGAGAAATCGCCGGCATTGCCGGCCCCGCCGGTGCCGGAAAGAGCACCTTGCTCCAGATCGCGGCCGGATGTCTGCAGCCTCCTCGCGGAGAAGCGCGCGTCTGTGGGATGCGAGCGACGCATCCGGCGGCGCGGCGGCTCGTGGGATATGCGCGTGATGGGGCGGCGTTTCCACCGTCGCTCACCGTGCGCGAAGTGCTCATGTACTACGCGCGGCTGCACGTCGACGGAACCGGCGAGCCGGCGGCGCAGCGCTTGGTGCGCGAGGCATTCGACGCATCCGGATTGGGTGCAGCGGCCGACCTCTTCGTCGGTGCACTGGGCCGGACCGATCTCCACCGATTGGCGCTGGCTCAAGCGACCCTGGGGCATCGCCAAGTGCTGGTGCTCGACGAGACGCTGTCCGAGCTCGATGCCGCGGCACGCCGAGACTTGCGTTGGCGGATTGCCGGACTCGCGGCGGCCGGTGTCGCCGTGCTGATCGCGTCCCGCGATCCGGCGGCGCTGGAGCGGCTCGCCGCACGGGTGTTGATCCTGCGCGAGGGGCGCATCGTGCGCGCCGGTCCATTGCCGGAACTGGTCGGGGAACGCGTGCTCGAAGTGATTCTCGACGCCCCCCCCCGTGAGGCGCCTCCCGGTTTTCGCATCACCGAAGCCGGAATCGAGGCATCGCTGAACGGCAGAACGGTGGAGGCCGCGCTCGCCCTGTGCCGGGCTCACCGCCTGCCCGTGCGGGCATCGCGGGTACGCGTGAAGTCGTTGGAAGACATCGTCCTCGACGCGCACGACGCGGACATGCACTGACTATTGCGCGTTGCGGCGGGGTGCTAGGTTTTTCCGACCGTGCCCAACACACCGCCATCGTTGTTCAACACGCTGACCCGCCGGGTCGAGCCGCTCCAGCCGCTCGCGCCGCCACGCGTGACGCTGTATACCTGTGGCCCCACCGTCTGGAACTACGCGCACATCGGCAACTTCCGCACCTTCCTGTTCGAGGATCTGCTGCGCCGCTGGCTGGAGCGCTCGGGCTACGATGTCTTCCACATCATGAATCTCACCGACGTGGACGACCGCACCATCAAGGCCGCGCGCCAGGCCGGGAAGAAGCTGACCGCGCACACCGCGCCGTTCACGAAGGCCTTTTTCGAAGACCGCGATTACCTGCGCATCAAGCCGGCGCACGTATACACACCGGCAACCGAGTACATGCCGCAGATGATCGCGCTCGTCTCGAAGCTGCTCGAGCGCGGCGTCGCATATAAAGGAGAGGATGGCTCCGTCTACTTCGCGATCGCGAAGTTTCCGACCTATGGCCGGCTGTCGCAGCTCGACCGGCGCGAGATCAAAGTCGGCGCGCGGGTGGCGAGCGACGAGTACGCCAAAGGCGATCCGAGCGATTTCGCCGTCTGGAAGAAAGCGGATGCCGAGGATGAGGCCGTCGGCGCGGCGTGGGATGCGCCGTTCGGGCGCGGGCGTCCCGGCTGGCATCTCGAGTGCTCGGCGATGTCGCTGTCGGAAATCGCCCAGTGCTGCGGCGTGCAGACGCTCGACATTCATGCGGGCGGCATCGACCTGATCTTCCCGCATCACGAGAATGAAATCGCGCAGTCAGAAGGTGCGACCGGCCAGCAATTCTCGCGGCACTGGGTGCACGGCGAGTTTCTCAACGTGCGCGGCACGAAGATGTCGAAGCGTCACGGAAATTTTCTCACCGCGCGGGACCTGCGGGAGCAAGGCATCGACGCCGCCGCATTGCGACTCTTGTTCTTCCAAACGCACTATCGCCAGTCCGTCGATTTCACCGACGAAGCACTCGAGGCCGCGACCGAAGGCGTGGGGAGGCTGGGCGAGTTTCATGCGCGCCTTGCGGAAAGCGGAAAACGCGAAACGGGAGACGGGCCGCTCGGGGGATTGAGTGTCAAACTCGAGCAGGACGTGGCCACCGCGCTGAATGACGACTTGAACGCACCGCGTGCAGTGGCGGTGCTGTTCGAGTTCGTGCGCGCCGCGAATCGGGAATTGGATAAACCGGAGCCACCGCGGAGCGTGGCGCGGGCGCTCGAGGCGTTCCAGCAGGTGGCCGGCAAGGAATTGCTGGACGTGTTGCCGACGCGGCGCGCCGTCGACCCCGCCACAGCCAGCTGGATCGACGAGCGTATCGCGGCGCGGGCCCAGGCCCGTAAGTCCAAGGATTTCAAGGCCGCCGACGCGATCCGCGCCGAGCTGGCGGCCCAGGGGATAGATATTGAAGACACCCCGCTCGGCACCAAATGGAAAGCCCGCTGACACGGCCTAAGTCGTTCGAAGTCCGTCCCTTGCCATAGTCTCGCGCCCTATCTAAAATACGGGTCTGTCGGATTCAGCCTTGACCGCTGACGTAGCTCAATGGTAGAGCAGCTGATTTGTAATCAGCAGGTTAAGGGTTCGAGTCCCTTCGTCAGCTCACTGCCGAAGAACGAGGAACCAACAAACCCCGCGCGCATCGGACGCGGGGTCTGTTGTCAGGGGAAGTTGCGAGGCGAGGGCGCGGTGGGGTGCCCGAGCGGCCAAAGGGAGCAGACTGTAAATCTGCCGCGCTTAGCGCTACGAAGGTTCGAATCCTTCCCCCACCACTTTGTGGCGCGCGCGGGCGTAGCTCAGTTGGTAGAGCATCAGCCTTCCAAGCTGAGGGTCACGGGTTCGAGCCCCGTCGCCCGCTCTGTGCCACGAACGCCGCTCGCGTAGCTCAGTCGGTAGAGCGCGTCCTTGGTAAGGACGAGGTCACCGGTTCAATCCCGGTCGCGAGCTCTGGGAGAAACGGTGCGTGGTACGTGGTGAGTGGTGCGTGGGACTGCGCGCCGCTGACCGAGATACGCCACGCACCACGCACGTTTTTGAGGAGATCATGGCAAAAGCCAAATTCGAAAGGACGAAGCCGCACGTAAACGTCGGCACGATCGGTCACGTGGACCACGGCAAGACGACCCTGACCGCCGCGCTGACGAAGGTCTCGGCCGACAAGGGCCTCGGGACGTACATCAGCTACGATCAGGTGGCGAAGGCCAGCGAGTCACAGGGCCGCCGCGATGCGACCAAGATCCTGACCATCGCGACGAGCCACGTGGAGTACTCGACACCCGAGCGTCACTATGCGCACGTCGACTGCCCGGGCCATGCCGACTACGTGAAGAACATGATCACGGGCGCGGCGCAGATGGACGGCGCGATCCTGGTGGTCAGCGCCGTCGATGGTCCGATGCCGCAGACGCGCGAGCACATTCTGCTCGCGCGGCAGGTGAACGTGCCCTACATCGTCGTGTTCTTGAACAAGTGCGATCTGGTGGATGACGCCGAGCTGCTGGATCTGGTCGAGCTCGAGGTGCGCGAGCTCCTCAGCAAGTACCAGTTCCCCGGCGACGATGTCCCCGTGATCCGCGGCGCGGCCCTGAAGGCGATCGACGGCGACAAGCAGTGGACGGCGAAGATCGAGGAATTGCTCAATGCGCTCGATAAGTCGATTCCGATTCCCAAGCGCGAGATCGATAAACCGTTCCTGATGCCGGTCGAAGACGTGTTTTCGATCACGGGCCGCGGGACGGTCGCGACGGGCCGCGTGGACCGCGGCAAGGTGAAGTCGGGGGAGGAGCTCGAGATGGTGGGCTTCGGCACCGACAAGAAGACGATCGTGACGGGGGTCGAGATGTTCCGCAAGCTGCTCGACGAAGCGCAGGCGGGGGACAACGTCGGGCTGCTGCTGCGCGGCGTGGAGAAAGACCAGATCGAGCGGGGGATGGTGCTGGCGAAGCCCGGCTCGATCAAGCCGCACACGCAGTTCGAATCCGAGGTGTACGTCCTGACCAAAGAGGAAGGCGGCCGCCACACGCCGTTCTTCAAGGGCTACCGGCCGCAATTCTACTTCCGGACGACGGACGTGACGGGGTCGGTGGAGCTGCCGGGCGGCGTGGAGATGGTGATGCCGGGCGACAATACGAAGATGACGATCGAGCTGATCACGCCGATCGCGATGGAAGAGCAGCTGCGGTTCGCCATCCGAGAAGGTGGTAGAACGGTTGGCGCGGGTGTGGTTACCAAGATCTTGAAATAACGAGACGTGAATGCCTAGAGAGAACATCATCATGGAGTGCACCGTCTGCAAAAGTCGTAACTATTTCACGACGAAGAACAGGCGCAAGCACCCGGAACGGGCGGAGTGGAAGAAGTTCTGCCCGCGTTGCAACAAGCAGCAGGCGCACAAGGAATCGAAGTAATGGCAACGGAAGTCATGACAGGCGGCGACCGTGAGCTGCGGTCTCCTCCGGGTCGGATCGCGCGGTTCATTCAGTTCTTGCGCGACGTGCGCAACGAGCTGCGCAAAGTGACGTGGCCGACGTTCGACGAGCTGAAGAAGGCCACCACCGTGATCATCATCTTCGTCGCGGTGCTGGGCGTCATGATCGGACTCATGGATTCGTTCTTCCAGTGGGTCTTCGTCAAGCTGGTGGCGAAGCTGTTCTAATGGCCGATCTCCGCTGGTACGCGATCCAGACGACGGCGGGCCATGAGAACAAGGTCCGCAACCTGATCGCGCGGCGCATTGCCGAGGATGCCCGGCCCGACACGGAGAAGCCGATCCGGCAGGCCCTGGTCCCCACGCAGGAAGTCGTGGAGATCAAGAACGGCAAGAAGGTGAACGTCGAGCGGAAGATCTACCCGGGGTACGTGCTCGTGGAGATGGATCTGAACCAGGAAACCATCCACACGATCAACGGCATCCAGGGCGTGATCAAGTTCGTGGGCACGGGACGGCTGCCGATGCCGCTCAGGCCCGACGAGGTGAACCGGTTGCTCGGTGTCGAAGAGGCGATCAAGGAAGAAGAGCCCACCGAGGCTATCCCGTTCTTGGTGGGCCAAGTCGTAGAGATCACCGAGGGACCATTCTCGGACTTTAGTGGCACGGTCCAAGAGGTCCTACCGGACAAGGGGAAGGTGCGAGTCTCGGTCGCGCTGTTTGGACGACCGACGTCTGTCGAGTTGGACTATTTGCAGCTAAAGGCTCACTAACCACGGAATGCGTGGGAGTCCGTCGCTGACGGACGCTAATAGAGGAACCGATGGCCAAACCAGTCACCGCAATCGTCAAGCTGCAGGTGCCGGCCGGGCAGGCGACGCCGGCGCCGCCGGTGGGAACCGCGCTCGGCCCACACGGCGTCAACATCATGGAATTCGTGAAGCAGTTCAACGCGAAGACCGGGAGTCAGGCGGGCATGGTGACACCCGTGGTCGTGACGATCTACAAGGATCGCACCTTCACGTTCATCACCAAGACGCCGCCCGCTGCCGTGCTGCTGAAGAAGGAAGCGGGGATCGAGAAAGGGTCGCCGACGTCGAACCGCGAGAAGGTGGGCAAGGTCACGCGGGCCCAGCTGAAGAAGATCGCCGAAATCAAGATGCAAGACCTGAACGCGACCGACCTTGAAGGCGCGATCAACATGATCGCGGGGACGGCGCGCTCGATGGGCCTGGTGGTGGAGGGCTGATGCGCACCCACGGCAAGAAATACCGGGCTGCGGTCGGCACGCTCGAGCCGCGAAAGCTCTACGCGGCGCCGGCGGCGGTGGAGCAGGTGAAGAGCACGGCCTACGCGAAGTTCGACGAGTCGGTCGATGTGGCGGTGCGCCTCGGCGTCGATCCCAAGCACGCCGACCAGATCGTGCGCGGCACCGTGTCCCTGCCGCACGGCACGGGGAAGAAGATCCGCGTGCTCGTGATCGCGCAGGGGGAGAAGGTGAAAGAAGCGGAAGCGGCCGGAGCGGACTTCGTCGGCGTCGAGTACGTCGCGAAGATCAAGGAAGGCTGGCTCGACACCGACGTCATCGTCGCGACTCCGGACGTGATGGGACAGCTCGGCGCGCTCGGCAAAGTCCTCGGGCCGCGCGGCCTAATGCCCAATCCGAAGGCGGGCACCGTGACGATGGACGTGGCGAAGGCCGTGAAGGAGCTGAAAGCCGGCAAGATCGAGTTTCGCGTCGACAAGAGCGGCATCGTGCATGCGCCGATCGGAAAGAAATCGTTTGCGGCGACGCAGCTCGCCGACAATTTGCAGGCCTTCATGGACGCGATCGTGAAGGCGAAGCCCTCCGCTGCCAAGGGTCATTACATCCGCTCGGTCACGGTCTCGAGCACCATGGGGCCGGGCGTGCGGGTTGATCCGGCAGGGTACCACGTATGAACCGCACGAAAGCGCAGAAACAGGAGATGGTCACGACGCTGGCGGAGCAAGTCGGCAAGTCGCAGACGATCTACGTCACCGACTTCACCGGACTCAACGTGGCCAACATCACGGATCTGCGCCGGCGCCTGCGGGCGGTCGGCGTGGAGTACGTGGTCGTCAAGAACACCCTGGCGCGGCGCGCGTTGAGCGAGAAGCAGCTGAAGGACGGCGGGCTCGAGTCGTTCCTGGCCGGGCCGACGGCGCTGGTGCTGGCCGGGGCGGATCCGGTCGGCGCCGCGAAGGTGCTGACGGATTTCGCCAAGGAATTCGAGAAGCCGGCGATCAAGGTCGGACTGGTCGAAGGCAAGGCGGTCACGCAGGCGCAGGTGAAGCATCTCGCCGCGTTGCCGTCAAAGACGCAGCTCCTGGCGCAGCTCGGTGGGGCGCTGCAGGCGCCGATGGCCGGGTTCCTGGGAGTGTTGAACGGATTGCTGTACTCGATGGTCGGCGCCCTCGAGGCGCTGAAGGATCAGCGCGCCGCGAGCGCAGCCTCTTCACAGAGCTAGGGAGAACACAATGGCAACGCAGACGATGAGTAAGGACGATATCCTCGAGGCCATCGGCAACATGTCGGTGTTCGAGCTGGCTGAGCTGATCGAGGCGTTCAAGGGCAAGTTCGGTGTCACGATTGCTGCTCCGGCCGCGGCACCCGCGGGTGCAGGTGCTGCCGGAGCGGCGGCTGCGGCCCCGGCGGTCGAGGAGAAGACGGAGTTCACCGTCGTCCTCAAGTCGGGCGGGGAGAAGAAGATTCAGGTGATCAAGGAGGTTCGGGCGATCACGAGCCTCGGTCTGAAAGAGGCGAAGGATCTGGTCGAAGGCGCGCCCGGAACGGTAAAGGAAGGCGTGACCAAGCAGGAAGCTGAAGAAATCAAAAAGAAGCTCGAAGCGCAGGGTGCGGTCGTCGAACTGAAGTAGCCTCGCGGAGGCCCCGAGCCATAGGGGTTCGTGGGCAAACCCGAGTCTCGCTTCGGTTCTACGACATGCACGGACTGACTACAACCTGCTCTTTCGGAGCGCCAACGCTCGCCCCCGTGCCGACGTACGGAACGGGGGAAGCTGGTCCTTTTGCATTGCCTGGGGAGTGACATGACTACGAAGACGTCACCACATCTTTCATTCGCAAAGCTGGAGACGGGGATGCCGATGCCCCATCTCCTGGATATTCAGACGCGCGCGTTCCAGTCCCTGCTCCAGCCGGACGGCAAGGACGGCGTGCGCTCCGACGTGGGACTGGAGCGGGTCTTCAAGGACCTGTTCCCGATCCAGGACGTCAACAACAACTACTCGCTCGAGTTCGTGAAGTACGCGCTCGGAGAGGCGAAGTACACCGTCGAGGAGTGCATCGAGCGCGACATGACGTACTCGGTGCCGCTCAAGGCGACGCTGCAGCTCGTGGTGATGGAAGAGGTCGGCGAGGTCACGAAGACCAAGCGGCCCAAGAACATCATCGAGAAGGAAGTCTATCTCGGCGAGCTGCCGATTCTCACGCCGCTGGGCACGTTCGTGATCAACGGCGCCGAGCGCGTCATCGTGTCGCAGCTGCACCGCTCGCCGGGCGTCGTGTTCGAGGAGAGCATCCACCCGAACGGCCAGCGCCTCTTTTCGGCGCGCATCATCCCGTTCCGGGGCTCGTGGGTCGAGTTCACGGTCGACATTCACGATGTGATCTACGTCCACATCGACAAGAAGAAGAAATTCCCGGCGACCGCGCTGCTTCGGGCCTTCGGGTACGGAACGAACGCGGACGTTCTCAAGCTGTTCTACGCGCTGAAGGAAATCGACATCACCGGCAAGCTCGAGGGCCGCGCGCAGAAGCGCGAGGTGCTCGGCACGCTGCTGGCGGTCGACGTTCCGGATCCGGAGAACAAGAAGGGCGACCCACTCGCCCGCGTCGGCGACGAGCTGACGCTGGAGCGGTTCAATGCGTTCCGGCGCGCCGGCATCACCGCGGTGCGCGTGTTCGCGGGCTACACCTCGCTCGACCTGCGCGAGGACGCCCAGCCGACCACCACGCAGCAGACGCCCAGCAAGTACGTGCTCGCGTTCGACGTGGCCGATTCCGACGGTGAAGTCGTCGGCGAGGCGGGGCGCGAGCTGTCGGACACACTCAAGAAGAAGCTGCTCAAGGCCGGTGTGACGAAGGTCGACGTGCTCCTGCCCCCCGGCCGGAGCGAGTCGCCGCTCATCAAGAACACGCTCGCCAAGGATCCGACGCACTCGGAAGCCGAGGCGCTGGCGCAGATCTACACCCTGCTGCGTCCCGGCGAGGCGCCGAACCTCGAGACCGCCCGGGAAGCGCTGAAGCGGCTGTTCTTCCATCCCAAGCGCTACGACCTGGGCAAGGTGGGCCGCTACAAGATCAACCAGCGGCTCAAGGTGAACGTGGCGAAGGATCACACCGTCCTCACCGAGGACGACTTCGTCGCGATCATCCGCTACCTGATCGAGCTGTCGGAAGGCCGCGGCTACACCGACGACATCGACCATCTCGGCAACCGCCGGGTGCGGTCGGTCGGCGAGCTGATCGCCAACCAGTTCTCGGTCGGTCTCTCCCGCATGGCGCGGCTCATCAAGGAGCGGATGAGCATCAACAACGATCCCGAGCGCATCACGCTCGACGATCTGGTCAACGCGCGCACGGTGAGCGCTGTAATCCAGGCGTTCTTCGGCAGCTCGCAGCTGTCGCAGTTCATGGATCAGACCAATCCGCTCGCCGAGCTGACGCACAAGCGCCGCCTGAGCGCCCTCGGTCCCGGCGGCCTGACGCGCGAGCGCGCGGGGTTCGAAGTCCGCGACGTGCACTACAGCCAGTACGGCCGGATGTGCCCGATCGAGACGCCGGAAGGTCCGAACATCGGCCTGATCACGAGCCTGTCGTGCTACGCCCGGGTCAACGAGCTGGGCTTCATCGAGACGCCGTACCGCGTGGTGAAGGACGGCAAGGTCACCGATGAAACGCGGTGGCTGTCGGCGTCGGAGGAAGAGGACTACGCGGTCGCGCAGGCGAACGCGCGCCTGACGCCCGACGGCCGGTTCGCCGACGAGCTGGTGCTGTGCCGCAAGCGGGACGACTACCCGTTGCTGGCGCCCAACCGGATCGACTTCATGGACGTGGCGCCCGAGCAGCTGGTATCGATCGCCGCGGCCCTGATTCCATTCCTCGAGCACGACGACGCGAACCGCGCGCTCATGGGCTCGAACATGCAGCGGCAGTCGGTGCCGCTCCTCTTCCCGCAGGCGCCGCTGGTGGGCACCGGACTCGAGGACCTCGTCGCGAGGGACTCCGGTGCGGTGGTCATCGCGCGCCGTGCCGGCGTCATCACCCGTGTGACGGCGGACGAGATCATCATCGACGCGGGCGACGATGAAACCCAGTCGGGGAATGGCGAGCACCCGCTCGCGCGGCTCAAGCAGCACGATCGCTACCGCCTGAAGAAGTTCTGGCGGACCAACCAGGACACCGCGATCAACCAGCGGCCCCTGGTGCACATGGGCCAGAAGGTGAAGGCGGGCCAGGTGATCGCGGACGGCGCGGGCACGGAGCGCGGTAATCTCGCGCTGGGCGCCAACGTCACGGTCGCGTTCATGCCGTGGTACGGCCACAACTTCGAAGACGCGATCGTGCTCTCCGAGCGCCTCGTGAAGGACGACGTCTACTCGTCGATCCACATCCAGGAGCTCGAGCTGCACGTGCGCGACACCAAGCGCGGTCGCGAGGAGATCACGCGCGAAATCCCGAACGTTGCCGAGGAGTCGCTGGTGGACCTCGACGAGCGCGGGATCGTGCGGATCGGCGCCCACGTGAAGGCGGGCGATATCCTCGTCGGTAAGATCACGCCGAAAGGCGAGACCGAGTTGTCGCCGGAGGAGAAGCTGCTCACGGCGATCTTCGGCGAAAAGGCGAAGGACGTAAAGGACTCCTCGCTGAAGGTGCCACCGGGGATGGAAGGCGTGGTCATCGACGTGAAGATCTTCTCGCGCATCGAAGACCAGGTCGTCGAGAAGGACCGCGGCGAGCGCATCGGCGAAGTGCGCCGGCTCGAGACGGAGGAGAAGGCCCGCATCTCCGAGGCGATGTTCGCCGAGCTGGCGGAGCTGCTCGCGAATCAGGAAGTCGGGCTGATGCTGAAGGCGGGGACGGTCGAGGAGTTCCTCCCGGCCGGCACCAAGTTGACCCGGCAGCAGCTCAGCGAGATGAACTTCGCCGACGTGGACCTCAAGACGCTGCGCGTCGTCAACAAGTCGGTGAACGAGAAAGTGCGCGCAGTCCTCGACGCGGCGAGCGCGGAGCGCGCCAAGATCGAAGAAAAGTCGGAAGATCAGATCGACAAGATTCTGCAGCCGGACGAGCTGCCACCGGGCGTCATCCAGCTGGTGAAGGTGTACGTCGCCGAGAAGCGGAAGATCTCGGTCGGCGACAAGATGGCGGGCCGTCACGGCAACAAGGGCATCATCGCGCGGATCGTGCCGGAAGAGGATATGCCCTTCCTCCCCAACGGCACGCCCGTCGACATCGTGCTCAATCCCCTCGGGGTCCCGAGCCGCATGAACGTCGGGCAGATCCTCGAGACGCACCTCGGCTGGGCGGCGCACCTCCTCGGCTTCGACGCCAAGACGCCCGTCTTCCAGGGCGCGAACGAAACGGAGATCGGAGTGCTGCTGCGGCTGGCGGGTCTGCTGTGGGCCGCGGAGAGCCTCCAGCTCGACGTCCGCCCGCCGGAGCTCGACACCGCCCGCGTGCATCAGATCGTGTCGGATTTGCGCAAGCTGCCGGCGACGAACGGCGCGCGGCCCAACATCGCGTCAGCAGGCCTCGAGCTGCTGGGCGGACGCAGCGTGTCGGCCGAGACGCGCGAGCTGCAACACCAGATGGTGGACTTCCTCAAGTTCGCCGCGAAAGAGCTGGCCGAGCGTGAGCTGGCCCAGGCGCGGATCGAGCAGGAGATGCATCAGGCCCGGATCGAGGCCGCGGAGGCGAGCACCCTGTCCGCCGCCGACAAGGCGTCGCTCAAGGCGGGCTTGAGGGACGTCGAGAAGGTGCTGGCCAAGGACAAGCCGGCCGACGTGCTCGAGGCGACGGGACGGCCCGCGCTGGCGGCGCTGTTCGGCGCCAAGTCGGAGGCCGATGTGGATTCAGCCGCGGTCGAGCTGCTGGTCGCCGCCGGTCTCTCGCCCGCCGGCAAATGCCGGCTGCGCGACGGCCGCTCGGGCGAGCTGTTCGCGTCCGAAGTGACGGTCGGCTCGATCTACATGATGAAGCTGTCGCACCTGGTGGACGACAAGATTCACGCCCGCTCCATCGGGCCGTACTCGCTGGTGACACAGCAGCCGCTCGCCGGAAAGGCGCAGTTCGGCGGCCAGCGATTCGGTGAGATGGAAGTGTGGGCGCTGGAGGCATACGGCGCCGCGCACACGCTGCAGGAGATTCTGACCGTCAAGTCGGACGACGTGAACGGCCGCAGCCGTGTGTACGAGGCGATCGTGAAGGGGCAGAACCTGCCGAAGCCCGGGATCCCGGAGTCCTTCAACGTGCTGGTGAAGGAGCTGCAGGCGCTCGGATTGAAAGTGACGCTCGGCACTACTGAAGAAGTGGAGGAATAAGTGATCGATTTCCGGAGCGGCCACGAGGCCAAGACCTCGAGCTTCGATTATATCCAGATCCGGATCGCCTCCCCCGAGGAGATCCGCGGCCCCAAGGACTCCAAGGAGCGCGAGCGCCTGGAGCTCCAGGGCCAGCGCACGTGGTGGTCGTGGGGTGAAGTCACCAAGCCCGAGACGATCAATTACCGGTCGTTCAAGCCGGAACGGGACGGGCTGTTCTGCGAGCGCATCTTCGGTCCGGTGAAGGACTGGGAGTGCCACTGCGGCAAGTACAAGCGGATCCGCTATCGCGGCGTGATCTGCGATCGCTGCGGCGTCGAGGTGACGCTGTCCAAGGTGCGGCGCGAGCGCATGGGTCACATCGAGCTCGCCGTGCCGGTGGCGCACATCTGGTTCTTCAAGACGCTGCCGTCGCCGATGGGTAACCTGCTCGACATGACGCTGCGCGATCTGGAGCGCGTCATCTACTACACGAATTACGTGGTGATCGAGCCGGGCGAACAGGAAGTCCAGGAGCGGGAGCTGCTGGATGAAGACCGCTTCCTGGAGCTGCGCAACAAGGCCAAGACCGAGGGCGACACGGCGTTCAGGGCCGACATCGGTTCTCCCGCGATCCGCTTGCTGCTCGAGCGCATCAACGTGGACAAGCTGGCCGACGAGCTGCGTGACACCGTGGCGAATGAGACGAGCCAGCATCGCAAGAAGCAGATGCTGAAGCGGCTCAAGATCGTGGACGCGATGCGCAACTCCGGCAATGCCGGCGAGCAGCGCAACGATCCGCGCTGGATGATTCTCGACGTCGTCCCGGTGATTCCGCCCGACCTGCGGCCGCTGGTGCCGCTCGACGGCGGGCGCTTCGCCACGTCCGACTTGAACGATCTGTACCGGCGGGTGATCAACCGGAACAACCGGTTGCAGAAGCTGATTCTGCACCGCGCGCCGGAAGTCATCTTGCGCAACGAAAAGCGCATGCTGCAGGAGGCGGTGGACGCGCTGTTCGACAACGGCCGTCGCTCCAAGGCGATTCGCGGACGCGGCAAGCGCCCGCTCAAGTCGCTGTCCGACATGCTGAAGGGCAAGCAGGGCCGGTTCCGCCAGAACCTGCTCGGCAAGCGCGTGGACTACTCGGGCCGCTCCGTCATCGTGGTCGGCCCCGAGCTCAAGCTGCACCAGTGCGGCCTGCCGAAGGCGATGGCGGTCGAGCTGTTCAAGCCCTTCATCATCCACAAGCTGGTGGAGAAGGGCATCGCCGAGACGGTGAAGCGGGCGAAGAAGATCGTGGAGAAGGAGTCGCCGGAAGTGTACGAGATCCTCGAGGAGATCATCGAGGACCATCCGGTGCTGCTGAACCGCGCGCCCACGCTGCACCGCCTGGGCATTCAGGCGTTCGAGCCGGTGCTCGTCGAGGGCAAGGCGATCCGGATTCACCCGCTCGTCTGCGCCGCGTTCAACGCCGACTTCGACGGTGACCAGATGGCCGTGCACGTGCCGCTGTCGTTCGAGGCTCAGCTCGAATCGCGGCTGCTGATGATTTCGTCCAACAACATCCT